>NCEH01000090.1 GCA_002304505.1 Rhizobiales bacterium 32-66-11 | reverse complement strand
GAGATGCGTTCGTAGATCTGCTGGTAGCGCGCCGCATAATCGGCGACGCCGCCCGGCGCATTGAGGTCGATGGTCTCGAACGGCCCCATGAACGACCAGCGCAGCGCCAGCCCCTCGCGGATGCCGACGTCGATGTCCTCCACGCTGGCATAGCCTTCCGCGACCAGGCGGAACGCTTCTTCCAGCAGGGCGCCTTGCATGCGGTTCATCACGAACCCGTCCAGCTCGGTCTTCATCACGATGGGCGCCTGTCCGGCGGCGCGCATGAGGTCGGCGGCGCGGGTCATGGTCTCGGCGCTGGTCCAGGGCGCGGGCACCACTTCCACCGCGGGGATCAGATAAGGCGGGTTGATGGGATGGCACACGCACACCCGCGCGCGGCCCTTCAGATCCGCGGAAAAGGCCGAGGGGAGGAGCGCCGAGGTGGAAGAGGCGAGCACCGTGTGCGGCGCCGCGAGGCGGTCCAGTTCGGCAAACAGGGCCAGCTTCACGTCCAGTGCTTCCGGCGCATTCTCCTGCGCGTGCATGGCGCCATCCAACGCCGCCGCATAGGAGGGCGCGGCGCAGAGGCGGGCGCGCACGGCGCCGGGGGTCTCGCCGTTCAACAGGCCGTTCTCGGCGAGGGAAGGCAGCACGCCGTCGATATAGGCAAGCGCCGCCTCTGGGGCGCCGGCGGCCTGGTCGGCGAGCGCCACGTCGAACCCGGCGCGGGCGAAAGTGATGGCCCAGGCGCGGCCGATGAAGCCGGAGCCGATGATGGCGATCTTGGTCATGGATGGCCTTTCAGTACGTGTCGATCAAAGCGGTCGGACGCGGCGCTTTCCTCTCCTTAGAGCCGCCCCCTCCCTAGCCCTCCCCCGCAAGCGGGAGAGGGGACAAGGGTGGTGCGGGCGAGGAGGTGGTTCCGTAAGTCCCTGCACGCTCCCTCTCCCGCTTGCGGGGGAGGGGTGGGGAGGGGGAAAGCGCGGCACGGACCGGAGCAACCAAACCCCTCACAGCCACAGCACCTTGCGCCGCAGGTCGAGGTCGCGCGCCAGCGGACGGGCGGGGCCCTCGTGCATCACTTGCCCGCGCTCCAGCACCACCGCGCGGTCGGCCAGATTCAGCACCACGTCGAGATGGTGGTCCACGATCACCAAAGTGAGCTGCTGGCGCAGCCGGTCGAAGGCGTCGAACAATTCCTCCGTCACCGCCGGGGAAAGCCCCTCGAACGGCTCGTCCAGCAGCAGCACGCGGGTATCGCCCATGAGCGCGCGGGCGACCGCCACCATCTGCTGCTCGCCGCCGGAGAGCAGGTCCGCCGCCGTGTCCATGCGCACCTTCAGGCGCGGGAAGAGGTCGAGCACCTCTTCTTCCGAGAAATGCCGTCCCGCGCCCGTGATGCGCTTCAGCCGGCCGAGCTCCAGATTGTGGCGCACGCTCATGCCGTGGAACAGCGCCCGGCCCTGGGGCACATAGCCGACCCCGTGCCGCGCGATGGCGGCGGAGGAGAGGCCGGCGAGTTCTCCGCCCGCGAGCCGCACCGAGCCCGCCGCCGGCTTGACGATGCCGACGATGGTCTTGAGCAAGGTGGATTTTCCCGCGCCGTTGCGGCCCAGCAAAGCGACGATCTCGCCCTCGCGCGCCACCATGGACACTTCGGTGAGAATGCGGCTCTTGCCGTAGAAGGCATCCACCTTCGACAGCTCCAGCATGACGGTGTCGGTCGCTGCCGATTCAAGGTCGCGCGCCGCCAGCGCCGCCGCGCCCGAGCCGATATAGACGTCCTGCACGCGCTTGTCCGAGCGCGCATCCTCCACCGTGCCGTCCACCAGCACCGCGCCGTCGGCCATCACGGTCACCGCGTCGGCGAGCTCGAACACCCGGTCGATGTCGTGTTCCACCAGCAGCACCGGCACTTCGCCGGAAATCTGCTTGATGAGGTTGGAGACGCGCGTGCGCTCGGCGGCGGCGAGGCCGGCCAGAGGCTCGTCCAGCAGCAGCACGCGGGGGCGCGAGGTGAGCGCCAGCCCCATGTCCAGCAGCCGCTGGCCGCCATAGGAGAGGGCGCCGGCCTCCGCCTTCTCCATGCCGGCGACGCCGAGGAAGGCCACCATCTCGCCGGTCTCGTGGTGGATGTCGGGAATGTCGGCGATATCGGTCCAAGGATCGAACCGGCGCTTGTGGGTCGCCTGCACGCCGAGGCGCAGATTCTCATGCACCGAGAGGGTGGGAAACAGATTGGTGATCTGGAACGAGCGCGCCAGCCCCTTGGCGCACACCTTGTGGGGCGGCAGCCCGTCGATGCGCGCGCCGGCGAGGCGGATCTCGCCGGAATCCGGGCGGAACATACCGGAGATCAGGTTGAAGGCGGTGGTCTTGCCGGCGCCGTTGGGGCCGATCAGGGCATGCAAGGTGCGGTCCTTCACCGCCACCGCGCCGGAGCGCACCGCCTTGATGCCGCCGAACGACCGGGCAAGATCCTTCGCCTCCAGCAGCGGACCTGCGCCGGTCCAGCGCGGCCCGCTGCCCAGGGATGCGGGCAAGGGGCGCAGCTCGGCGCCGGTGCGCGCGCCCATGGCGGAGCCCTGCTCGCGATTCTTCAAAACCGGCGCCAGCAGGCGGCCCGCGACCCCGACGAGGCCGGTGGGCGAGAACACGATGAAGGCGACGAACAGCAGGCCGAAATAAAACAGCCAGTTGGGCGTCCACATGGAGAGGAATTCGCGGAACAACACGAAGAACAGCGCGCCCAGCGCAGGCCCCAAGAACGAGCGCATGCCGCCGATCACCACCATGGCCAGCAATTCGCCGGAAAAGGCGATGCTCACCGGGTCCGCCGAGGCGAAGCGATGGTGGAACACCATGAGCCCGCCGGCGAGCGCAGTCAGCCCGGCCGAGAGCACGAAGCAGGCGACCTTGTAGAGCGTCGTGTCATAGCCGATGAAGCGCGCCCGCTGCTCGTTCTCGCGGATCGCCACCAGCACCGCGCCCATGGGCGAGCGCACGAACCGCTGGAGCCCGTAGACCGCCACGAACGTGACCAGCGCCACCACCACATAGAACGGCCATGCCTGTTCCAGATCGAACCCGAGGAGGGTGCCGCGCTTCACCCCGCCGAGCCCGTTCTCGCCGCCGGTCAGATCGGTCCAGCGGAAGGCGACGGTGTAGAGCAAAGCGGTGAGGGCAAGCGTGAGCAGCGAGAAATACACGCCGCGCCGGCGCAGCACCACAAAGCCGATGGGAATGGCGGCGAGCGCCACCAGCGCCATGGCGGGCAGGGCCAGCACGATGCCGGCGTCCGGAAACACGTGGCGCTGCAGCAGCGCCGCCCCATAGGCGCCGAGGCCGAACCACGCGCCGTGGCCGAACGAGACGAGGCCGGTGTAGCCCACCAGCAGGTTCAGCGCCATGCAGGCGAGCGCCAGCACCACGATGTCGGTGGCCGAACTGAGCGTCAGGCCGAGCGCGGTGACGAAATGGGGCAGGAGGATCAGGCCCGCTGCGGCGATCAGAATATTGGCGTTGCGGGCGAGCATCGCGCTCCCTTTCGCGGGGACGGCCGAGGTGGCGGTTTCGAGGGCGGGGCTGGGCTGAAGCATCACGCAATCCTCACTCGAACCGCAGGATGCGTTCGCCGAACAGCCCGCGCGGGCGCACCAGCAGAACCAGCAGCATCAGCATGTACATGGAGGCCTCGGCGGCGGGCGGGAGGAAATAGACGGTCAGTCCCCGCACCACCCCCACCAGCAATCCCGCCGCCACCACGCCCCAGAACGAGCCGAGCCCGCCGATGACCACCACCACGAACGCGGCCGTGAGGATTTCCGCCCCCATGGCCGGATGCACGCCGGAGATGGGGGCCAGCATCACGCCTGCGAGCCCGGCAAGGCCGATGCCGATGGCGGCGACCGCCGTGAGATAGGGCCGCAGCGAAATGCCGAGCGCGCCCACCATGTCCGGGTTCTGCACCCCGGCCCGCACCACCCGGCCGAAGGCGGTGCGCTGGAGCAGCAGCCACAGGCCGAGCACGGCGGCCATGGCCACCAGCAGGATGGCGAGGCGATAGCGCGAATAGATGAAATCGCCGATGAAGACTTGCCCGCGCAGGAATTGCGGGATCGCGAACGGGATCGGCGTGGCGCCGAAGGCCATGCGCAGCGCCTGTTCGATCACCATGGCGAGGCCGAAGGTGAGCAGCAAGGAGAGGATCGGATCGGCGCGGTAGAAGCGCGCGAACAGCACCCGCTCGATCACCACGCCGATCAGCGCCACGGAAAGCGGCGCGGCGACGAAGGCGGCGGGAAAGCCGAAGCGATTGCCCACTTCCACCGCGATATAGGCGCCGATGGCATAAAAGCCGCCATGGGCAAGGTTCACGATGCCGCCGAGCGAGAAGATCAGCGAGAGGCCGAGCGCGATCAGCAGATAGGCGACGCCCACCAGAAGGCCGTTGAGCAATTGCTCGATGAGGAAGACGAGTTCGAGGGGCATTTTGGTGTCCCGATCCGCTTGAAAAGCCGGGGCCATTCCCTTCCTTCCCTCCCCCCTTGCGGGGGAGGGTCAGGGTGGGGGTGTCTCTCCGCTTGATGCGATTTGATGCGATGGCGGGGTCGAGGCGGCGCCATACCCCCCACCCCAGCCCTCCCCCGCATGGGGGAGGGAGCCAAATGGCACCCGCGTTCAGACCGGGAACGAGCAGGCGTTTTCCGCCGGGGTGGGCGCTATCACGTCGAGCGCGTCGTTCGGGCCGGGCACCGCCTTGCCGAGCACCATCAGGTCCCACTGGTCCTTCACCTGGGCCACCGGCTTGGCGGTGATGGTGTACATCTCCTGGATCAGCTGATGATCCCAGGCGCGGTAATAGCCCTCGCGGCCCTTGAGAATGTCGAGCTTGGGCTCTTTCTCGAAGAAGCCGATGATTTGCGCGCTGTCGGTGCTCTTGGTCTCGTTCATGGCGCGGGCGACCGTCTTGGTGGCGACGTAATCGCCCCAGGCCTGGTTTTCCGGCGGCTTGCCGAACTTCTTCACGAACGCCGCGACGAACGCCTTGGAAGACGCCGTGTCCACGTCGTGATGCCAGATGCACGGCCAGACGCCGCCGAAATTGCCCTTGCCGGCGCCCCAGGCGACCGCGGTATCGAAGCCGAACCCGCCGAACGGGAAGGGCAGGCCGAATTCGGCATATTGCTTGATGAAATTGGTGATCTGGTTGCCGGCGAGATTGGAGATCACCACGTCCGGCTTCATCTGGCGGATCTTCAGCATATAGGCCGAGAAGTCCGAGGCGTCGGTGGGCACCAGTTCGTCGGCGATCACCTCGCCGCCGTTCGCCGCGATATAGAGCTTGGCGACGCGCGAGAGATCATGGCCGAAGGCGTAATCGGCGGTGAGGAAGAACAGCTTCTTGCCCTTGATCAGGCCGTCGCGCAGCATCGCCGCGCCCACCGCCTTCACATATTGGGTGTTCGCGCCTTCCACATGGAACATGTAGCGGTTGCAATCCTTGCCGCGCAAAGCATCCGAATTGCCGCCGGTGTTGACGAATACGATCTTGTTGCGCGCCGCCACCTGGGAAATTGCCAGGCAGGAGGCGGAGGAAATCTCGCCGATGATCACCGCCGCCTTGTCGCGCTCGATATAGCGCTCGGCCTTGGAGGAGGCGGTGGCGGGATTGACGCTGTCTTCCATGATCAGATTGATCTTGCGGCCGTTCACGCCGCCCGCGCCGTTGATCTCTTCCACCGCGAGCTGCACGCCCATCTGCCCATAGGCACCGAGCGGGCCCAAAAATCCGGTGAGCGGGGTGAGATGGCCGAAGGTGATGGTGTCGGCCTGCGCCTTCACGATGGCGGGCATGCCGATGCCGCCCACAAGGGCAGCGGCCCCGAGGCCCTGGAGGACACGGCGGCGGGGGAGAGGCGCAGACAGAATCGTGGCGGGATGGGGCTTTTCGGTCATGGCGTTGTTTCTTCCCTGTGGTTCCGCGCCGGGAACCGCAGGAGGTTGACGCCTTGCGGGCGGGTCCTCCTTGCATCCGACGACGGAAATGTTGCCGATTGGCGCGGCAATCTGTTATCTGTGATCACACTTAGCAGACGATGGTGATGGAACACAAGCCTCTCCCCGCCGACGAACCCGCTCCGGCAAGCGACGAAACGCTCGGCACCCGCATGGGCCGCATCGTGCGCGTCACGCTGGCGGACACGGTCTATCGCGACCTCAAGGAATTGCTGCTGGCGGGCCGCGCCGCGCCGGGCGAGCGGTTCACGCTGCGCGGGCTCGCGAGCGCCATCGGCACCAGCGCCATGCCGGTACGTGAGGCGGTCTCGCGCCTTGCCGCCGAGAATGCGCTGGAGGTGCTGCCCAACCGCGCCGTGCGCGTGCCGCTCATGTCGCGGGCGCGGTTCGAGGAATTGCGCCTCATCCGCTCCAGCCTGGAGGGTCTTGCGGCCGAGACAGCGGCGGTGAATGCGGATGCGGCCGATCTCGAAGAAATATTGCGCTGCGAGCGCGCGTTCGCCGCCGAGCGGGACAAGCCCCGGCCCGACGGCGCCGCCGCCATGCATTTCAACAAGGATTTGCATTTCGCGCTCTATCGCGCGGCCCGCCTGCCGACCTTGTTCACCATGATCGAGAGCCTGTGGCTGCAGATCGGCCCGGTGCTCAACCTCGATTTCCAGGCCGGGCCGGAGCGCGTGCGCGAGGGCGAGGCGCACATCCATCACGCGGCCCTGGTGGAGGCCATGCGCCGGCGCGACGGCACCGCCGCGCGCGAGGCGCTGCTGGCGGACATCTGGAGCGCCGGAGACTTCATCCTCTCGCGCGGCATCCTGCCGGACTGAACCGGCGCCGCGCGGACCCAATCAAGAACGGCGAAACGCCGAGGGAGAGACGCCATGGACATGGGAATTGCCGGCCTGCGCACCATCGTGACGGCCGGGGCCGGAGGCATCGGCCTGGAGATCGCCCGCGCCTTCGCCCGCGAGGGCGCGCGGGTGGAAGTGTGCGATGTGGACGAATCCGCGCTCGCCGCTCTGCCGCAGAACGATCCCGACCTGACCGGCAGCTATTGCGACGTCGCCGACCGCGCCGGCGTGCAGGTGTTCATGGATGCCGCGCTGTCGCGCCTCGGCGGGCTCGACGTGCTGGTGAACAATGCCGGCATCGCTGGGCCCACGGGACGCGTGGACCAGATCGACCCCGCCGACTGGGACCGGACCCTCGCGGTGGACATCACCGGCCATTTCAACGTGACGCGCCTTGCCGTGCCGGCGCTGAAGGCGAGTTCCAATCCCTCCATCATCGGCCTGTCCTCAGCCGCCGGGCGGTTCGGCTTTCCCTTGCGCTCGCCTTATGCGGCGGCGAAATGGGGGGTGATCGGCTTCATCAAGTCGCTGGCCATGGAGCTGGGCGAATTCGGCATTCGCGCCAATGCGATTTTGCCCGGCTCGGTGGATGGGCCGCGCATCCGCTCGGTGTTCGAGAACAAGGCGCGCGAGCGCAATATGTCCATGGCCGAGGTGCAGGCCATGGCGCTGTCCGCCACCTCGCTGAAATGCCTGATCCCGCCCCAGCATCTCGCCAACATGGCGGTGTTCCTCGCCTCTCCCCTCGGCGCGACCATTTCCGGCCAGGCGATCGCGATCGACGGCGACATGCAGATGCTGGTGTAGCGCCGGGCATTCACACCGATCTGCATGCCGGTTCGCGCACGCATTCATGCGCAGCTTGCATCACCCCCGGGCGGCGATCCGGTGCATGATCGCCGCCCAAGCCGGACGAGCAGAGAGCGGAACTGTGGCGAAAACACTTTATGACAAGCTGGTGGACGCCCACACCGTCCGCCGCCTCGATGCGGACGGGCGGCAGGTGCTGCTTTATATCGACCGCACCGTACTCAACGAATACACCAGTCCCCAGGCATTCACCGGCCTGCGCGAGGCGGGCCGGCCCTTATGGCGGCCGAAGGCGGCGCTCGGCACGGTGGACCATGTGAACTCCACCGCCAGCGCCCGCACCGCCCGCATGCCGGATGAAGAGGCGCAGCGCCAAGCGGTCTATTTCGCGGAAAACTGCCGGGATTTCGGCATCGAATTGTTCGATGTGCTGCATCCCCAGCAGGGGATCGAGCATGTGGTGATGCCCGAGATCGGCCTCGTGCTGCCGGGCCTGGTGATCGCCGCCGGCGACAGCCACACCACAACCTACGGGGCGTTCGGCACGCTTGGCTTCGGCATCGGCACCTCCGACATCGAGCATTATCTGGCGACCCAGACCCTGGTCTACCAGCGCCTGAAATCCCTGCGCGTGACGGTCTCCGGCCGCCTCGGGCCGGGGGTGCGGGCGAAGGACATCGTAATGGCGCTGATCCGCGACATCGGCGCCTCCGGGGCCACAGGTTCTGCGGTGGAATTTGCCGGCGAGGCCATTTCCGCCCTCAGCATGGAAGGCCGCATGACCCTCTGCAACATGGCGGTGGAATGCGGCGCGCGCGGCGCCCTCATCGCACCCGACGAGACCGTCTTCGCCTATCTGAAGGATCGCCCGCGCGCGCCCAAGGGTGAATTGTGGGATTTGGCGGTTTCCCGCTGGCGGGAACTGGCGAGCGATGCCGATGCGGTGTTCGACCGCGAAGTGCGCATTGATGCCGGGGCCATCGCCCCCATGGTGACCTGGGGCACCAGCCCGGACCAGGCCGCGCCCATCGGCGGGCAGGTGCCCGACCCGGCGCGCGAGGCCGACCCCGACCGGCGGCGCGACATGGAGCGGGCGCTCGCCTATATGGGCCTTAGCCCCGGCACGGCGCTGGAGGAGATCGCCATCCAGCGCGCCTTCATCGGCTCCTGCACCAATGCCCGCATCGAGGATCTGCGCGACGCCGCTTCCGTGGTGCGCGGGCACACGGTCGCGCCGGGCGTGCGGGCCATGGTGGTGCCGGGATCGAGCGCGGTGAAGCGGCAGGCGGAAGAAGAGGGGCTGGACCGCATCTTCGCCGATGCCGGCTTCGAATGGCGCCAGTCCGGCTGCTCCATGTGCCTCGCCATGAATGACGACGTGCTGGGCGCGGGCGAGCGTTGCGCCTCCAGCACCAACCGCAATTTCGAGGGGCGCCAGGGCACGGGCGGGCGCACCCATCTCATGAGCCCGGCCATGGTCGCGGCGGCGGCGCTCGCGGGCCGCATCTGCGATCCGCGCCCCTATCTCGGAGCCGAATGATGCAGCCTTTCACACGGGTCGAGGGCATCGCCGCGCCGCTGCCGGCGGCCAATGTCGATACCGACGTCCTCATGCCCAAGCAATTCCTGAAGGGCGTGGACCGCTCCGGCCTGAAGGAGGGCACCTTCGCCGCCTTGCGCTATGGGCCGGACGGCGCGCCGCGCGCGGATTTCGTGCTCAATCGCGAGCCCTGGCGGGCGGCGTCGTTCCTGGTGGTGGGCGAGAATTTCGGCTGTGGATCGAGCCGCGAGCATGCGGTGTGGGGGCTCTCGCAGAACGGCATCCGCGCGCTGATCGGCACCTCGTTCGCCGGCATTTTCTTCGACAATTGCGCGCGCAACGGCCTGCTGGCGATCACCCTGCCACAGGAGGACGTGGCCGCGCTCTCGGCGCGCGCGAGCGACCCCGACACCTGCCGGATCGTCATCGACTTGCCGAACCAGACCATCTCCGCCGCCGGGCTTTCGCTGCGCTTCGAGATCGAGGCGACGCGCAAGGACGCGCTGGTGCGCGGGCTCGACGCCATCGGCACCACCTTGCAGGCGCGCGACGACATCGCCGCCTTCGAAACCGCCTATCTCAAGGGAAATCCATGGCTGGCCTGAGCGAGACCGCCGACATCGTTTCCTTCGGTCCCGCGCCCCTCATGGAGGGGTTCGACCTGCTGGACGTGGATGTGGGCGGCGGCATCACGCTGCGCGCCGCAAAGGCGGGGGAGGGGCCGCCGCTGCTGCTGCTCCACGGCCATCCCCAGACCCATGTGACCTGGCGCAAGATCGCCCCGGAGCTGGCGCGCACCCACACCGTGATCGCCGCCGATCTGCGCGGCTATGGCGACAGTTCCAAGCCGGAGGGCGGGGAGAGCCATATCGCCTATTCCAAGCGCGAGATGGCGAAGGACCAGATCGCGCTCATGCGCCGCTTCGGCTTCGATCGCTTCGCTCTGGTGGCGCACGATCGCGGCGCGCGGGTGGCGCATCGCATGGCGCTGGATTTTCCCGCCGCCGTGGAGCGCCTCGCTTTGTTCGACATCGCCCCCACCGCCACCATGTATGCGCGCACCGACAAGGCGTTCGCCACGCGCTATTTCTGGTGGTTCTTCCTGATCCAGCGCTTTCCCTTGCCGGAGCGGATGATCGGGAATGATCGCGAATACTTCCTGAACGAGCATATCAGCGGGCAGATCAAGATTTCCGGCGCCACGGAGCCGGCCGCCTTCGCCGAATATCTGCGCTGTTATACGCCCGCGACCATCCACGCCATCTGCGAGGATTATCGCGCCGCCGCCACCATAGATCTCGACCATGACGCGGAGAATGCGGACAAGCGCATCACCGCGCCGCTGCTCGCCTTGTGGGGCGGCCTCGGCACGGTGGGCGCGCTCTATGACGTGCTGGAGACCTGGCGCGAGAAGGCGGACGACGTGCGCGGCCGCGCGCTACCCTGCGGTCACACGCCCCAGGAGGAATGCCCGCGCGAGACGCTGGCCGAAGTGCTGGCCTTCCTCGCCTGAACGCCCGAGGGCTTAATAGCCGCCGATGATCGGCAAGATCTCACCGGTGATGAAGCTGGAGCATTGGGGCGAGGCGAGAAAGACGTAGGCGGGCGCGATCTCTTCCGGTTGCGCGGGCCGCTTCATCTTGGTCTGCGCGCCGAACTGGCTCACATCCTGCGCGTCACGGTCCGCGGGGTTCAGCGGCGTCCAGACCGGTCCGGGCGCCACGGCGTTCACGCGGATGCTGCGCGGCAGGAGCTGGCCCGCAAGCGCGCGGGTGAAGGCGTGGATGCCGCCCTTGGTCATGGAATAATCCAGAAGATTGGCGCTGCCCATGATGCCGGTGATGGAGCCGGTATTGATGATCGAGCCGCCCGGGCCGATGTGCGGCGCGGCCGCCTTGGCCATGTGGAAATATCCGTAGAGATTGGTCTTCAGCGTGCGGTCGAACTGCGCCTCGTCGAGGTCCTCAAGCATCTCGCCATGCTGCTGGAAGGCGGCATTGTTCACGAGGATGTCGAGCTTGCCGAAGGTTTCGACCACGCTTTCCACCGTTTTGCGGCAGAAGCCGGCATCGGCCACATCGCCGCTGATGATGATGCAACGCGCGCCTTCCCGCTCCACCGCGCGCTTGGTCTCCTGCGCATCGGCGTGCTCGTCCAGATAGACGATGGCGATGTCTGCCCCTTCGCGTGCGAACAGGAGCGCGACCGCGCGACCGATTCCGGAATCCGCGCCCGTGATCAGCGCGGCCATGCCCTTCAGCTTGTCCGAACCCTTGTAGAAAGGCGCGTCATAGAGCGGCGCGGGGTCGAGCGCGGATTCCGCGCCGGGCTTGGCCAGATGCTGGCGGGGCAGGGGCGGGACGGGATAGGCGCGCGCGCCGGTCTGCGGAGCGCTGGTCTGCGCGGGGTCCGCCTTCTCGTCAGGCCGCACCGCCTCCTTGTGCTCGGCGGTGTTCTGGATCCTGCGATAGTCCGCGCTGGTCCGGGACGCTCCGGCCTTCGAGGCGCTGGCGCTCATGGCGTGCTCCATATGGTTCATGCGCAAGTGGTTTCACGAGCAGGTGGGTTTCACGAGCAGGTGGGTTTCACGAGCAGGTGGGTTTCACGAGCAGGTGCGGTGCCGGCGGGTGGCCGCCGGCACCGTCCGCGGGGACTATTCCGCCGCGCGGATGTTGAGCTTGGATTCGGCGATGGAGGTCAGCTTCTTGTCGGCGGCCTTTTCCTCGTCGAGATTGCGCTGGAGCACGCTCGCGCAATCGGCGCGGCCGAGGCGCTTGGCCCAGGCGATGAGCGTGCCGTAGCGGGTGATCTCGTAATGCTCCACCGCCTGCGCGGCGGCGGCCAGCGCGGCGTCGAGCACTTCCTTGTCCTCGACCTCGCCGGCGACTTCCTCGGCTTCCTTGATGATGCCGTCGATCGCCGGGCAGGTGACGGTCTTGGCCGCCGCGCCGTGCATGGAGAACACTTCCTCCACGCGCGTCACATCGCAGGGTGTGGACGAACAGATCATCCATGGTCTGAATGTCTTTGGAGAAGAAGCCCATGGTGCGGTCCTCGCTGGTGGGGATTTGTAGCCGGACGCTCCTGCGCCCGCTGCCCCTTTAACCCCGCGTCCTGCGCGTTGTTCCAAAATGCGATGCATTCGCAAGCTGTGCCGAAGCAATGGCTCTGGTTTATTTTAAGCGGTGCAGTTGTACGCGCACATATTATTGATATTTGCCGTTCCGTCTGCGCCGGGAACATGGCGTGCCACCCGCAAGTTCTGCTGCCGAACCCCACTGAGGTGACGCGCATGGACACGGAACAGGACAAGATCCGCCACAAGGCCTACCAGATCTGGCAGGAAGAGGGGTGCCCTGAGGGGCGCAGCGACGTGCATTGGGACATGGCGCGCGAATTGGTGGCGCAGCAGGAAAATTATCTTTCCACCACCAAGCCGGTGGGCGACGGCGAGCCGTCGGTCGAGGATTCCACGGTCGCGCTCGACAATCAGGGGGAGTTTCCCACCCTCACGGACCAGGGCGAGATGGAAGCGCCCCGCAAGCTGCAGCCGCGGCGGTAAAGCCGGATCCGATCAGGTAGAAACAGCCTGATCGGGTCTCCGCCTTTAAAACGGTCTCTGGCATATGCGAGCGAATGGGCCGGCACGGCCGGCCCGCTTTTTTCCAGACAGGCGGCCCGCTTATTCGGGCGGCGGGACGGGATCTTCTCCCGGCCGTCCGCTGGGCTGGTCCTCGCCCCGCTTGGCGATGCCCACCAGTGCGGCTTCGCGGCTGGGATAGGGGCCGGAGATCGGCGTGTCATCGGAGGACACCGCCCACCAGCCGCGTTGAATACCGTGCGCGCGGGCGCCCTGGTCATCGAATTCCTTCGGGAACAGCATCATTGTCTCCCTTTCTCTGCGCTGTTGAACGCGCGCGGGCAAGACGCCGTTCCATGGCGCTTCCCATTCGTCATGGCGGGCCTCATGGCAGGGCTGACAAGATGTCGCAGGGCGCGTACACTTGCCGCTAGGGTGTCGCGGCGTGGTTCGTGGCCTTGCGCAGCGTGCGCTTTCCCCCGGCTCCGCGACGTCCCGATCGATCATCGGGAGGAAGCGCCATGACCATCCGCAATCCAGTTGAGTGGAGCGCCGACCAGGTGCGGCTGACGTTCAACGCCGCGCGGGCGGCGGGGGCGGCGTTTGTCCCCCCGCGAGAGGCGATCAGCGCGCCCTTGCCCCGCGCGCGGCGCATCACCTACGGCGATCTTTGGGACAGCCTGCGGCGCGGCATGAGCGATTTCGGCGCCTGCCGCAGCGACATCGTCTTCATCTGCGTGGTCTACCCGCTGGCCGGCCTCGTGCTGGCGCGCATCGCGCTCGGCTACGGCATGTGGCCGCTGCTGTTTCCGCTGGTGTCGGGCTTTGCCCTCATCGGCCCGTTCGCGGCGGCCGGGCTCTATGAGATGAGCCGGCGGCGCGAACAGGGGTTGCCGCTCTCCTGGCGCGACGGCTTCAAGGTGTTCGCCTCGCCCTCGCTCGCCCCGATGCTGGAACTCGGCCTGGTTCTCACGCTCATCTTCGGCCTGTGGCTGGTGGCCGCCATGGCGATCTATGCCGCAACGCTCGGGCCGCAGATGCCGGTCTCGCTCGCCGCCTTCGCGGATGCCGTGTTCACCACCCCGGCCGGCTGGGCGCTGATCATTTTCGGCGTGTCGGTGGGGGCGGTGTTCGCGGTGGTGGTGCTCACCATCTCCGTGGTGTCGTTTCCGCTTTTGATCGACCGGCGGGTGTCGATGGGCACGGCGGTGCGCGCCTCAATGGACGTAGTGCTGCTCAATCCCTTGCCGATGCTCGCCTGGGGCCTGATCGTCGCCGGCGCGCTGCTGCTCGGCGCACTGCCGGGGCTGATCGGGCTGATCGTGGTCATGCCGGTGCTCGGCCACGCCACCTGGCATCTCTATCGCAAGGCGATCCGCTGACCGGGCGGGGGCGGGCAAGGACGCCCGCACTGGCGCCCGCACGGGCTCAATAGGGCGCGACGGCCTCGGCCTGGGCGGCCTTGCGGGCATAGATCAGCGTGAGATAGAGCGCCGGGACCGTGAACAGGGCCATCAGCACATATTCGCCGATGGTGCCGAGGTTGAAGAGCCCGCCGAGCGCCCAGCCGGCGGCGATCGCCGTCGCGACGGTCTGGCACGCCACGAACAAAGTGGCGCTTGCCACGGTCAGCATGTGCCGGCCCTTTACCTGCTCCTGCATCCTCATCTCCTGCCGTCCGCGCGCTGGCGCGGGCTTGTTTTGGTGCGGCATCCGCCATGCGCTGCCCGGCCGCTTCCCCCGAAGCGCCGGCGGCGTGCGAAAATGTCGGTTGCCTCCGTCCCCCCATGCTTTATTGCCCGCAGCCGCAAGACGCAACGCCGACGACGTCACGGCGCCGGCACCGGCGCCCGCAGGACCCGCCGGGTGGAGGATGAAATGATCCACGAGAGCACGCATGCCGGCCGCGGCATGGTGGCCGCCCCCCACGCCCTGGCGGTGGAAGCCGGCCGCGAGATCCTGCGGGAAGGCGGCAACGCCATCGAGGCGGCGATCGCCACCGCCGCCGCCATCGCCGTGGTCTATCCCCATATGAATCACCTCGGCGGCGACGGCTTCTGGCTGATCCGCGAGCCCTCGGGCCGCGTGCGCTATATCGAGGCGTGCGGCTTCGCCGGGGCGAAGGCGACGCAGGCTTTCTATCGCGAGCGGGAGTGCGAGACGATTCCCCAGCGCGGGCCGCTCGCCGCGCTCACCGTGCCGGGCGCGGTCGGCGGCTGGGAACTGGCCTTGGAGGCGGCGCGCAGCTTCGGCGGCAAGCTCAGCCTCGCCCGCCTGCTGGAGCCGGCGATCCTCCATGCCCGCAACGGCGTGCCGGTGACCGCTTCGCAAGTGCGCCTGACCGCCGAGAAGAAGGGGGAGATGGACGCCTCCCCCGGCTTTGCCGAAACCTTCATGCCCGGCGGCAAGGTGCCGGAGCTGGGGCAGGTGCTGGCCCAGCGCACGCTCGGCGATACGCTGGAGCATCTGGCGCGGGCCGGGCTCGACGATTTCTATCGCGGCGACGTGGGGCGCGAGATCGCCTCCGACCTGGAGCGCATCGGCGCGCCGGTGACGCGGGAAGACCTTCTCGCCTATCGCGCGGTGGTGCGCGCGCCGCTGTCGCTGACGCTCGCCTGCGGCACGCTCTATAATGCGCCGCCGCCCACCCAGGGGCTCGCCTCGCTGCTGATTCTCGGCCTGTTCGAGCGGCTCGGCGTGACGCGGGGCGAGGGCTTCGCCCATGTGCATGGCCTGGTGGAGGCCACCAAGCGGGCGTTTCTGGTGCGCGACAAGGTTGTGTGCGACTTCGACCAGCTGAAGCACGATATCGCGGCTTTGCTCTCGCCCGCCGCACTCGGCGCGGACGCGGCGAAGATCGACATGCACCGCGCCTTGCCCTGGCCGCAGCCGGCGCAGCCGGGCGATACCATCTGGCTCGGCGCGGCGGACAGCTCGGGCCTCGTGGTCTCCTATATCCAGTCGATCTTCTTCGAGTTCGGCTCCGGCTGCGTGCTGCCGGCGACCGGCGTGCTGATGCAGAATCGCGGCGCCAGCTTCTCGCTCGATCCCAAGGCGGTGAACCCGCTCCAGCCCGGCCGGCGGCCGTTCCACACCCTCAACCCGGCGCTGGCGGTGCTGCGCGACGGGCGCATCATGGCCTATGGCACCATGGGCGGGGAGGGCCAACCGCAGACCCAGGCGGCGGTATTCACCCGCCATGTGCTGTTCGGCGAAGCGCTGGGCGATGCGATCGCGGCGCCGCGCTGGCTGCTGGGCCGCACCTGGGGCTCGCTCACCACCAGCCTGCGGCTGGAATCGCGCTTCGATCCCGATCTGGTGCGCGACCTGGAGCGAGCCGGCCATGTGCTGGAGGTGCTGCCGGAAGCTTATAGCGACACCATGGGCCATGCCGGAGCGGTGATCCTGCATCCGCGCGGCCATCTGGAAGGCGCCCACGACCCGCGCGCGGACGGCGGCGCGGCGGGGCTCTGAGGGACTGGGAGGCGATCGCGATCCGGACGCCGGGGACGGCGCGCCGGATCGCGGGCACCCCTTCGCCCACCCCCTGCGGCCACGCTTTCGGCGCAAGACGGGGCGCGGATTTGTGAGATGGTGCGGGGGCGAACGAACGGCGGTCCGCATAAGTCCCGATGGGATTTGAGCTTATTTTTGCACTTGAGCCAGAGCTTGCCAGCCGGGCCGAGTGGCGGCAATGTCTGCCCGGAAAGACGCCCGGCGGATGGAGGATGGGTATCATCTCACCGGGCAGCAGGACACGGGAAGTTTCAGGATCATGATGATGGACGCTCGGAACGCCGATGCCGGCACGGGGAACGCGCGCGCTCCGCTCGGGCGCGGGGCAGGGCTTCTCACCCGCCGGTCGTTTCTCGCCGGCTCTGCCGTCAGCCTCGGCGCGCTGGCGCTGGCCGGTTGCTCGACCACCGACTATATGAGCGTCGCCGAGGCGCAGAAGGTCTACGGGCCGCTGCCCAATGAGAAATTTCCGATCCCGGCGGTCGATGTCGCCAAGGTCAATCCTAAATATTTCCGCAAGACCGTTCCCTACGAGACCAAGGAAGCGGTCGGCACGATCATCGTCGATCCCAGCAATTACTACGTCTATCGGGTCGAGGAGGACGGCAAGGCCACGCGCTATGGCGCCAATGTCGGCCGCGCCGGGTTCCTGTGGAACGGCGACGCCTATGTCGGGCGCAAGAGCGAATGGGCGACCTGGACGCCGCCCAAGGAGATGATCAAGCGCCAGCCGGAAGCGGCCAAATGGGCCAACGGCATGCCGGGCGGCCTCGACAATCCCCTCGGCGCCCGCACGCTTCATCTCTATCAGAACGGCGTCTACACGCTGTACACGATCTATGCGTCCAGCGATCCGGAATCGATCGGCTCCGGCGTCACGAGCGGCTGCGTCGGCCTGCTCAGCCAGGACATGATCGAATTGTATGACCGCACGCCGGTCAAGACCAAGGTGGTCGTGCTGCCTGCCTGAGGGCTGATCGACATAGAATGGTTTCGCGCGAACCGGTTTCCGCTTCGCGCGACCCCGCTCTAGCCGGCCAGGAACTGGCGATAGGCGGGATTGGGGGTTTCGTCCCAATAGGGATAGCCGAGGCTCTCCAGCCATTGCGTGAACCGCGTCAGCGTGTCCGGCGCCACCTGGATTCCCGCGAGAACGCGCCCGTGGTCGGCGCCGTGATTGCGATAATGGAACAGCGAGATGTTCCATTCCGGCGCAAGGCTCTCCAGGAAGCGGGACAGTGCGCCCGGCCGCTCGGGGAATTCGAAGCGATAGATGAGCTCGTTGCCCAGCCCCGGCACGCGGCCGCCCACCATGTAGCGGACATGGACCTTCGCCATCTCGTTGTCGCTGAGGTCCATCACCTCATAGCCGACGCCGCGCAGCAGGGCGATGACCTCCTGCTTCTCCTTCTCGCCGTTCGCAAGCCCGATGCCGACGAAGATGCGCGCCGGTGCATCCGGCCCGGCGAAGCGATAATTGAACTCGGTGATGGAGCGCGTGCCGAGGGTGCGGATGAACTGGCGGTAGCTGCCGGGGGTCTCGGGGATGGTGACCGCCAGCAAGGCTTCCCTGTGCTCGCCCACTTCCGCCCGCTCGGCGATGGTGCGCAGGCGGTCGAAATTGAGATTGGCACCGCTGTTGATGGCGATGAGGCTGCCGGTGCGCGCCCCGCCGCGCTCCACATAGGCCTTCAGGCCGGCGAGGCTCAGCGCGCCCGAGGGCTCCGCGATCATCCGCGTATCGTCGAAGATGTCCTTGATGGCGGCGCAGATGGCGTCGGTGTCGGCGGTGACGACCTCGTCCAGGAATTCCCGGCAGAGGCGGAACGTCTCCCGACCCACCTGGCGCACCGCCACGCCATCGGCGAACAGGCCCACCTGGTCGAGCATGACCAGTTCACCGGCGGCGAGCGCCGCCTTCATGCTGGCCGCATCCGTCGGCTCGACGCCGATGACCTTGGTGGACGGGCTCAGGAACTTCACGAAGGCCGCAACGCCCGCGGCCAGCCCGCCGCCGCCGATCGGCACGAAGATCGCCTCGATGGGATCGGGATGCTGGCGCAGGATCTCCATGCCCAGGGTGCCCTGGCCGGCGATCACGTCCGGGTCGTCGAACGGATGGATGAAGGTCAGGTCCCGCTCGCCCTGGATTTCCTTGGCCTTGAGCTGTGCTTCGTCGAACGCGTCCCCGTGCAGCACGACGGTTCCGCCGAGCCGCTTCACCGCTTCGATCTTGATGCTCGGCGTCGTGCGCGGCATCACGATGATCGCGTCCACGCCGAGCTTTTTCGCCGCCAGCGCGACGCCTTGCGCATGATTGCCGGCCGACGCGCAAATCACGCCGCGGTCGAGGACCGCGCGCGGCAATCGCACGAGCTTGTTGTAGGCGCCGCGCAATTTGAACGAGAAGACCGGCTGCAGATCCTCGCGTTTGAGATGCACCTGCGCCCCCAGCCGCTCGGACAGGCGCGGCATCAGATCGAGGGGGCTTTCTATGGCGACGTCATAGACGCGGGCGGACAGGATACGCTGGACGTAATCGTTCATCGACACTGCGGGAGGCTCCATCGCAGGCAGCACAGCGTGCGCCACGCGCGCCGGCCTTATAGGCATTGGCGGCCATCTTGGCCAGCTTCGCGCTTCCTCCGGGGGGCCTGTTCATAAGCTCTCCAAGGAAGCCGCACGTGCTGTTGTCGAGTTCGAGTCAGCCAACAAGCAGCCGGGCCGGCGAACCAACGCCGAGCCAAACGCTAAGACAATCGCCGGGACAAATCCTTTTTTGTCTTGAACAGGGCGGCAGGCGCTCTATGCTCCGGGGGCCATTGCGATGGATCGGGAGAGAGCGCGCCAGCGCCGCCGAAGGAGCAACCGCCCCGGAAACTCTCAGGCAAAAGGACCGATCCATCAGGCACTCTGGAGAGAGATCAGGCTCGCCTGATCCACCGAAGGGGATATCCGCTGCAGGCGGAGAAGCTCTCAGGTTCCGTGACAGAGGGGGCGTCGTTTGTCATGGAAGAGAGCATCGAAAATGGGACATGCGATCGTGATCGGCGCCGGCATCACCGGCGTCACAACTGCCTATGCCCTGCTGCGGCGCGGACACGCTGTCACGGTGCTGGAGCGCCACCCCTACGCCGCGCTCGAGACATCCTTCGCCAATGGCGGGCAGCTTTCCGCCAGCAACGCGGAAGTGTGGAACCAGTGGTCCAACGTCGCCCACGGACTGCGCTGGATCTTCACGCGATCCGCGCCGCTTCTGCTGAACCCCAAGCCCAGCTGGCACAAGATGTCCTGGCTCGCGGAATTCATCGGCCAGATCCGCAGATATGAGGAGAACACCGTCGAGACGGTCCGGCTTGCCATCGAGGCGCGGCGGCACCTGTTCGAGATTGCCGCGCGCGAGGGCATTGCGTTCGATCTCGAGAAGCGCGGGCTCATGCATGTGTATCGCGACTCGGCGAGCTTCGCCCATGCCGCCAAGGTGAACGCCCTGCTGAAGCGTGGCGGACTTGAGCGCGAGCCGGTGACGCCGGAGGAAATCAGGACCATCGAGCCGACCCTGGACGGCACGTTCCACGGCGGCTTCTTCACCCCGCGGGATGCTTCGGGGGACATCTGCCGGTTCACACGCGGCCTCGCCCAGGCCTGCGCACGCCTGGGCGGCCGGTTCGTCCACGGCGTCGAGGTGGGGGCGATCCGCGAGGCGGAGGGCGGACGCGTGGTGGAGTGGCAAGGTGTGGACGACGCCCAGGCCAAAGGCGCCCTCGCTGCCGACCAAGTGGTCATCTGCGCCGGCGTCGGCAGCCGGCAGATCGCCGCCCTCGTCGGGGAGCGGCTCAATGTCTATCCGGTGAAGGGCTATTCGATCACCGTCGCGGTGAAGCCGGAGGACGTGGACCGGGCGCCGCGCGTCGCCCTGCTGGACGATGCGGCGAAGATCGTCACCAGCCGCCTCGGCGACACGCGCTTCCGCGTCGCCGGCACCGCGGAACTGAACGGCTACAATCGCGATGTCCGCGCCGATCGCATCGCGCCCCTTGTCGACTGGACCCGGCGGCATTTTCCGAAGCTCGATACCAGCGATGTGGCAGTTTGGGCGGGACTGCGTCCCATGCTGCCGGGCATGCTGCCGCGGGTGGGCGCGAGCCGGCGCGCGCGCAACGTATGAGGCCGGCGGGCGGCGGGCCGGCTCTGCCTGCCGCCCCGCCTTTCACGCTGCGTCTGCATGCATGCGGATGAGGCGCCCGTAGAGGCTCCGGGCCGCTTCGATCTCCGTCACGCCGCACCATTCGTCGGTCACATGGGCCTGGCTGGGCTCACCCGGCCCGAGAATGACGACGGGCGCCGGAGCGAGGCGGGAAAGCACCGAGGCATCGGTGAAGAAGGAGGCGCCGCGGGGCGGTTCCGCCACATGGCCCTCCGCATCTCGTGCGGCCGCGCACAGGGCGACGAAGGGCGCGGTAGGGTCGGTCCAGACCGGGGCAAGGTCGTGGATGCATTCGAGGCTGCTGCCATCTCCCGCGAGGGCGGCGAGCCGGGCCAGAACCTCGGAATGGTCCATGCCGGGCAGGGTCCTGACATCCACATGCAGGCGGGCCCGGTCCGGCACCGCATTGGGCGCGTGCCCTCCATCGATCAGGCCGACATTCGCGGTGGCCTGCCCCAGCACGGGATGGCGTGCGGGGAAGTCCATGTCGCGGAAGGCAAGGGCGGCCGTGCAGGCGCGGTAGATGGCATTCACCCCCAGATGCGGGGTGGAGGAATGGGCCGATACGCCGGCGAAATGGATGAAGCTGAACAGGGCACCCTTGTGGCCCAGGGCAATCGCGTTGGATGTGGGCTCGGCCACGATCCAGCCCGCGATTTCGGGCAGCGCGATCTTGGCCCGCGCCAGCGCCAACGCGCCTTCGCATCCGCGTTCCTCGCCGCCCGTGATCACCAGGGCGAGGTCCGCATCCACGCCCCCTGCGTCAAGCGCGGCCGCGACAAAGGCTGCGACCGCCGCCTTCATGTCCGAGGCGCCACGGCCATAGAGGCGCCCGCTAGCGATCTCGCCGGCGAACGGATCGTGGCGCCAGGGCGCGGCGCCCAGCGGCACGGTGTCGAGATGGCCCGTGAACGCCAGGGCCGGACGCATCCGACGGCTCCTGCGCACGGCCACGAGATTGGCGCGCCCCGGCGCGAAGCAATGGTGCTCGACCGCGAATCCGGCGTCCGCGAGCAGCGGCGCGAGGATCTGTGCCGCGGCCTGCTCGTTGCCGGGCGGATTGCAGGTATCGACCCGCATCAGGGCCCGGGCGATTTCGATGGTATCTATCATGGCCGACCTCCGCGGCCATCAGGCATAGGCGCCGGGGCGAGCGCAAGACAAAAGTCGTAAAAAGGTCAATTTGACTTTTTATGTCTGATGGACCTAGGAGTGGCCCCGGATTGCACCCGGGTTATGACTGGCGGGCGCGGCTCGCGGCACATATTGTCGGGGCCGTATGCTGACTCGGCGTTCGAATGGCGGGAGATGGTGGTGATTGCGGGCCGAACGGCAATAGAAATCGCCGAATCCATCAGTTCAGCCGTCGATTCGGGTCGCCTGAAGCGGGGGGCGTCGCTCCCCACGGTGCGGCAGCTGGCGGAAGAACTGGGCGTCAACCGGAACACCGTCGCCGCGGCCTACAAGCAGCTTTCGGACAGCGGCCTCCTGGAAGGTCGGGGCCGGCAGGGCAGCCGGGTCGCGCCCGGCACGGCCGCACCGCCACCCGCCGCGTCGCCGCGGGATCTCGCCGGCGGCAATCCCGATCCCGCGCTCCTCCCCGACATGACCTCGGTGCTGCGCAGCGTCGGCTGGCACCAGCGATCCTATGAGGATCCTCCCGACGATCCGGAACTGATTCGCTTGCTGGGCCAGCAGTTTGCGCTGGACGATCTGCCGGTCGGCGACCTCTGGCTTGCATCGGGGACCTTCGATGCCATCGGCACCATCCTGCGCAAGCTGCTGGCGGTGGGCGATGGCGTGGGGGTCGAGGATCCCTGTTTCATGACCACCCTCGGCCTGATGCGCCAGGCCGGCTACGTGCCGCTGAGCATGCCCGTCGACGACGAGGGCGTGACGCCCGAGGGGCTGCGGCTGGCGCTGGAGGCGGGCGCGAAGGCCGTCGTCCTCACCCCGCGCGCCCATAATCCGGTTGGCGGCTCATGGAGCCTCGCCCGGCTTGCGGCGCTGCGCGAGGTGCTGCGGGCCTATCCCGACGTCCTGCTCATCGAGGACGACCATTTCGCCGTGCTCTCGCGCTTTCCCGCGATGACGCTGGTCGAGGCGGAGCGTCCCTCGTGGGCGATCATCCGCTCGGTGTCGAAATATATCGGCCCCGATCTTCGGCTGGCGGTGGTCAATTCAAGCCACGAGCTGAGCCGCGCGAGCCTGTCGTTGAGCGCCTTCACCACCCGGTGGGTCAGCTCCATCCTCCAGAAGTCCGTGCTGGCGGTGCTCACGGCGCCGGGCTATCGGCAGCTCGTCGCCAGCGCGGCGGCCGCCTACGCGCAGCGGCGGGAAGATGTGCTGGCGGCGCTGGCCGGGCGCGGCATCAAGGCCTTCGGCCGGGACGGGATGAACGTGTGGATCCCCATCGAGGACGAGCAGATGGTGGCGCGTCGGCTGCTCGAAGCGGGCTGGACGGTGCGCACCGGATCGGTCTTCCGCCTTGCCGCGCCCCCGGCCGTCCGCATCACGACCAGCGTCATACCGAAGCCGCTGGCGGAGGAATTCGCGCGCACGCTCCATTTGATCCTGCGCGATGAAGGGGTCGAAAGAGGCGCCTGAGCCCCCTCGACCCCCAGTCTTCGGCAACAGAGTCAGGCCGAGCGGGCCAGCCTCGCATCTTCCGGCGCGGCCACGCCCAGTCGACGCGCGACGCGACGGGCGGTCTCGATCCGCTGCGCCGTCAGTTCCTTCACGGACTCACGCGCGGCGGCGACAATCTCCTTGGGTGCCCGCTCCGGCGTGCCGGCGTCGAACGGCGGCTCGGGATGGTATTGCATGTACAGCTGGATCTGCTGCGCAGCCTTCACGCCCCGCAGCACCGCCGCGAGCTGCAACGCCCCGTCGATGCCCGAGGTGACGCCGCCGGCGAAGATGTAGTTGCCCTCGATCACCACCCGGTCGGTGAGCGGAATGGCGCCGAAATAGGGCAGCACGTCCATGGCCGCCCAGTGGGTGGTCGCGCGCTTGCCCTTGAGCAGCCCGGCCGCGCCGCAGATGAGCGCGCCGGTGCACACCGAGAATACAAACATGGCGCCGGCCGCCTGGGTGCGGATGAAGTCGAGTGTCTCCTCATCCTCCATCAGCGCCTCCTGGCCGGGACCGCCGGGGACGTGAAGCACGTCGAGTTTCGGCATCTCCGCGAAGGTCTTTTCCGGCGTGAGCACGAGGCCCCGCGTGTCCTTCACCGGCGCGCGCGTCTTGCCGGCGATGTGGAGCGTGGAATTGGGAATGCGGGCGAGGACCTCGAACGGCCCGGTGAAATCGATCTGGTCCAATCCGTCGAACAGGATCGAGCCGATGTGAAGGTGCTGGTCTGACGGGATCATGATTGACCTTTCCTGAGGCGTTTCCCGCGTCGCCGCGGATGGCCATGATGTGACAAGCGACTGGCCACGCGTCAAGACAAAATAGACAAAATCCGCTTAATGACTGATATTTGTCTTATTGTGATTATTGCAATAAAATTAATCAAAAATGGCGTCTTTCGCCTAAAAATGCGCCCTTCTGAGAAATGCGCCTCGCTGCATTTCGCCACTTGCAGCCAGACAAAACGCGCGTTACAAAGACAAATATATGACAAAAAAGGGGAACAAGAATGACCGCTTCGAACAGTGTTCGCTCGCCCATTGCGCACTTGGTCCGATTGCGTTGGCGGGTGGCGAGTGCCCTCAGCCTCACGATGATGGTGATCTATTTCGGCTTCATGGGGCTTCTCGCTTTCCACAAGGCCGTGCTCGCCACGATCGTCGCCCCCGGCGTCTCGGTGGCCCTGATCGCCGGGCCGAGCATCATCGTCTCCGCCTTCCTATTGTGTGCCGCTTACGTGCTGTGGGCCAACAAGGTCTACGACCCGGCGGTTCGCGCTCTCAAGAAATGAGGAGGCATCGATGCCGAGCACGCAAAGTGGTCTGTCCATCGCTTTCTTCCTCAGCTTCGTCTTGCTGACGCTCTGGATCACCTTCGTCGCAGCCCGACGAACCCACAGCACGACTTCCTTTTTCACCGCCGAGGGACGCATCTCCGCGTGGCAGAACGGCTGGGCTCTTGCGGGCGATTTCCTCAGCGCCGCCGCGCTGCTTGGGATCGCCGGCATCATCACCGCCAATGGGTTCGATGGCCTCGTCTATTCCATCGGCTGGCTGGTGGGCTGGCCCATCATGCTGTTCCTGATCGTCGAGCCCCTGCGCAATGTCGGCAAGTTCACCATGGCCGATCTGGTCGCATACCGGCTCAATCAGCGCTGGGTGCGTTCAGCGGCCGCCATCGGCTCGCTGACCGTCATCCTGTTCTATCTCGTGGCCCAGATGGTCGCGACGGGCGCGCTCATCAAGCTCCTGTTCGGCATTCCCTATTCGACCGCCGTGATGATCGTCGGCGCGGCCATGCTGGTTTACGTGCTGTTCGGCGGCATGATCGCCACCACCTGGGTTCAGGTCATCAAGGCCATCCTGCTGCTCGCCGGCGGGGCGGTGCTCGCCGCCCTCGTTCTCAGCCGCTTTAATTTCGATCCACGCGCCCTGTTTCAGGCCGCCGCGCAACAGTTCGGCGAGCGAGTGCTGCAGCCGGGCGAGAAGGTGGTACCGAGCGGATGGGAGGCGATTTCGCTCGCCCTCGCCCTCATGTTCGGCACCGCCGCCATGCCTCATGTGCTGATGCGGATCTATACGGTCAAGGACGTGCGCGATGCCCGCCTCTCCATCACCTATGCCACGGGCCTCATCGGCATCTTCCATCTGTTCGTGCTGGTCATCGGCTTCGGCTGCATGGTGCTGGTCGGCCCGACCGTGGTCGCCCAGGCGGGCGGCGGCGGCAACATGGCGGCGCCGCTCCTGGCGCTGGCGCTCGGCGGCGAAGCCTTCTTCGGGTTCATCTGCGCCGTCGCCTTCGCCACCATGCTGGCGGTGGTCGCCGGGCTGACGCTGTCCGGCGTCGCCACCCTGTGCCACGACATCTGGACCAATGTGGTCCGCTCTGGCCATGCGCCCGAGAAGGAGAAGATGGTTGTTGCGCGCGTCTCCACGGTGCTTATCGCGGCGCTGGCGGTGACCCTGGGCTCGATCTTCGAGGGGCAGAATGTGGCCTTCATGGTGGGGCTGGCTTTTTCCGTCGCCTGCGCCGCGAACTTCCCCACGCTCGTGCTGTCCATCTCCTGGCGCCGGCTCTCCACGGCAGGCGCGGTGTCCAGCATCCTGGTGGGAACCGTGACCTGCCTCACCATGATCCTGCTGTCACCTACCATCCAGGTGGACGTGCTCGGGAAGAGCCTCGCCGACCTCCAGTCCCACTGGTGGTTCGTTCCCATGCGCAATCCGGCCATCGTCGCGATGCCGCTGTCGCTCGCGACGGCCATCGTGGTTTCGCTGCTGACGCCGGAGCGTGAGGCGGCGGAGAAGTTCGAAGCCCTCCGCGACGCCATCGTGTTCGGCCCGGGCGAGGCTGCGCCTCACCCGGCTGTCGTTCCCGTCACCGCAGCCGGCGCCAAGCCGCAAGCCCTCTAGCCACCTCGGTCACACGACGACGGGGAGCCCGCATGGCGGCGCTCCCCGTCGGTCCATCTGCGCCTCACCTTGGAGTATCCCATGAAATTGACCTGGCTCGGACATTCCGCCTTCCGCGTGGAGATGGGAGAGGCGGTCGTTCTCATCGACCCGTTCTTCAGCGGCAACCCCACCTTCCCCGGCAGCATCGAAGACGCCGCGCAAGGGGTTACCCACATCCTCGTCACCCACGGTCACGACGATCATCTGGGCGATGCAGCCGCCATTGCCGCGCAGAGCGGCGCGCAGGTGATCGCCAATTTCGAGATCTGCCAGTATCTCGCCGCCCAGGGCGCGACGAACATCAATCCGGGCAACACCGGCGGTTCCCTTGGCTGCGGCGACTTCGATGTCGCCTTTACGCCGGCCGTGCATTCGTCCGGCGCGATGGGCGAAAACGGCCACTCCGTCTATCTCGGCAACCCCAACGGACTGATCCTCAAGCCACGGCAGGGGCGGTCCATTTTCCACATGGGAGACACCGACATCTTCGGCGACATGGCGCTGATCCAGGAATTTCATGAACCCGATGTCGGGATCGTGCCGGTGGGGGACCGTTTCACCATGAACGGCCGCACGGCCGCCATCGCGGTTCGCCGCTATTTTCGCTTTGAGGCCGTCATCCCGTGCCACTATGGCACCTTCGGTTTGCTCGCTCCCGACCCCTCGGATTTCGTCGCGGGGCTCGATGGAGCCGGCACGCGGGTGATCGTTCCGCGGACCGGGCAAGCGTTTGAACTTTGACGGCTCTTCGGGAGTGTCCGGTTCGGCGATCTGAAAGCACCCGTCGCGGCCCGATCAGGAGGCGCGCCGGGGAAAAACCTCACGCCGAACTGCTTCGCGAGGTCCAATTCGTTCGGCAGGACGGAGCCGACCGGATGGCGCCCCGTAGCGATCGCCTCGGCGAGAATGCGGGCAACATGGGCGTATCTCGTCTCCAAGCCCGGCTCCTGTGCCGCCTCACCCAATTGATGCATCAAAGGCCGGTCTCGGCTGGCGTCAAGCGACGAGAGTAATGCATCCTGCCCTTGGCCGCCCTCATGTCGCGACCGGGAGGCTGCCCGAACAAGCGGCCGTATTCGCGGGTGAACTGAGGAACGCTCTCATATCCCACCGCAAAGGCCGCATCGGCAATCGACGCTCCTTCGGCGAGCATCATCCGGCGCGCCTCGAGCAATCTCAATTGCTTCTGAAATTGAAGTGGGGTGAGGGAGGTGATCGCCCTGAAGTGCTCGTGAAGCGCGGACACGCTCATGCCGGCAGCCGCGGCCAGATCATGCACCCGCAGGGGCTTGTCGAAGTTGGTGCGCAGGAGCGTCACAGCGCGCGCGATGCGGTGTGCATGGCTGTCGGCAACGCCGATGGCTCGAATGGCTCCGCCGTGCCGGCCGCCCAACAGCCAGAAATGAAGCTCGCGCAGCAATGGGTCCTTGAGAACGGCCATCGCTGCCGGCCGATCGAAAAGGCGGATGAGGCGCAAGGCCGTATCTGCCACCTCGGCCTCCGTGACATCGACACGGACCGGCGCTTCGGCGGCGAATGGAGCGGCCCCCATTTCAATGACGAGGCTCTCGATCACCGCGGGATCGAGATCGAGGACCAGAGAGATGTAGGGTGCGTTGACCTGAGCGCGCGTGATCTGGCTGACAGTCGGCACGTCGGCCGTGATCAGTAAAGACTCTCCGGCACCGAAGTCGAATGTCCGGTCTCCCATGGCAACCCGCTTGGTGCCCTGAAGCACCAGCGCGACGAGCGGCTTGTTGATGGCATATTGCAGGGCGGTGGGAGCGGTCTGGCGGATGAGCGTCAGACCGGGGATCGGAGTTCGGGCGACGCCATTCGCATCGGCGTGAACCCGCGTGTAGCGGTGCGCGGCGTCGAGCAAGGTTAGATCCATCCTTCAAATCTAATGCGCAACCGCCGACGCGGCAAGCCGAGCGGGGAGAATCGGGCAATCTGCAGTGCCACCGACGGGTCGCACCCTGAGAGCGGGTCCGCGATACGATTGCACACAAGTTCCTGAAGGTAGGGTCAGCTTTCGGCGCAGCGGCGCGACGTTTCTCCTTCTCCAGCGCCATTCGCTTGACCGGCCGGCGTATAATTCCGGCGCCTCGCGGACTTATAGGCAAGAACGGACGACGATCCGGCAACACCGCTCGCGCCCAACCGGGGATAGTGCAGCCACCCCAACATGCATGACGAAGGCGTTGCCATGACCACCATCTCACTCGTTACCGGAGCCAGCCGCGGCCTTGGCCGCAACACCGCCGTCAGTATCGCCCGCCACGGCGGCGACGTGATCCTGACCTACCGCAGCGGCGCCGACCAAGCCAAAGCCGTCGTCGCCGAAATCGAGGCTCTGGGCCGCAAAGCCGTGGCGTTGCAGCTCGATGTCGGGGACGTGGCGTCGTTTTCGGCGTTTGTCGCGCGCGTCCAATCTGCGCTGAAGGCGACCTGGGGCCGTGACCGCTTCGACCACCTCGTGAACAACGCCGGCCATGGGGAAATGGCGGCCATCGCCGATACGACGGAGGCACAGTTTGACAGCCTCTTCGATGTCCACGTCAAAGGCGTCTTCTTCCTGACGCAGACCCTCCTGCCTCTTCTGGCCGATGGCGGCCGCATCGTGAACTTCTCGTCGGGCCTCACGCGCGTCTCCTATCCGGGCTTCTCGGCCTACTCGGCCGCCAAGGGCGCGGTCGAGATTCTGACGCTCTACATGGCCAAGGAACTGGGCAGCCGCGGCATCACCGCGAACACGATTGCGCCGGGCGCCATCGAGACCGACTTCCTGGGCGGCGCCGTGCGCGACACGCCGGCCTACAATGAGGCATTCGCCGCCATGACCGCCCTTGGCCGCGTCGGCCGTCCCGACGATATCGGCCCGGCGGTCGCAAGCCTGCTCGGTCCCGACAACGGCTGGGTCACCGCCCAGCGCATCGAGGTGTCGGGCGGCCAGAACATCTGACGCGACCCGTCGCACTGCTTGGCGGGCCGGCTTCGAGACCAGCAGGCCCAGAGCGCAGGAGCGGGCGCCGGAGCGCCCGCCGCCGAGACGCGATCAGCCATGACAAAGGGGGGCGCGACATCGGGATCGCCATCGCGCGCTGGCCCCGATGCGGACGCTAGGCGGGCAGGATGCGCGGCGGGTGTCTCTCGGCCGCGCAACACGTCAAATGTTCTTGTGGGTGTTATGCGCGGGGGCCGCATGGCTAGATCGTCCGAAATCCACGACATATCGGAAGCGATCGGCGGGATATTGGCTTCTCGTCATTTCGAACATGCGGTCATTATTGTCGAAGTACCACCGCTTGATGATGAGCGACGGGGCATTCTCCTCCGCTCCCAGCATCGCGGCCGTCGCAGGCGCCAGCCGGCTGGCGGAGACCTCCTGCTTGATCCGCTCGATGCGGACTTGATACTGGTCTTCAATGAGATCGGCGATGGGCAGGCCCGCCGTGCCAATGCGGGGCGAAATCCCGTTGTAGAGAGCGTCGAAGAAAATTTCGACGTAACAGATGGGCTGCTCGGTCTCGAATTCGTTCCAGCGTACGCCCTCGACCCGGACCACGCTGCGGCCCGCCGCAAATCCTATGTCTTCTGCCGTTTCGGCGCCGGGTGGACGCGACGACGCGCGACCCTACGGCGGGGCTACGCACGATAAGGCCGTCAGCCTGGATGTTGCTGAGGGCGGTCCTTACGGTGGCGCGACTCACCCCGAAGCGGGCGCACAGCATCTCTTCAGTGGGGAGCAGCGTATCGACTGCAAATTCACCGGACATGATTCGGGATCTTATATAGTCTTCAATCGTCCGATACTTGGGCTGACTCTGGTTTCGGCTCACCGTCTTACCCATCTCCCGTCACGTCCGTTCCGCCATGGTACCGGCCCGCGGGATCGGCAACAACCCACGTCGCCCTTGACAATGTACGTACATTCGTACAAACATCGATTCAAGCAGCCAGGGCCACGCAAATGAGCCGCATCGAAACGGACGCCTACGGGGCCGTCGCCATTCCAAGTCATGCCTATTGGGGTCCGCAGACCGAGCGGTCCCGCACCCTGTTCGCCATCGGCACCGAGCGACTGCCTGCCGAGGTTGTCCGCTGCTTCGGCGCCCAGAAGGCGGCCGCGGCGCGCGCCAATCTCGCGTTGGGCCTGCTGCCAATGACCTTGGCGAGCGCGATCGTCGATGCGGCCTGTGAAGTGCGCGACGGTCTTTTCGACGATCAGTTCCCCATCGGCCTGTGGCAGACCGGTTCCGGCACGCAGATCAACATGAATGCCAACGAGGTCATCGCCAATCGGGCCAACGAGCGGTGCGGGCAGCCCCTGGGGTCCCGCGCTCCGGTCCACCCCAACGATCACGTCAACCGCAGCCAGTCATCGAACGACACTTTTCCGACGGTGATGCATGTCTGCACCATCCGGGCGGTCTTCGGAACGCTCGGTCCGGCTGTGGAACAGCTGAGGGCCGTGCTGTCAGCGCGCGCCGCCGAGTTTCATGATTTTCTGAAGGTGGGCATGACCCACCTTCAGGACGCGCTTCCCATCACCTTGGGCAGCGAGTTCACGACATGGGAACGGCAGCTCGATGCGGCGTGGACCGGCATTGTCTTCCACGCATCCGCGCTCTGCGAATTGCCGCAGGGCGGAACGGCCAGCGGCAGCGGCGTGAACGGACAGCCCGGGTTCGGCCGGCACGTCGCGGAAGAGCTGAGCGGCTTTGCCGGAAAGCCCTTGCGCGCAAGCCGGACGCCGTCGCAGTTCATGGGCGCACACGATGCCTTTGTCGGGCTTTGCGGGGCCTTGAATGTGTTGGCATCGGCTCTGCTGAAAATCTGCAATGATATCCGCCTGCACACGTCCTCGCTGGGCGGCGCGCCGGCCATGACGCTGCCGGACGAAGGGCTATCGTCCTCCATCATGCCGGCGAAGCGCAATGCGACCGTCTGCGAGGCGGTGATCCAGGTTTGCCTGCGCGTGATGGGCAACTCCGCAACAGTGCTTGCGGCGAACGGCGCCGGAGCGCTCCAGCTCAACACGGCGAAACCCCTGATCCTGAACGAGGTGCTGAACTCGATCCGGCTATTGGCGGATGCGCAGAGGGTGCTTGCGACGGGGTGCGTGGCCGGGCTTGAGGCCGAGCGCGACCGCTTGCGCCAGGCACTCGATCGCTCCCCCGTCCTTGGTGCCATTCTCGCCCCGCACATCGGCTACGACGCCGCAGCCCGCCTAACCCGGGAAGCCGCGTCCGAGGGACGTCCGATCCGCGATGTCGTGGTGCGGGACGGCCTCATGAGCGGCACGCAGTACGATGCCTGCCTTGCTCGCGTCTTTGATCCCGATCGCCACAACGCAGGCTCCGCCGAGGTCCCTGCGCGGGCCCTTCAACCCGGCATCGCCGCTGAAATCCAACAAGGCTAGAGCTCGAATGACTGACTTCAAGCTTCTGATAGACGGTGAAGAAAAGACCGGTAGCACCGGCGTCTGGGAAGATGTCTTTGATCCGGCGAGTGGCCAGGTCATCGGCCGCGTCACCCATGCTGGAACAGACGATCTCGACCGCGCGATGGAGGCGGCGCTGCGCGGCCTTGCGGAATGGAGCCGGGTGACGCCCTGGGACCGCGGCGCCATTCTCAAGGCTTCGGCCGATATCCTGCGCCAGCGCAAGGAGGTGCTCGGGCGCGAGCTGACGCGAGAGCAGGGCAAGCCGCTGCGCGACGCGATCGGTGAAGTCGATCGCTCGGCCGACTTCATGGAGTGGGGCGGCGAGCAGGCCCGCCGGGTCTGCGACCAGGCGCTGATCGGGCGCGATCGAAACAACCGCATCGTCGTTGAAACCCATCCCATCGGCGTGGTCGCTGCGTTCACGCCCTGGAACTTCCCGATGGCCCTGGCGGCGAAGAAGTTCGCCGGCGCACTCGGGGCAGGATGCTCGATCATCTGCAAGCCCTCGGAGGAGACGCCCGCCTCGGTGCTCGGCCTCGTCCGGGCGCTGCTGGATGCCGGCGTCCCGCCCGCCGCCGTCGGCGTCGTCTTCGGCGTTCCGGCTGAGGTTTCGTCCTACCTGATCCCGGCGCGGCAGATCTCGAAGATCACCTTCACGGGCTCCATCCCGGTCGGAAAAATGCTTGCGGCCGAAGCCGGGCGCGCGATGAAGCCGGTGACCATGGAACTCGGCGGCCACGCGCCGGTCATCGTGTGCAAAGACACCGACCCGGCGGCCATCGCCGATTTCCTGGTGGCGAAGAAGTTCGCGAATGCGGGACAGATCTGCCTCTCTCCCACCCGCTTCTTCGTCGAGGAGCCCATCTACGAGACATTCGTGGAACGCTTCGTCGCCTGCGCGGAGCAGATCCGGGTGGGAGATGGCACGAATCCCGAGACGCAGATGGGCCCGCTGGCCAACGCGCGGCGCCTGGAGGCGATCTCGGGCCTTGTCGAAGATGCACGGAACCGGGGTGCAAAGGTCCTGACAGGCGGACAGCGCATCGGCAACATCGGCAACTTCTATGCACCGACCGTGCTGACTGAGGTGCCCGCCGATGCGCGCATCCTGAAGGAGGAGCCGTTCGGCCCCGTGGCCCCCATCCTGCGCTTCGACGATGAAGAGGACATGCTGCGGGAGGCCAACGGCCTTGAGTACGGGCTGTCCGCCTATCTCTTCACGAATGATGCCCGGCGCCAACGTCGGCTCTCGGATGCGCTTCAGGTTGGGACCCTCGGCATCAACGATGTTCCCACCCATCTGCCCGAGGTACCCCTCGGCGGATGGAAGGAGAGCGGCTACGGCACCGAGGGAGGCCAGTCCATCCTCGATCCCTACCAGAAGACGAAATTCGTCAGCCACCGCTGACGGAAACGCGACCCCCGCTCTCGCCGCGGCCAGACCCCGTCGCGCGAGCGGGAGAAACATAACGTGCTGCACGCCTGAGGTTGCCGACCAGTCGGCGCTTCGAACCGCGCCCTACGAGGCGGCGGATGGCTGAACGCGGCCTGAAGAGGAACGTCCCATGTGGAGGAGGAGCGTCTCATGCTGATGGCGCGCGGTGTCACCATTCGCTTCGGCGGCGTGGTTGCAGTGGGCGGGATGGATATGGACGTCCATCCTGGAGAGATCGTTGGGCTCATCGGTCCCAACGGCGCGGGAAAAACCACTTTCGTCAACGCCATCTCGGGCACCTATGTGCCCAACGCGGGCAGTATCCGCTGGCAGGACGAGGACCTCGTCGGGCGGACGCCGAACCGTCTGGCGCGGATGGGCGTGGGTCGCACCTTCCAGAACGTCGCCTCCCTCAGTGACCTGACGGTGCTCGACATTGTGAAAGTCGGCCGTTCGGTGCGCGGAGCCGGCGGCGGCCTGCGCGACCTCTTTGCCAGCGGTCGGCGCCAGGACGATGAACTGGCACAGAAGTACCTCGAGCCGCTCGGCCTTGCCGACCACCGCAACACGCCGCTCCAGATGCTGTCCTATGGCCATCGAAAGGCTGTGGACATCGCCCGTGCGCTCGCCGGCGAACCCGATCTGCTCCTCCTCGATGAGCCCGTGGCGGGGGTGGCGCCCGCGGAGGCATTCGCCTTGGCGGGCTTCGTCAAGAAGATCCGCGACCTGATGGGCTGCGCCGTCGTGATGGTCGAGCACAAGATGGATATCGTGATGTGTACCTGCGACCGGATCGTCGTCATGGCTGGTGGCGTCAAGATATTTGACGGCTCGTGCGCGGGCGCGCAGTCCGATCCTGAAGTTCGTCGCGTCTATCTGGGGCACGCGTGATGTTTATTCTCCAGCTCATCGTGGCCGGTCTGGCCGTCGGCAGCGTCTATGCGATCATAGCGCTCGGCATCGTTCTGATTTACAAATGTTCGGGTGTCGTCAATTTTGCCCAGGGTGGCTATGCCATGCTGGGAGCCTTCTTCACCTATGCCCTGACGACGGCCGGGCTCCCGTCCGCGGCGGCGCTCGTCGTGAGCCTCCTGCTGATGGGGGTGGTCGGCGCCCTAACCCAGACGCTGATCCTGAGACCCATGCTCAAGGCGCCCGTGGTGGCGGTGATGATGGCGACCCTCGGCATCCTGATCATCTTCCGCGCCATCTGCCTGCTGATCTGGGGGCCCGACCAGATCGGCTTCCCAAAGCTGTTCCCCGACGGCTCCATTGAGGTTGGCGGCATCTTCATGACGTACAACTACGTGGCCGCCTTTCTTCTCTCGGCCGTGCTGTGCGGCGCGTTCCTGGCCTTCTACCGCTACACGCCGCTCGGGCTGATGCAGCGCTGCACGGCCGACAACACACGGGCCGCCCTGGCGGTGGGCATCCATGTCAGCAATCAGGTGACCATCGCCTGGACCGCATCGGCCATGCTGGCGGGCCTCGGCGGGTCGTTGCTCGCGTCGCTGAATGGCCTCTCTCTCGGCTTGTCGAACATCGGTCTCGTCGCCTTCCCGGTGATCGTCCTCGGCGGCATGACGAGCCTGCCCGGCGCGGTCGTGGCGGGGCTCATCCTCGGCGTGCTCCAGGCGGTCACGGACGGCCTGCTGACCCCGGCGATCGAGCGGGTTCTGCGCGATTACACCGAAATCTACTCCGTCGGCGCGCTGCAACAAGTCATTCCCTATGCGCTGCTTGTCGTCGTTCTGCTGGTTCGCCCGCAGGGCATCTTCGGCTCCAAAGAATCCGAACGGGTGTGACCGTGAACTCTCGGCAAATGCTCATCCTCATCTGCGTCGCGGTCGCAACGATCGTGGTCCTGCCGGCGCTTGGCCGCTACGGCGCATACATCGTCTATGCAGTCACCATCGCAGCCATCGGCGCGCTCGCCCTGAACCTGCTCATCGGCTACTGCGGGCAAATCTCCTTCTGCCACGGTGCACTGCTGGGTGTTGGAGCCTATGCAGCCGGAAATTTCGGCAACGCCGGACAGGATATGTCCATTTCCCTGCTGGCCGCGGGCGTAGTGACGGCTCTGGTCAGCGTCCTGGTCGGCCTGCCTGCGCTGCGGTTGCGCGGCCTGTACTTTGCGATTGCAACGCTGGCGGCGCAGTTCATCTTGGAATTCCTCTTTCGCCTTCTCGAGCCGCTCACCCATGGGGTGGCGGGTCTGATGATCAAGCCCGCTCCCTTCCTGGGCATGGATCTGTCCAATGACCGCGGCTATGCCGCCATCTCCATCGTGATCCTGGTGGCGTCGCTGATCGGCGTGTCGCGCCTGCTCCGCACCGATCTTGGCCGGCGCTTCATCCTGATCCGCGACAGCGAAATGGTCGCGCGCGGCATGGGCGTGAACGTCGCGCTCACCAAACTTTGGGCCTTCGCCATCTCGGGCTTTCTGACCGGCATCGCCGGCGGGCTCCTGGGCTTCACCACCCGTATTGCCGCGCCTGAGGCCTTCGAGATCGCGCTCTCCGTGGATTACGTGGCGATGATCATCGTCGGTGGCCTCGGCTCGCTTCCAGGGGCACTGATCGGCGCCGGTTTCGTCGTCTTGCTGCCGGAGGCCGTCCAGCGGTTCGGCGAAAGCCTTGGGGCCGCAACGCAGACCTCGGCCATTCGGGAGATGGTCTTTGGGCTACTGATCATCGTCTTCATGATCTACGAGCCGCGCGGCCTCTATGCGCTCGGCGGACGCCTGGCGCGCCGGCTCCGCGCACCATTTCGTCGCGCAGGCGCGGCGTCTCAATTGGCCAAGTCGGAAGGTGTGAATTGATCGACTAAAGCATCTTGATGCAAAAATGGGAGGAAACATAAAATGAAAATTCGACTTATCAGTGTTGCTGTCGGTGCATTTCTGTCCAGTGCCGTGAGCGCGATGGCGGCCGACATCTCGGTGTGCATGTGGGGCACGATCACGGGCCCAGACGCCCTGGTCAATGGCATGACGTACGGCACCTATGATTATTTTCAATTTCTGAACCAGACGCAAGGTGGCATTGAAGGCCACAAGGTTAAGGTCCTTCTCCTCGACGGCCGCTACAAGCTGGACGAAGAGCAGAAGCTCTACCGCCGCTGCGTTGGTGAGGAGAATGCCGTTTTTGTAAAGGGCTGGTCCACGGGTGCAGTCAAGGCGCTGCGGGATCAGATCCAGAGTGATGCCGTGCCCTTCATGACGGATTCCCACGCCAGCCAGGTTCTGGATCCGGAGAAAATGCCCTTCATCTTCATGTCGGGGGCAACCTATGAACAGCAGATGATCATCGGCCTTCAATGGCTCGCCAAGAAGGGCGGCAAGCGGGTTGTTCTGGTGCACGCCAATAATGAATATGGCCGCGCGCCCGTCGAGGTGGTCCGCAAGTCCGGCGAGATCGCCAAGCTCGGCCTGGAACTTGTCGATCAGATCGAAATTCCGTTCGATGCCCAGGACCTGACCGGCCAGGTTCTGAGGATTAAGAACCTCAAGCCGGACCTGGTCTATGTCCAAGCCTCCACCCCGCAACTTCTGGTGATCTTGCGCGATGCGGCGAAGGTGGGGCTGCCCGCGAGCCTATTCATGGGCAACATGTACAATATTTCTCCCGCCATCCCCGAGCAGCTCGGAGCTTCGGCCGACGGCTTTCGCGCCATCCAGGTCCATTCCGACTTCGGCGCCGACATTCCGGCGATGGTAGACATCAAGAAGTTTGCCGAGACCAACAAGATCGAGAAGAAAGACCCCTATTACATGAAGGGGTGGTACGAAGGCATCGCGATGGCTGCGGCCATCCGCAATGCGGTCAAGAAGGCCGGCGGCGTTCCCGAAGACATCGCTGCATTCCGCAAATCCGTCCGCAACGAAATGGAAGCGCTGAAAGGCCTCGACACTGGCGGCATCACACCGGTGGTCGATTACGCGAACCATCAGGGCTCCACCCAGGCGCGCATCGTCGAGATCAAGGGCGCCACCTATGTGCCGATCAGCGACTGGATCGACGCGAAGTGATCGCGTGCCTGAAACACCTGCCCCCGTGCCTGAAGGAGAAACACGATGCTTGAGGTTCGTGGCCTGAGCGTGCGCTACGATTCCGTCATCGCCGCCCTGGAGGGGATCGACTTTGCCGCATCCGAAGGCCGCATCGTGGCGCTGCTCGGGCCGAATGGGGCGGGGAAGTCCACGCTGCTCAAGGCGGTGGCCGGCATGCTGCCGTTCGAGCAAGGTGAGATTTCCGCCGGTCGCGTAGAGTTCGGCGGCGTCAGCCTCAAGGGCAAGCATCCGGCCGCCATCACACGCGCCGGAATCGCTCTGGTGCAGGACGGACGACAATGCTTCCGCAACCTGACCGTCGGCGAGAACCTGAGGGCGGCGTCCTTCCGCCATGCCGAGGGCAGTGCGGAGCGGCTCGAGCTGGTCCTGTCCTACTTCCCCATCCTCGGGGAGTTCTACGAGCGCCCGGCCGGTTTTCTTTCCGGAGGGCAATTGCAGATGCTGGTCATCGGCATGGCGCTGATGCTCCAGCCCAGGCTGCTCCTGCTCGACGAACCGAGCCTCGGCCTCTCGCCGGTCATGGTGCAGTCGGTCTTCGCGATCGTCGAGCGGCTGCATGAAGAACTGGGGATGTCCGTGATCGTCGCCGAGCAAACGGTGCCGCGGCTGATGGAAATCGCGGACGACGTCTACGTCCTCTCGCGTGGTCAGGTGGCGCTGCACGCGCCACCCCAGGCGATCAGCGAAGACGACTTGCAAAGACTTTACCTGAGCTAGCAGCAGCAAGAGCTGGTCTGCATTCATCGGATGATCGACAGTCATAAATGGGAGAACGTCATGAGACTTGAGGGCAAGGTGGCGGTGATTACGGGCGGTGGAAGCGGCTTCGGCGAGGCGACCGCGCGAAAGTTTGCTGAAGAAGGCGCGAAGGTCGTGGTTGCCGACCTTCGCGGTGAGGCGGCGGCGCGGGTTGCAGAAGAAATCGGATCCTCGGCCATGGCCGTGACCGCCGATGTCGGCGAGGCGGCGGACGTGGCGCGCGTGCTGGCGGACACGCAGAGCGCATTCGGGCCCCCCGACATCCTGGTCAACAACGCCGGTATGACGCACCGCAATCAGCCGCTGCTTGAAACGGATGAAGCGATGTTCGACCGGGTCTTCCGGGTGAACGTCAAGTCCATCTATCTGTTCGTTCAGGCTTTCGTCCCCGTCATGAGGGACGCCGGCGGTGGCGTCATCCTGAATGTCGGCTCGACCGCGGGCATCCGGCCGAGGCCGGGGCTCACCTGGTACAATGCCTCGAAGGGCGCGGTGAACCTGATGTCGCGCTCGCTGGCGGCAGAGCTTGCTCCTTGGCGGATCCGCGTCAACGCCCTGTGCCCGGTGGCGGGCGATACGCCACTGCTCGAAGCATTGATGGGCATTCCGGATACACCGGAGAACCGCGCCAAGTTCATCTCCTCGATCCCCCTGGGCCGCCTGTGCAAGCCGTCCGACGTGGCCGCCGCCGCCCTCTATCTCGCCTCAGACGAAGCCGAGTTCATCACCGGCGTGGAATTCCCGATCGATGGCGGACGGACGATCTGAGCGCGGATCGACCGCCGCCGCTTTGCGAGGAACAGGTCATGTGCTTGCGCAGCAAGGATATCGAAACACTGTCGCTCCACATGGACGGGCAGTCCCGCCCCGCCGGGGCAGGCACCTACTTTGACTGCGTCGCCCTTTTACTGGCGTCGTGCCTTCGTGTCGCGCCATGTGCAATCTGTGCCGCCCGTCCCGCGCGCCAACGAACTATGAAGGAAGAAGCCGCCTAACGGGTGCGTCCGACGTTGCACTGGGCCGGGGCGTGAGAGAGGCTCCCCAGCCTCTCTCACGGGAAACACGTTCCACATCCTCGATGGCGGACATGACCTCGCGGGTAGCGGTCTGGTGCACCATGTGACCGCCGCCCTCTATCCGCTTGAACGTGCTGCCCGAGATTCGGTCGTGAAGGCGGCCAGACTGGTCGTCGATGTCCACGATTCGGTCACCCTCGCCGGCGACGATGGCGACAGGCATTTTCAGGTCCTCGTACCTTCCGCTAATGCCATAGGCCGCAGGGATCATCAGCATCGACTCGGCGGCGGAGGCGCGCAACTGCGATGGACGCAGAGCCATGTCCCGCGGGAATGCCCGGAACTTGGCCGGCACCGTCGCCGGCGCGAACAGCTTGCGCAGCATCAAGGGCCACATCAGCCGGCCGACGAGCGGCGATATCGTGTAGCGGAGCACGTCGCCGAGGCCGGGAACAGCAGGGCCGGAAAGCGCGATCGCGTCGGCACGAAAGTTCGGGAAGTAATATCCGGAGGCCAGGACAAGACCAGAGACCGCCTGCGGATGATCCGCCGCCAGCCTCACCGCAACGCAGGCGCCCCACGAATGGCCGAATAGCAGAAAGCGCCGAACGCCGAGTTGCAGCAGCGCTTTGTGGATCAGCTCCGCCTGCGCTTGCGCGGTCCAAATGGTCGTGCGCGGACGGGAGCTGTGGCCGAAGCCGGGACGATCGAAGGCAATCACCCGATGCTTGGCGGCAGCAAGGTCAATCAGGCCGCTTGAGTCGAGGTCATCGATGGTTACGCCGTTCCCGTGCAGCAGCACGAGGGGCTCGCCCGATCCGCGCTCCACATAGTGCAGACGCACATCGTCCACCTCAATAAACTTGCCTTTGGGCGGGTTCCTGCGCTCGGTACGGCGCGCGATGAGCGCGTTCGCAACTGCGGCGCCCACTCCGGCCGCCAGCGCGGCGGCGAGTGCAATCTGTAGATTGGAAATACGAGAGGTCATGGCGAGCACTCCTTGGGCAGGCATGCTCGATCACTCGGGGATCCGGGAAATATAGCAGCGTGCAGGAAACGCCCTGACCTCGGCGAAGTTCCTAAATGCCGCCGCCAGGCATTGTCGAATGCATGTATTTGGGAAGTTCAAGGCCCACGCATTGGCTAAACCACAGGCGGGAACTCAGACAAAAGAGATCCCGGCCGGCTTTCGAGCCGACCGGGACCGATGTCAGCGGAGAGCGCCGAGATAAAGCGTTTCCTCGTCGTCTCGCTGTCGCCCGCCCAAGGCGGCCGCGACGCCGGCGATGAATGCGCCGACGACCAGAGAAAGCGCGCCGAGCAACGCGAAGGTCGCCCCCGCCTTGCGTGCCGCATCGGCCGCCTGCTGTGCTTTCACCTTCGCTGCCTCCGCCTGAGCGAGCACCGCATCGACACGCGCCGTGGCATCGGCCGGCGAGAGGCCGGTTCGAGCAGCTACAAGCTGGCCGAGATACGCCTTGTCACCGGGGGAGACTTCGCCCGCGCCCGCGCTCGCGATGAGGATACGGGAGGCCTGCGCCGCCGCAGCCGCGTCACCCTCCGCGCCGGGTCCCGTGAGCCGGGAAGGATCGGTCGGGCGGAAGAGCGTATCGACGAAATAAGCCGTGGCATCGGTCCCGCCACCGGACCTCGCGCCGCTGCTCGCCCCGGCCGAGGCGCCCATGGCCGCGCCGGAGGCGACAGTGGCCGCCGCCCGGACTCCGGTTCCGGCCACTGAAGAGAAGGCGGAGCCCAGCACGAAGGCGACCAGGAGAGTCGCGAGCGCCCAGGCCATGAAGCCGTGCGCCGTGTCTCGGAAGAAGGTCTCGTCGGTATGGACACCGACCCATTTGGTGCGCAGCCGTCCGGTGAGATAGCCGCCGACGCCGGCCGACAGCCACTGGACGATGACCAGCCAGATGGCGGTGGACACGGCAAACGTGGTGACGCTGGCGCTCTGGCCGGACCATGGCGACGCCATGGTGAGCCCAAGCCCCGAGCCCAGGAGCATCAGGATCAAGGTGAAGGCGGCCGCTGCGAACGCGCCGGCCACGATGGGGCCCCAGCTTACCGCTGACTGCGAGGATTCAGCGGAGCCCGGGACCGTCGAGGTGGGGTAGGTTGATGTCATCTCGCGCCCCTATCTCATGAACAAGGCGAGAAGGATGATAATCGGGATCGGAACGCCCAGCAGCCACAGTAGAATGCCTCGGCCCATGATGGCCTCCTTTTGAATGAAGTGATACGGAAGAGCGGCCACCAGAGAGGCTCGGCGGCCGCAGGGATCAGGCCGCCTTGGCCATTGCGTTCGCGGAAGCGTCCGCTAGAGCGGTCAGGGACTTGTCGGTCGTGGTCTCTTCGGCGAGCGTGTGTCCAAGCAGCGCGGCCGCATCGGTCATACCCAGCACCTCAGCCCAGCGCTTCAGGGTGCCGTAGCGGGTGATCTCGTAGTGCTCCACCGCTTGCGCGGAAGAGATCAGGCCCGCATCGATGGCCGGCGTACCCTTGAAGCTCTCGATGATCTCCTCGCCTTCGGCGACGATACCCTCGATGGCGTCGCAGGTCTTGCCCTGGGCGCGCTTGCCCATCAGCTCAAACACCTGCTGCAGGCGCTCCACCTGGACTTCAGTCTCGTCCTTGTGCTTCTCGAACGCAGCCTTCAGGTCCCGCGAAGAGGCGGCGCGCGCCATCTTGGGCAGAGCCTTCAGGATTTTCTTCTCCGCGTAATAGATGTCCTTGAGCGTATCGTGGAAAAGATCTTCGAGCGTCTTTTCTCGGGTCATTTGGGCTATCCTTTATCGCGCAACGAAGCGCCCACCTTTGCGACAGGGTGAAGTGCACGGAGCAACGATAAATCCCGCCAAATGGTTCCGTTCCGACCACGAAGCTATTTCGCGCTCAAGCTTCAACCTTGCCAGAAATTATGAATACGAATTGGCCCAGGCCCGGCACTCATGAATTATATTCGCCATGAGGGTCGCATATGTCTCCATATGCTCCCGCATCGCTCAGATAAGACTGATGGATTGGGTTATTAGACGATCGTAAGCACGATCTGTGCATCAGGTTCGGTTGCGGCGCGGCAAACCAAACTGCAATCGCAAAGGACCGTATCAGGGATATTGCCGGTCCGGTCGCTCAGCGGGACGCCGGCAATCCAGTGCATTGCGCAGGACGGTGAGTGTGGCTTCCGTCGGCACTAAAGCTCAGGATTTCGCTTCGACGATCTTCCGAAGGGCATCGTTGATCCGATCCTGCCATCCGGGGCCGCCCTCCTGGAAATATTCCAGCACGTTACAATCGATGCGAAGCGACACCACTTCCCTCGCATTGGGAATGACCGGGGCCTTGGGTGGAGCTTCGACCGGCTGTGTTGTCGCCGACTTGAACGCTGCCTCGGCAGCGTCGCGTGATGAGGTTCCGGTTCTGCGAAATGGCGGCTTCGGCATCAGTCGTTCTCCTCACGCAGCTTACGCTTCCCCAAGCTCACCCCAAGTCCCTCGCCGTTCTCTTCCACGAAGATGACGCCGGCGGATTCGAGGGCTGTGCTGATCTTCGATGCAGTATCAGCCAAACCGCCCAAGGGTCTATCAGTGAAATCTCCGCAGCGCACTCATGACGCATGGATCCAGATTCGAACGGCGGCGAGCTTGAGGGCTGAGAGGAAGTGTCCGGGCGCCGGCCGTAGCGGGTGGCGGGGCCCAGCATCTGCTTAATCCTGTTTAAAAAAGCGCTCGACGAGGTTCCTTCGGCGACAGAACCACGGAGTGAAGGACCCGCGCGCCTTGTTCGGCAATAGCGGGGCGAAGATCGCCCGTTCCTCGTCGCTCAATTCCTGCAGGCCGGAGCATCACATCGGACGATCGTGCAATGGAACAGTGCATCCTGCCGGGCGTTGCCCAATCGACGGTCTATGCCGTAAATGATGGAAGGTTGCACAAGTGACTGTAATAAACGGACGTCGCTTCGGCCCTTCACGCTCTCGCAACGCCATTTCGGGCCGCCGCATCACACCGTCCGCTGCCGGCAGTGGAGCTCCCGATCGTTGTTTGCGCGAGAACGAAGGCTTCGGGTCCAACCCCGGCGCCCTGCGCATGTTTTCATACGTACCGTCCGGCCTGCAGCCGGCATCGGCACTTGTGGTGGTGCTGCATGGCTGCGCCCAGACTGCGGAAAGCTATGATCGCGGTTCCGGCTGGTCCGCGCTTGCCGAACGCGAAGGCTTTGCGGTGTTGTTTCCCCAACAACAACCACAGAACAATCCGCACTCTTGCTTTACTTGGTTCCGGCAGGGCGACATTGGCCGCGGCGAGGGCGAGGCTCTTTCCATCCGGCAAATGACCGAAGACATGATCGCTAACCACAAGATCCACCGGGACCGCGTCTTCGTCACCGGTCTTTCCGCGGGTGGTGCCATGACCAATGTGATGCTCGCCGCGTATCCGGAGGTGTTCGCGGCGGGAGCGGTCATTGCCGGCCTGCCCTATGGCGGGGCCTTCAACGGGCTACAGGCGGTGCAGTGCATGCGGTACCCCAGCGGTCGAACACCGCAAGAATGGGGCGGTCGGGTACGCGCCGCCTCCAATCACGAGGGCCCATGGCCTCGCATGTCGGTCTGGCACGGCACCGCGGATACCACAGTCGTTCCCGCCAATGCCGATGCTATCGTCGCGCAATGGCTGGACCTGCACGGCATCGATGGGTCGATGGTGTCGATGGCGGAACGGGACGCCGCCGGTCATCGGATATGGTCAGATGCCGCCGGGCATGTGCTGGTGGAGGAACATCGCGTGGTTGGCATGGCGCACGGTGCGCCGATCCGAACCGCCGGGTGTGCGCCCGGACACGGCATTGCCGGACCCTTTTTCCTCGATGTAGGCATTTCCTCGACTTTGGACATCGCCCGCGCGTGGGATTTGCTCGCCCTAGAGGCAGGCGGTCACGGTGTTTGACGCCGGGCAAGTGTGCCGAGGTTTCACCGACGAGACCCTGTCGACGTTGGCCGACCAGGGTCGCCAACCACAGCCAGATGTCTCTCAAGGCCGCCTGAGGCGGATACGGGCGTGCGCCGACCGGTGGGCTCCCCTTTTTCCAATGCATCGTCGCAATCGCCTGAATTTACCTTTCCGTAGCGAGAGTCCGAGGAGATCCCATGAAAGCGCTCACCTGGCACGGCAAGGGCGACATACGCTGCGACAGCGTGCCGGACCCCGCGATCGAAGACGCGCGCGACGCCGTGATCAGGGTCACGGCCTGCGCCATCTGCGGCTCGGACCTGCACATCTATGGCGGCATCATCCCCGGCATGGAGCATGGCGACGTGCTCGGCCATGAGAGCATGGGCGAGGTGGTGGAGGTCGGCTCTGGTGTCGGCAATCTGAAGGTCGGGGACCGCGTGGTCGTGCCCTTCACCATTTCGTGCGGCGAGTGCTTCTTCTGCAAACGCGGCTTTTTCTCCGGCTGCGAGCGTACCAATCCCGACCGCGACAAGGCGGCCAAGCTGTGGGGCAATTCTCCGGGCGGGCTATTTGGCTATTCGCATCTGCTGGGCGGCTATGCCGGCGGGCAAGCGGAATATCTGCGCGTGCCCTATGCCGATGTCGGCCCCATCAAGGTGCCGGACGGGCTGACCGACGAAGATGGCGATCCGCTCGGCCTTCCTGCTCGGCGCCGAGCGGGTGATCGCCATCGACACGGTGCCCGAGCGCCTGGCGCTGGCGCGCGCGGGCGGCGCACTGACCCTCGATTTCCACGACGAGGACATCTATGACCGGATCATGGAGCTCACCCATGGGCGCGGCGCGGATGGCTGCATCGACGCCGTCGGCACCGAGGCCGACGCCACGGCCAGCGCCGATTCCATGGTCGACCGGGTGAAGACCGCCCTGTTCATGGGCACGGACCGCCCGCATGTGCTGCGCCAGGCGATCCATTGCTGCCGCAACTTCGGCACCGTCTCCATCGTCGGCGTCTATGGCGGCTTGCTCGACAAGGTGCCGATGGGCTCCGCCATCAACCGCGGCCTGAGGTTCCGCATGGCCCAGACCCCCGTGCAGCACTATCTGCCGATGCTCCTCGACCGCATCCAGAACGGCGACATCGACCCATCCTTCGTCATCACCCACCGCGCGTCGCTGGAAGAGGGACCGGACCTCTACAAGACCTTCCGCGACAAGCAGGACGGCTGCATCAAGGTCGTGCTCAAACCCTGAGGACACGCGCATGGCTCACGCCCAACGACCCCTCGCCGTCATCACCGGCGCCTCCTCCGGCATTGGCCGAGAACTGGCGCGCATTGCCGCCGTGCGCGGCTATGATCTGGTCATCGCCGCCGACGAACCGAATATCGAAGACGTCGCGGCAGCGCTGCGCGATCTGGGAGTGAGCGTCGTGGCGGTGGAGGCGGACCTCGCCACCTTCGAGGGCGTCGACAAACTTCATGAGGCGGTGGTCGCGAAGGGCCGGCCGGTGGAACTGCTCATGGCCAATGCCGGCCGCGGCCGCGGCCACGCTTTTCTTGACCAGGACGTTTCGGCTTGGCGTCGGGTGGTGGACACCAATGTGACCGGGACGGTCTACCTGGTCCAGAAGATCGGGCGCGATATGCGCGTGCGCAATGCCGGGCGCATCCTCATCACCGGCTCCATCGCCGGTTTCATGCCCGGAGCTTTCCAGGCGGTCTACAACGCAACGAAGGCGTTCCTGAATTCCTTCTCGTTCGCCTTGCGCAACGAGCTGAAGGACACCGCGATCACCGTTACCTGTCTGATGCCCGGCCCCACCGATACGCAGTTCTTCGCCCGCGCCGATATGCTCGACACCAAGGTCGGCCAAGCCGACAACGACGATCCCGCCGATGTCGCGCAAGCCGGCTTCGACGCGATGATGAAGGGTGAAGGCGATGTGGTCAGCGGTTGGAAGAACAAGCTGCAGACTGCCGCCGCCAATCTGATGCCGTCCGACCTGCTGGCCGAACTGCACCGCAAGATGGCGGCGCCTGGATCGGACCGGCAATGATGGCGCCGCACCCGCAGAACCTGAACCTCCCCCTCAACTTGGTCGGCCGGACGCTCCTGTCCGGCAGCGCGGTGGCCCTCGCCACCACTATGGTGCTGGCGCTGCGGGCCCGGGCGGAGGGGCGCCACCCGATCCAGCCGCTGAACGCGACCAGTCACTGGTATCTTGGCGAGGCGGCTGGCCGCTCGCGGGCGCTGGACCTGCGCCACACGCTGGGCGGTTTTCTCACCCATCATGCTGCCTCCCTGCTCTGGGCGGGCGTGTTCGAGGGACTGAGGCTCTGGCGTCCGCAGAGCAACCCTCTCGGCGACGCGGCGGCGGTATCCGCCCTCGCCGCGTTCGTCGATTATGCCGTGGTCCCCAAGCGGTTGACCCCCGGCTGGGAGCAGGTGGTCACGCCCAAATCCATTACCCTCGCGTATGTCGCCATGGGCCTTGTCCTCGCGACGACAGCGATGTGCCGGCGGAGGGACGTGCCATGAAACCGCTCGACCGCGTCGTGCTGGGGGTCCTCGCCGGTGTCGCCGCGACGCTGCCGATGACCATCGCCATGCGCCAGCTGCACGCGCGCCTGCCCGAGAGCGAGCGTTATCCGCTGCCGCCAAGGGAGATAAGCGAGGATCTGCCGCGTCTTGGCCTCAGCGCGGCGACGGCGACGCTGGCCTATCACTTCGCCTATGGCGGCGCTGCCGGCGGGGCGTTCGCTCTGTTCAGCCGACGACGCGACATCGCCACGGGCGGGCTGTTCGGCGTCGGCGTGTGGGTGGCAAGCTATCTCGGCTGGATTCCGCTCGCTCGCATCTTGCGGCCGGGCACGGATCATCCCGCCCGGCGCAACGCGCTCATGCTCGCCGTCCATCTCGTCTGGGGAGGCGGCCTCGCCGCCGGCCTGCGCGGGCTGGAAGACGCGCGGGAGGCCAGCTTCGCGCGCGCGACAAGTCCGCGTCCCGTTCTCAAGGACCGCGCGGAGAAAACCCCCTGACGACGATGCGCCCATTGCCACAGCCATCGGCC
>NCEH01000089.1 GCA_002304505.1 Rhizobiales bacterium 32-66-11 | reverse complement strand
TGATGCTCGGCATGTATGTGGCGTGGTTCGCCTGGCGCTATCTGGGGCTCGACCCGCTGCTCGGCTCGGTCCTGTCCTTCATCGTGGTGTTCGTGGTCGGCTATCTGGTCCAGCGCCTGCTGATCGCCCGCGTGCTGAAGGCGCCGCCGGCGGCGCAGGTGTTTCTCACGGTCGGTCTGCTGATCGTGCTGGAGAATGCCGCGCTCATGCTGTTCGGTTCGGATTTCCGTTCTGTCAGCGTGCCTTACCAGGTGGAGGGCTTCCGCTTCGGCGACATCTTCGTGGGCGCGCCCTATCTCTATGCGTTCGCGGCCGCGCTGTTTCTCTCCGCCGCCCTGTGGCTGTTCCTCGACCGCTCCTGGACCGGACGCGCCATCCGCGCGGTGGCGCAGGACCCCATGGCGGCGACGCTGACCGGGGTGGATACCCGCCTCACCTATGGGGTGGCGTTCGGCCTCGGGGTCGCGCTGACCGCATTCGGCGGCGCGGTGATCCTGCCCTACATCACGGTCAGCCCCACCATCGGCGGCCAGTTCGTGGTGGTCATGTTCACGGTCGTGGTGCTGGGCGGGCTCGGCAGCGTCGCCGGCGCCCTGGCCGGCGGGCTGGTGGTGGGGATCGTACAGTCGGTCTCCACCTTGTTCTTCCCGATCCAGCTTCAGAATCTCTGCCTGTTCGTCATCTTCATCGCCGTTCTCGCCCTGCGCCCGCAGGGCCTCATCAAGGGCGCCTGAGCCATGCGCGCGAAACTCACGCCGGGGCTGGTGCTCCTCCTCCTGTTCTTCGCCGCGGCGGCCCTGCTGCCGTTCTATGTGGACCCACGCGGCCATGTGCTGCGCATCGCCGCCATGGCGCTGCTGTTCGCCGCCATGTCGCAATCCTGGAACATCGTCGGCGGGCTCGCGAACCAGGTCTCGCTCGGCCATGCCGCGTTTTTCGGGATTGGCGCCTATACGTCGAGCCTGCTTTATCTGCGGCTCGGCATCTCGCCCTGGCTCGGGCTGGTGGCGGGCGCGGCGCTGGCGGGCGTGGCGGCGGCGCTGCTGTCGCTGCCCACCTTCCGCCTGAAGGGGCATTATTTCGCCCTCGCCACCCTCGCCTTCGCCGAGGTGATGCGGGTGATCGCCAATTCCTGGGCTTCCCTCACGGGCGGGCCGGTGGGGCTCTCGATCCCGTTCGTGGGCAGCCAGCCGCTGAACTTCGCGTTCCGGGCGGTCTCCTCCTACTACTGGATTATCCTCGGCCTGCTGGCCCTGGTGTGCCTGGTGTTCGGCCTGCTGGCGCGCGGCGCCATCGGCTATCGGCTGCGGGCGGTGCGCGAGAACGAGGCGGCGGCGGAAGTGGCGGGCGTGGATACGTTCCGCGTCAAGCTCACCGCCAGCGTGATCTCGGCAGCGCTCACCGCCGTGTGCGGCTCTGTGTTCGCCCAGTTCACCTTCTTCTTCGATCCGGATTCCATCTTCTCGCTGGCGGGGGTCTCGGTGCGCATGGCGATGATCGCCATCGTCGGCGGGCTCGGCACGCTCGGCGGGCCGATCATCGGCGCGCTGTTCCTGATCCCGCTGGAGGAGACGGCGAACGCGTTCCTCTCTTCCAAGGCGGCGGGCCTGTCCCAGCTCGTGTTCGGCGTCATCCTGATCGCCGCCATCCTCATCCAGCCGCGCGGGATCATGGCCTATTGGCCCAAGCGCTGGAGCCGCAGGGCACCCCGTCCACCGGCCCCGCCTCCGGTCGCTCCGCAGGCCGAACCGGCGCTCGCCAAGGGAGGCCAGTGAGATGAACGCGCAGACTCCCGTACTGGAAGCGCAGGCCATCGCCGTGACGTTCGGCGGGCTGAAGGCGGTGGACGGCATTTCCTTCACCCTCACGGCGGGCGAAATCGTCGGGCTGATCGGCCCCAACGGCGCCGGCAAGACCACTTTGTTCAATTCGCTGGTGGGGCTTCAGCGCCTCACCTCGGGCCAGGTGCTGCTGGGCGGCGAGAGAGTCTCCGGCCTGAAGCCGCACCGGGTCGCCGGCAAGGGCATGACCAAGACCTTCCAGAATGCGGCCCTGTTTCCCGACATGAGCGTGTTGGAGAATGTGCTGACCGCCGCATTGCTGCGCCATGATCTGGCGAGCGCCCGGATGAAGGCCGGCGCGGTGCTCCACCGGCTCGGCCTCGGGGCGATCGCGCAGACCGATGTGGCCGATCTCACCTTCCCCCAGAAGGCGCTGGTGGAGATGGCCCGCGCCCTCGCCACCGAGCCCAAGGTCCTGCTGCTGGACGAGGTGATGGCAGCGCTCACCCCGAGCGAGATGGACGAGGTGATGGCGGTGATCCGCTCGCTGCGCGACGAGGGGCTGACCTTCCTGGTTGTGGAACATCACATGCGGGCCATCATGGCTTTGTGCGACCGCCTGCTGGTGGTGAATTTCGGCCGGCTGATCGCGCAAGGCACGCCGGCCGAGGTCGCGAACGATCCGGTGGTGATCGAGGCCTATCTCGGCCAGGGCGCGGCGCACGGCGCCACAACTGACGCCGCAACGGGCGGCACGAACGCGGCAGGAGGCGCCCATGCTTGAGATCCGGGGCCTCAGCGCCTCCTATGGCGGACCGAACGTATTGGAGAACGTCGCGCTGAATGTCGCGCGCGGCGAGACGGTGGCGGTGCTCGGCGCCAACACCGCCGGCAAGACCACGCTCTTGCGCAGCATCTCCGGCCTGGTCGCCAAGGCGCGCGGCAGCATCGTGTTCGAAGGCGAGAGCTTGCTCGGGCGGCTGGCTCACACCATTCCTTCTCTCGGCATCGGCCATGTGCCGGAAGGGCGGCATGTGTTCCCGCGCATGTCCACCTCCGACAATCTCATGATGGGCGCCTATGGCGACCGGCGCAGCCGCGACCTTGCCGCGCGCATGGACCGGGTGTTCGCCTTGTTCCCGCGCCTCGCGGAGCGGCGCACGCAGATGGCCGGCTCCATGTCCGGCGGCGAGCAGCAGATGGTTTCCATCGGCCGCGCGCTGATGGGCAATCCCAAGCTGATGCTGCTGGACGAGCCGAGCCACGGCCTTGCCCCCATCGTGGTGGAGGAACTCCACGCTGCCATCGCCGCCATCAACAAGCAGGGCGTCTCGGTGCTGCTGGTGGAGCAGAACGCGGTGCTCGCCTTGTCGGTCGCCCATCGCGGCTATGTGCTGGAAGCCGGCCATGTGGTGCTGAGCGGCAGCGCGCAGGATCTCCAGGCGGACCCCGGCGTGCGCCGCGCCTATCTCGGCGTCTAGAGCCGCCCAATCTTTCAAACGGAGCGTGTCATGATTGTAAAAGCCGGCGTCGCCCAGGTGGGCGCGGTGCCCTTCGACATCGAAGCCTCAATCGCCAAGGCCGAGGACTGGATCGCCAAGGCGGGCGAGGCGGAATGCCAGATCGTGGTGTTCCCGGAAGCCTTCATCTCGGTCTATCCCAAGGGCTCGGACTTCGACGTTTCCATTGGCGTGCGCACGGTGCGCGGGCGCGATGAGTTCCGCCGCTATCTCGACGCCTCCATCACCGTGCCGGGACCGGAGAGCGAGCGGCTCGGCAAGGCGGCGGCGGCGGCCAATTGCTTCGTGGTGATCGGGGTGATGGAGCGCGAGCTCGGCACCATGTATTGCACCGTGCTCTATTTCGGCCCGGACGGCACGCTGATGGGCAAGCATCGCAAGCTGATGCCCACCGCCGGCGAGCGGCTCGCCTGGGGCTTCGGCGATGGGTCCACCTTGCCGGTATTCGACACGCCCATCGGCAAGATCGGCGCCGTCATCTGCTGGGAAAACTACATGCCCATGCTGCGCATGACCATGTATGCCAAGGGCGTTTCGCTCTATTGCGCGCCCACCGCCGACGACCGCGAGACCTGGCTTCCCACCGTCCGCCATATCGCGCTGGAGGGCCGCTGCTTCGTGCTGTCCACCTGCCAGGTGGTGAAGCGCGGCGATTTCCCGGCGGATTATCGCTGCGCCATCGACGCTGATCCGGAGACCTATGTAATGCACGGCGGGGCCGCGATCATCGGCCCGCTGGGCAATGTGCTGGCCGGCCCGGTGTTCGACGAGGAATGCCTGCTGACGGCGGACCTGGACACGGACGAACTTGGCCGCGCCAAGTTCGATTTCGACGTCGCCGGCAATTATGCCCGGCCCGGGTCGGTCCGCCGGGTCTTTCCGGCGCCCGGTTCGTCGAAAACTTGGCCCGATGCCCGGCATCGCGCCGGCGTTTTCTCCTGCCGGATCGCCAAAAATCCCGCGACGGCCCTCAGCCGCCGATTTCCCAAACAGGCTCTGAGCGGGCGGGTTCGTTTCCATCGCGCAATCCGCCATATTTTGCCGGCGCCGCCGCGCCGGCCGCGGCGGATTGCGGTAGGGTGCCGGCACGCACCGCAATCGCATAGGGCACCATGGATATCGAGGAAAAGCTCGCCAAGATCGGCATCACCGGCAAGCTGTTCAAGCTTTATATGGCGGCGGTGGAACTGGGCGAGGCGCCGGTCCAGGAGGTGGCGGCCCGCGCCGGTCTGGCCCGCACCACCGCCTATGACGTGCTCGCCCGCCTGGAACAGGAAGAGCTGATCCGCGTGGAGGAGCGGCAGGGCCGCCGCTTCATCGTCGCGGAGGATCCGGTCGGCATGTTGCAGCGCCTCGAGCTGCGCCGGCAGGTGCTGGGCGATCTGATGCCGCAGATCCGCTCGCTCTACAATCGCGCCAAGGGCAAGCCGCAGATCCGCTTCTACGAAGGCGAAGAGGGCGTGCGCACCGTGCTGTGGGAGACCCTCTCCTGCCAGAGCAAGGTGCTGCGTGGCATCCTCTCCATGGACGAACTGATCGAGACGCCCGGCCTGGAGGAGATGGACAGCTACATCGCCGAGCGGCTGAAGAAGGGCATCAAGCTCCAGGTCCTGCGCTCGCGCCACAAGGACACCGAGCGCATCTGGCCCTCCACGCCGCAGGAGCTGCGCGAACTGCGCTACGCGCCGGAGAACATCACCTTGTCGGTGACGCAATATGTCTATGACGACAAGGTCGCCATCATCTCGTCCAAGCGCGAGAATTACGGCCTGGTGATCGAGAGCGAGGATTTCGCGCGGCTCCAGACGGTGCTGTTTGAAACCCTCTGGTCGCTGAGCGCGCCGGCCGATGAGCCGCCGCGCCCCGCCGCCCGGCGCCGCAAGGGCGCCTGAGCGATCTCCCCGGGAATCCGCAGTGATTTGCCCGTTCGCGAAGGGCGCAGGTCCGGCCGCGGGGCGGTTCAGCCCTGGACGAGCTGGTCGGCCGCCATGGCGGCGGTTGCGGCGTCCATGTCCATCCACATGATTTCCCAGATATGGCCGTCCGGGTCCTCGAAGCTGCGGCCGTACATGAAGCCGTAATCCTGGGTCGGGGTGGGATCGGCGATGCCGCCGGCGGCCTGTGCCTTGTCGACGATGGTGTCCACCTCGTCCCGGCTGTCGGCGGAGATGCAGATCAGCACCTCGCAGCTGGTCTTCGCATCGACGATCGGCTTGGTGCAGAACATGCGGAATTTGTCGTGGGTCAGCAGCATGACGTGAATGGTTTCCGAGAACACCATGCAGGTCGCGGTGTCGTCGGAGAATTGCGGGTTCTTCTGCGCCCCCACCGCCTCGTAGAAGGCGTTCGCGCGCGGCAGGTCGGAAACCGGCAGGTTCACGAAAATCATTTTCGGCATGGCGTTCTCCCTCGATCGTCGCCCAAGGACGATGCGGGAAAACGCCGGCCGACAACAGGGGCGAAAAAAATCCGGCGGGCCGGCGGAGCGTTCCGGCGTTCCCTGTGGTGGGAAAACGTGGGCGCGCCGCACGCAAGGCGCTGTACGCGGGGCCGGGAGTGTGACCACCTCATGCCACAGCGAACAGATCGCCCCAGGCGCGGGCGCACAAGGAGAAGCCATGGCGCGCGAGACGGTTTACATCGTCCAGGGATTCAAGGCCGGCAAGGGCAAGCGCCTGATCGCCGAGGCCCCGATTTCCTGCAAGTCCGCCGGCGCCGCCGAACGTCTGGCCGAGCGGCTGGCGGAGACGCGCGCCGGCGTGGTGGCCTTCTCCTCCTCGGGCGATGCCGAGATGGGCGATTATGACGACGAGCCGACGATCCTGTTCAAGACCGGCCAGCTGCCCCCGCAATTCGCAGGACAGGACGGCTGAGCCTGGATAGCTGAGCCCGCCGGGCGCGCGGCAGGCGCCCGGCATCGCGGATGAGGGGCGTCAGCCCTTGTCGGCGGCAAGCTGCGCGAGATAGCGATAGATCTCGGTATGGTCCGCGCCACGCTCCAGTGCCGCCTTCGCCTCGTCCCACAGGTCGGCGGTGGACTGGATGACCGGAACGGGAAGATCCAGCTGGTCCGCCAGCTCCGCGGCCGTGCGCAGGTCCTTCGCCATCAAAGCCAGCGAAAAGCCCGAGCCGAAGGTCTCGGAGATGATGAAGGACTTCATCTTCACTTCGGTCGAGTTGTTCTTGCCGGTGGAGGCATTGAGCACGTCCACCACCACGTTCGGGTCGAGCCCGAAGCGCTTGGCGACGATCACGGCTTCGGCGGCGGCGACGAGGCCGGCGGCGGAGACGTAATTGTTCAGCGCCTTCATGGCGTGGCCGGACCCCAGCGGGCCGGTGGCGAAGATCGACTGGCCCATGGCCGCGAGCACCGGACGGGCCCGCTCCACATCCTCCAGCGGTCCGCCCGCCATGATGGCGAGCGTGCCGTTCACCGCCCGGCGCACGCCGCCCGAGACGGGCGCATCGATGAAGCGCAGGCCCTTGGCGGCCAGCTCTTCCCCGAGCTTCGCCGTGCCGAGGGGCGCGGAGGAACTCATGTCGATGATGAGGGTGCCGGGTGCGAGATGGTCCGCCAGGGCGTTCGCGCCCACCAGCACCTCGCGCACGATCCGGCCGTCGGGCAGCATGGTGATCACCATGTCCGCGCCCCGCGCCGCCTCGCGCGCATCGGCAAAGGCCGATCCGCCGGCGGCCGCGAGGGCGTCGCGCGCGGCGGGCGAGAGATCGGCGCCGCGCGTGTCGAACCCGGCCTTGACGAGGCACGCCGCCATGGGCAGCCCCATCATGCCGAGGCCGATGACCGCGACCGCCGGTCGCGTGGTCGCGGGATCAGTCAAGGCCCATCTCCTTGAGCACCTCATTGGCGGTGCGGAAGCCGTCGATGGCGGCGGGAATGCCGCAATAGACGCCCACCTGGAGCAGGATTTCGACGATCTCTTCCTTGGTCAGCCCGTTGTTGAGGGCGCCGCGCACGTGCAGCTTCAGTTCGTGCGGACGGTTCAGGGCGCAGATCATGCCGAGGTTCAAGATGGAGCGCGACCGGCGGTCGAGGCCGGGACGGTTCCAGATATTGTCCCAGCAATATTCGGTGGTCAGCACCTGCATCGGCCAGTTGAAGTCGGTGGCATTGTCGACCGAGCGGTTGACATATTCTTCGCCCAGAACCTCGCGGCGGGTCTTGAGGCCGTTTTCGAATTTTTCGGAACGCGGACGCGTGTTGGCCATGGGACTAGCTCCTTGAAAAAAACGCGAACCCGCCATCACCAGATGGAGGTGCCGCCGTCGATGGTGAGGGTGGACCCGGTGGCGAACGCCGATTTGTCGGAGGCGAGCCAGAGGATGGCTTCGGCGATCTCCTCCGGCCGGCCCATGCGATGCATGGGGGCGCGGTCGTCGAGCGCCTTCTTCATCCCGGCGGGATCGGCGGATTGCGCGAACATGCGGTCGAAATAGGGGGAATGGACGGTGCCCGGCGCCACCGCGTTCACCCGGATGTTCTGGTCCACATGGTCGAGCGCCATGGCGCGCGTGAGCGAGACCACGCCGCCCTTGGAGGCCACATAGGCCGCGCGATCCGCAATCCCGACGCCGGCGGTATAGGAGCCGGTGTTGACGATCGCGCCGCCGCCCTGGGCGGCCATGACCGGAATGACGTGCTTGGAGCACAGGAACACGCCCTTCAGATTGACCGACATCAGCCGGTCCCAATCCGCTTCGGGGATGCTCACCACGGTGCCGGTGAAGCCGAACCCGGCATTGTTCACCAGCACGTCGATGCGGCCGAACTGGTCCAGGGTGAAGGCGACGAGCGCGCGCACGTCGGCATCCTTGCTGACGTCGGCGCGCAGCGCGCGGGCGTTGGGGCCGAGGGCCGCGGCGGTCTCGCGCGCGGCCTCCTCATTGCTGTCGGCGATCACCACCTTCGCGCCGTCGCGTACGAACAGCGTGGCGGCGGCCCGCCCGATGCCGCTCGCCGAGCCGGTGACGATGACGACTTTTCCGTCCATTGACATAGGTGTTGTCCTTCGGTGCGTGGAGGCGCGGGGCGGCCGCGCTGGCTCAGTGCTTGCCCAGCCCGGCATCGTCGAGCGAGGAGGCGGGCAGGCTGTCGAGGGGGGAGACCTCGCCGCGCTCGATCACATAGATCCGGTCGGCGAATGCGCGCAGCAGGCTGGGATTTGATTCGGTGATCAGCAAGGTGATGTCGCGATCCGCGTCGCGCAGCGCCCGCAGCGCGGTGCCGTAGCGGATCGCCAGCACCGGCGCGAGGCCCTGGAACGGCTCGTCCAGCAGGATGATGCGGTTGCCCGCCATCAGCGCGCGGCCGAGCGCCACCATCTTGCCTTGCCCGCCGGAAAGGCCCGCCGCGGGCCGCTCGCGCATGTCCTTCAATTCCGGCAGCACGCCATAGACCCGCTCCAGGCGGCGCGTGATCTCGGTTTCCGGCAGGCGCATGACCTCGGCGGGAAAGCGCAGGTTCTGTTCCAGGGTGAAGGCCCCATAGAGCCGGCGGTCCTCCGGCGCATAGCCGATGCCGAGATAGGGCCGGCGATGGGGCGGCACCTGGGCCAGGCTGTTGCCGTCGAGCGTGACTTGCCCGGCGGTGATCTTCATGAAGCCCATGATGGACCGCAGCAGGCTGGTCTTGCCGGCGCCGTTGCGGCCGATGAGGGCGATGGTGGAGCCCTGGGGCATCTCAAGGTCCGCGTGGCGCAGCACCTCGATGCCTTCGATCTGGGCGGAGAGCCGTTCGATCTTCAGCATGTCAGACCCCGATCACGTTCTTGCGCACGTCGGGATCGTTGAGCACATGCTCGGGCGTCCCCTCCAAGGCGATCTTGCCGCCGGTCCACACCGCCACGCGATCGGCGTAACGGGAGACCACATCCATGTCGTGCTCGACGAAGATGGCGGTGGTGGCGCTGTGATCCAGCGCGCGGACCAGGGTATCCATGATGGAGAATTTCTCCCGGCTGGAGACGCCGCTGGTCGGCTCGTCCATGAACACGAGGCGCGGCTTGAGGGCGAGCGCGAGCGCGATGTCGATCAGCTTGCGCATGCCCTCGGGCAGTTCGCGCACCGGGCGGTCTCCCACGCTGCTAAGGCCGATCACCTCCAGCATGTCGCGCATCTCGTCGGCCTTGGGATGGCGGTCGAGCCGCATCCAGGGCCGCCAGGTGCCCTCCCGGGCGGAGAGCGCGAGCAGCAGGTTTTCGAACACCGTATTGTCGAGGAACAGCTGCGGCAGCTGGAACGAGCGCCCGATGCCGCCGCGCGCGATGGTGCGCGGGGCCAGCTGGGTGATGTCCTTGCCCTCGAAGATCACCGCCCCCGACTGCGGCTTGAGATAGCCGGTGCAGATATTGACGAAGGTGGTCTTGCCGGCCCCGTTGGGGCCGATGATGGCGATGCGCTCGCCCGCATGGGCGGTCAGCGAGGCACCGTCGGCGGCCACCACGCCGCCGAAGCGCAGGCGCAGATTCTCGGCCTTCAGAACGATCTGCCTCATGCTCCGCCCCTCTTCTTGCCGAAGCGCATCTGGGTCAGGCCCTGCGGCGCGAACATGATGATGGCGATGAGCGAGACGCCGAGAATGGTCTGCCAGTAATCGGCGGCGAACGCGGCGGCGTAATTGCGGACGATCTCGTAGACGATCGAGCCGGCGAACGCGCCCACCACATTGCCCGCCCCGCCGAGGATGGCGATGAAGACGAATTCGCCCGAGCGCACCCAATAGGCGAATTCCGGCGCCACATGGCCCGTGACGATGGCGATGACGCCGCCGCCGAGGCCAGCGAGGCAGGCCGACACGCCATAGGCGATGTGCAGGATGCGGGCGCTGGAGACGCCGAGATATTCAAGCCGCGTCTCGTTCGACTTGATGGCCTCCAGCCCCTTGCCGAGCGGCGAGGCGAGATAGCGCCCCACCACCAGCGCCACCACGACGACGATCGCAAGGGTGGTGTAGAACATCCAGAATTCGAACGACACGCGCCCGAGCTTGAGGCCCGCCAGCGTCGGCCGCGCCACGTTGAGCCCGTCGCCGCCGCCGGTGATGGAATAGAGCTTCTCCAGCAGCGAGAAGGCCACCATGGACACCGCGAGGTTGATCATGGCGAAGAAGATGTCGCGATAGCGCACGGCGAAGAAGCCGAACGCCACGGCGATCACGGTGGCCACCAGCGCGCCCGCCGGCAGCAGCAGCAGCGTATCGAGCCCCAGGCGCGCCTGCACCAGGAACGCGACCGTATAGGCGCCGGCCGCATAATACAGGCCGTGGCCGAACGAGATCTGCCCCGCCCGCAGCAGGACCACGACGCCCAGCACCGCAAGCCCCACGCCGAGCGCGATGGTGAGCATCACCGTCGCCCAGGGAATGAAGAAGGGCACGCCCGCGACCGCGCAAAAGGCGATCGCGCCGAACAGGAGGTCGAAGCGCATCACACCTTCCTCGTCTGGAGGGTGCTGAACAGGCCCTGCGGCTTGAACAGGAGCACCACGAACATGATCAGATACGGCATCAGCACGTCGAATTCCGGGGCGAGATAGACCGCGATGGAGCGCCCGAGCCCGATCATGAGCGCCGCCACCGCCGCGCCCTCGATCTGGCCGAGGCCGGCGCCGGCCATGAAGGTGAAGAGATAGACGCGGCTGGAATCCACGCCCATGGCCATGGAGGCCTCGCGGTCCTCGGTCACGGCGGTGACGATGCGGCCGATTCGCGTATAGCGCAGGATGAAGCGCAGCCCCAAAAGCACGCACAGCGCCACCAGCGGGATGACCGCAAGCTGATAGACCGAATAATTGATACCGAGCACGTTCACCGTGCCGAGCAGGCTCAGCGGCGTGTTGACGAAATACGGCTTCACACCCCAAGTGACCTTTTGCACGTCTTCCAGGATCATGAAGACGGCGAAGGTGACCAGCAGCTGGAGCACCTGTTCCTTGCCGTAGATGCGGCGCAGAAGCGTCGCCTCCAGGAGGCCGCCCACGATCACGCCGACCAGGATCGCGGCGACCAGCATGGCGGGATAGGAGAGCCAGGGGCTCCAGCCGGCGGTGGCGATCCAGATGCCCAGCGACGCCGCCACATAGGCGCCGATGGCATAGAAGCTCCCATGGGCCACGTTGACGATCCGCAGGACGCCGAAGATCAACGAAAGCCCTACGGCGACCAGGAACACCTGGGCGCCGTAGGAGAGGCCATCGAGCATGGCCAGAAGGATGATGTCCAAGGACATGAAGACGGCCTCTCCGATCCCTTTACTTCGCCGCGGCGAAGGTTTCGATGGACGGGTCGCTTGCCATCGCGGGCTTGATCTTGCTCAACCATTCGGCGGACTTGTCGCCGATGGGCGTGGTCACGAGCGCACCGGGATAGATCGAGATGTTGTCGAGCACCGCGAAGGGATATTGCGGCACGCGGATGGTGGTGCCGATGAGCTGGTCTTCCAGGCCCTGGTGATCGGCGCGGATGGTCACGTCGCTGGTGAGGCCGTGGAACTTCAGGTTCTGGAACGCGGCGAGCAGCTGATCCTTGGAGGGCCACTGGCCGTTATTGTCCTTGGCCGCCTTCACATAGGCATCCTGGAGCGCGGCCATCGCCTGTGCCATGTGGAACACGGGATAGATCGGATAGGCGCCGGTCTTGTCGTGATAGCGCTTCACGAAGTCCTGGAACGCCGCGTCCTTGAGATGCTTGGGATGCAGGAAGTAATGATCGCCGCGTCCGCCGATGATGACGCCGGCGGGCACCGCGTCGCCCAGGCGCTCCAGCGAGCTTTCGCCGAGCGGCAGCACGAAGGTGCTCTGGGTCATGAAGCCCCGCGCCGCCGCCTGCTGGACGAAGGTGTCGAGATCGCCGCCCCACGAGGTGTTCACCACCACGTCCGGCTTCAGCGCCTGGAGGCGGGAAATCTCGGTGGAATAATCCGGCGCGCCGAACTTCGGGAACAGCTCCGCCACCACCTGCACGTCGGGCTTCAGCGCCTTGAGCGCGGTGAGGAACAGGCCCCACTGGTCGCGCCCGGCGGCGTAATCCTGGTTCACGCCGGCGATGGTCTTGAAGTTCGGCTTGTTCTTCACGAGATACAAGGCCGCGGCCAGCATTTCCGCGCCGGTGTGCGCTTGGGTGCGCACGGAATATTTGTATTTATTATCCTCGAAGATGCGCGGCGAGCTGCAATCCCACAGGATGTTCGGGACTTCCAGGTCCTCCGCCACCGGGCTGAGCGCGAGGCAATTGGCGCTCGAGACGGAGGCCAGCATGACCTGCGCGCCCTCGTTCAGCACCACGCGGCGATATTCCGACATGAGCTGGTTGGCGCCCGCGCCCTCGTCGATGACGATCGCCCGAACCGGCACGCCGAGGATGCCGCCCTTGGCGTTGATATCGGCGATCAGCATGTCCGCCGCATTCTTTCCCGGAACCCCGAAGACCGAGGCGGGACCGGACAGGAAGGTGGTGATTCCGATCACCAGCTCCTTGGGTTTTTCAACCGCGGATGCGGGCGTAATCGCGAGTACGGCAGCGCTGAGCGCAGCCATGGCGGCCTTTGCAATCATAAACGTCTCCTCCAAGAAATCCGCAGCTTGTCGCTGACCTTGTGGGAAGATTGCCTGCTATCAGACAATCCGTCAACATGACAAAACAGGTTTCTTGTCCGGCAGGCGCCGCCGCGCGGGAGGGTGTGGGAAACGGCGCGAATCCGGGGTGGAAATTAGGGCGCCTTCAAGCCAGGCGGAAACCGGCTTGCGTAAAAACGCGCATAGATACGAGGAGATAGTGCGTTTTCCCGCCTCCATGAAACGGGAAACGCTCTAGCCATGGCGGGCGCCCGCGCGGGCGTGCAAACGCAGGGATGCCCGGCACGGGGCCGGGCATTTCGGGCGATATCGGTCCGCTTCGCGTGACGCTTTCAAGCCATCTTAGAAGGTGATGACGTGGCGCACGACCTTGCCCTGGTCGAGCAGGTCGAACGCCGCGTTGATCTCCTCCAGCGGCCCGGTGCTGGAGAGCAGGCGGTTCACCGGCAGCTTGCCGCGCTCATAGAGGGCGATGAAGCGGGGGATGTCGCGCGACGGCACGCAGCTGCCCATATAGCTGCCGTGGATCGTGCGCTCCTCGCCCACCAGGTTCACCGGCGGCAAGGTGATCTGGGAGTTGGGATTGGCGAGCCCCGCCGTCGCCGTCTTGCCGCCGCGCCGGGTGATCTTGTAGGCGAGGTCGAACGCGCGCACCGAGCCGGCCATCTCGATGGCGTGGTCCACGCCGCCCTTGGTCGCGGCCTTCACTTTTTCCACGATGTCCGGATCGGTGGCGAGGAAGGCGTCGGTGGCGCCGAGCTCCAAGGCCAGGTCCAGCTTGTCCTGGGCAAGGTCGATCGCGACGATGCGCGTCGCGCCGCACGCCGCGGCCCCGAGCACGGAGGACAGGCCGACGCCGCCGAGGCCGACCACGGCCACGCTGTCGCCGGGGCGCACCTTGCAGGTGTTCACCACGGTGCCCACCCCGGTCATCACCGCGCAGCCGAAAAGCGCCGCTTCCACGAGCGAAATGTCCGAATCGATCTTCACCACCGAGCGGCGGGAGACCACGGCATATTCCGCGAAGGCGGAAACGCCGCTGTGGTGATAGGGCTGCGCGCCGTCGTCGCACGCAAAGCGCCGCGCGCCGGACAGCAGCGTGCCGCGCCCGTTGGCGGCGTGGCCCGGCTCGCACAATTGGGCGCGCCCTTCCATGCACGGCATGCAATGGCCGCAGGTGGGTAGGAAGCTCATCACCACCTTGTCGCCGCGCTTCAGGTCGCTGACGCCCGCGCCGACCTCCTCCACCACGCCGGCGCATTCATGGCCGATGACCATGGGGGTCGGCCGCAGGCGGTCGCCGTTGATCACGGACAGATCGGAATGGCAAAGGCCGGCGGCGGCGATCTTGACCAGCACTTCGTCCGCGCCGGGCGGATCGAGCGTGATGGTCTCGATGCTCAGCGGCTTGTTGACGGCATAGGGGCGCTCGACGGGCGAGGCGCGCAGGACGGCGGCGCGAATACGCATGGCTTCCTCAATGAGTGTTTCCAGCAGAGGGCTGCCCCGGCATTTTGATCTGGCTTGGTCGCCGGCTTGGTGCCGCCGCGGGTGGCCGTTGCGGGAAAATTATCGGCCTCAATTCTATCAGTCAATCAGACAATATTTTTCGTCGCGATTGACAGCGGTTTGAAGGCCATGCCTGTTATGTCAAAACAGGACCGCACGTTTGTCAGGCCGGGCGATGGACAATCAGGATCTACACATCACACGCCAAGCGGCAACACTGCGCCTCATGGTGGAAGAAAAACTGCGCGCCGCCATCGCAAAAGGCCTGTTCAAGCCCGGCCAAAGGCTGGTGGAGCGCGAGCTGTGCGAATTGATCGGCGTCGGGCGGACCTCCATTCGCGAGGCGCTGCGCCAGCTCGAGGCGGAAGGGCTGGTGCAGACCATCCCCCACCGCGGGCCCATCGTCAGCAGCATTTCGGCGCAGGAGGCGCGCCAGCTCTATGAGATCCGCGCCCTGCTGGAGGGCTATGCCGGCCGCCAGTTTGCCGAGCGCAACGATCCCCAGGCGGTGAAGGCGCTCGACAAGACCGTGAAGGCGTTGATGAAGGCGGTGAAGAGCAACGAGCAATTGGCGCTCATCGAGGCGAAGAGCCAGTTCTACAAGGTGCTGATGGGCGGCGCCGAAAATGTCTTCGTCACCCAGATGCTTACCGGCCTGCACAATCGCATCACTCTGCTGCGCTTCACCTCCATGACCCAGCCCGGCCGGCTGGCGCGCAGCATTGTGGAAATCCGCGACATCTACGACGCCATCGCCGCCGGCGACGGGGACGCGGCGGAAAAGGCCTGCCGCCTGCATATCCAGGAAGCCGCGAAGGTCGCCCTCGCCGTGCTGGACGGCAGCTTTTCCGAACCGGCCGCCGCCCCGCCGAAATCCCCGCGCCGGCCGGTGCCGGGCACGCCGCTCAAGGATACATCACTTAAGGTCACGCCGCTCAAGCCTGCGGGCGTCAAGGCTCCGGCGCTGAAGGATAAGCGGGCCAAAGACGCGCCAGCCACGGACAAGCCGGCGGCCGTCAAGGCCGGCACGGCGCGGGCGGCCCGCCGCTGAGGCTTTCTCATGCGAGGGGGCGGCGCGCCACCTCTAAGGCTGGTTCGCCGACAGGCCGGCCCATTTGGGGAACAGGCGTTCCAGCAGCATTTTCGGCAGGATCAGGCCGAACGCCATGGCCAGCAGAATCGCCGCCGCCGTGGTGCCGTCCTGGATCGGCGGGAGCAGCAGGGCGGGCGCGGCCGCGGGGCCGGCATTGAGCAGGGCGACCATGCCCGCCGCCATGCGGAACAGGAACACGCCGGGAATCAGCGACACCACCGAGGCGAAGGCGAAGGCGGCGAACGGCAGGTGCAGGCGATTCGCGATCGGCGTCACCAGGGTTGCCGCGATCAGGCACGCCACCAGCGCCCCGCCCGCAAGGCTCGCGCCGTCGGCGATCGCCAGCCAGCGGCTCGCATGGGCCAGCATGCCGATGGCGATGGGGATCGGCAGCGTGCGCCACGGCATGGAAAAGAACGTGCCGAAGGCGGCGACGGCAATGCCGGCGGCGATCACGTCATAGGCCAGCGGAACCGGCGCCGCGGGGCCCGGCGCCGGCAGGCCGGCGACGCCGAGGGAGAGACCCGCGATCAGCCCGACGGAAATCAGCAGGATGATCAGGCCCGCGAAGCCGAAGCGGGCGCCGCCGAGGCCGATGCGCATGTGGGCGAGATCCAGCGCGCCGTTCAGCAGATGCGGGCCCGGCACCAGCACCATGCATGGGCACAGGGCCACCAGATAGAGATTGGCGCCCGGCAGAAGGTGCGAGGCGGCCGCAGCGATGAGGCCGGCGAGGAGTGCGGCGCACAGGGGCTGCGCCAGGAAATTCTTCGCGACGTGGGCGAGCGCGCGCCGCAGCGCCGCGCCCGCTCCGGCGCTGAGCGCGACCAGCGCGAGGGTCGCAAGGTCGGCCGCGCCGAAGATGACGGAGAGCGCCGCCGCCCCGGCCGCCGCCAGCACCACGAAGCGCAGCGCCGAGACCGGCGGCAGGCCGGCGATGGCCTCCAGCTCCTTGCGGGCGCCCGCCGCGTCCATGCGAGCGTCCGGGCGGGCGTCGCACACCCGGTCGATGACGCGCAGGGTCAGCGTCACCTTGTTCATGTCCACCCCCGCCGGCGCGGCGGCGATGGCCTCCACCCGCGCGAGGCCGGAGGCGGTCGGCGCCTCCATGCGAATCACCAGCTCGCCCCAGGTGGGAAAGACCGTGACGCGAAGGCCCAGCGCGCGAGCGAACCGCTCCGCGTTCAGGACTGTCCGCTCGGTGGTCTGCCCGTTGGCATAGAGGAGTTTCGCGGCCGCACAGACAACCGCGAAGGCGTCATCGGGGGATGGCGCCGGAGCTGGTGGGATCATGGCGCCTCAGACCGCGGGATAGGCCGGGAGATAGGCGAGCGCCGCGATATGGGCCGCGATATCCGCCGGGCGCGGAACCTGCGCGAGGCCATTGTCGAAGACATATTCCGCGATGCGCACCGCCACATGGAGCGAGGCCTTGCGGATATCGCTCTGCGGCGGATAGATCAGGCCCTTGTCGAGATCCGCATCGGTGACCTGCTCGGCCACCGCCTTGGCGGCGACGATGAACATGGCCTCGGTCACGCGGGTGGCCTCGGTGGCCAGCACCGCCATAACGGGCTGCCGCTGGCGAAGATCGCCTGCCCCTCCGACCAGCGATAGGCCTCGTCCGCCGTGCATTCCGAGCGCGACGTGGGATTGGAATAAGGGAAGATGATCGGCCGCGCGTTGATCTTCGACATGGCCTGGATGACAGCCTGGTTGAACAGCTTCGGCACCGTGCTCACCCCGACGATGCCGGTGGGCCGGATCGCCTCGATCGCCTCGACGAACGAACCCACCGGCGCGTGGTCGTGGGTGAAGGGCTTCTGGAAGCCGGCGATGTCGGTGCGGGAATTGACCATCAGGCCGTTGACGTCGAACAGCCAGTTGCGCGCCCGCGCTTCCTCGATCGTCGCGCCTTCCAGCACCATGGCCTGGCTGATCAATTCGGCAATGCCGGTGGCCGCGGAGCCGCCGCCGAGGAACAGGAAGGTCTGTTCGGTCAGCTTCTGCTTGGAGATGCGCAGCGCGCCATAAATGCCCGCGACCGCGACCGCCGCCGTGCCCTGGATATCGTCATTATAGGTGCAGATCTTGTCCCGGTAGCGCTCCAGGATCGGCACCGCGTTGATATTGGCGAAATCTTCCCATTGCAGGCAGCAGCGGGGAAAAAGCTCGGTCACGGCGGTGACGAATTCGTCGATGAACGCGTCATATTCGGCGCCGCGCACGCGGTTCTGCCGCAGGCCGAGATAGAGCGGGTCTTCCAGCAGCGCCGCATTATTGGTGCCGACGTCGAGCGTGATCGGCAAGGTCAGCTCCGGCGGCACGCCGGCGCACACCGTATAGAGCGAGAGCTTGCCCACCGGTATGCCCATGCCGCCGACGCCGAGGTCGCCGAGCCCGAGGATGCGCTCGCCGTCGGTCACCACGATGAAGCGCACGTCGCTCTGCGGCCAATGGGAGAGCACCTCCTTCAGGCGGCCCTTCAGCGTGATCGGCAGGTACATGCCGCGCGTGGCGCGCAGCACATGGTCGAACTTCTGGCACGCCTCGCCCACGGTCGGGGTGTAGACCAGCGGCATGAACACCGCCGGGTCGGACATCAGCACCGCATAGAACAAGGTTTCGTTGCGCGCCTGGAGGTCGCTCAGCAGCAGATATTTCTGGAGGTCATTGTCGAGCTGCGCCAATTGCAGGTGGACGCGGGAGACCTGGGTTTCCAGCGTATCCGCGACCGGCGGCAGGAATCCTTCCAGGCCGAGCCGCGCCCGGTCTTCGACCGCAAAGGCGCTGCCGCGATTGAGGATGGGATTGTGAAGCAGCTCGGCCCCTTGCAGGGCGGTCTGGTTGCTCGGCGCGGACATGGGGGAACCTCCGGAAGAGTTCGATCTTGTTGCGCGGTTCTTGAAGGCGAGGGGACAAGGCGGCGGTGCGGCCGTTGGGCTGCACCGCCTGGGACAAGACTTTATCGCGCCGCCCTGGCGCGGGGCCTGCGGCTATGCCGCCGGGGGAAGGCTCAGTGGCCTTCCTCCTGCGCGACATAGGGCTTCACCATCTTGGCCGGGTCCACCACGCGCAGGAATTCTTCCTCGGTGACGAATTCCAGCGCCAGCGCGGCTTCCTTCAGGGTGAGGTCGTTGTCCATGGCGTGGTGGGCGATCTTGGAGGCCTTGTCATAGCCGATGACCGGGGCGAGCGCGGTCACCAGCATCAGCGAGCGGTCGACATATTCCTGGATCTTCTTGCGGTTGGGCTTGGTGCCCTCCACCAGGAACTTGCGGAAATTGGTGCAGCCGTCGGACGCGATGGTGATGGAATGGGCGATGTTGAAGATGATCAGCGGCTTGTAGACATTCATCTCCAGATAGCCGCTGGCGCCGCCGAAGCCGACGCTGACGTCGTTGCCCATCATCTGCACGGCGATCATGGTGAGCGCCTCGGCCTGGGTCGGGTTGACCTTGCCCGGCATGATGGAGGAGCCGGGCTCGTTCTCCGGGATGATGAGCTCGGCAAAGCCGGCGCGCGGGCCGCACGACATGAGGCGGATGTCGTTGCCGATCTTGTAGAGCGAGGCGGCGAGCGTGCGCAGCGTGCCGGAGAATTGCACCAGAGCGTCATGGGCGCCCTGGACCGTGAACTTGTTCGGCGCGGTGACATAGGGCAGGCCGGTGAGGCCGGCGATCTCGTCCGCCACCGCCTCGGCAAATCCCGGCGCCGCATTGATGCCGGTGCCCACCGCCGTACCGCCGAGGGCGAGGCGGTAGACGCCCTTCAGCGCGTCCTGAAGGCGTTCGATATCGTCCGCCAGCATGCCGGCATAGCCGGACCATTCCTGGCCGAGCGTGAGCGGGGTCGCATCCTGCATGTGGGTGCGGCCGATCTTGACGATGTCCGCCCATTCCTCGGCCTTGGCCGAGATCGCGTCGTGCAGCGCCTGCACCGCCGGGATCAGGCGCTGGGTGGCGTTCACGCCCACCGCGATATGCATGGCGGAGGGAAAGCTGTCGTTCGACGACTGCGACATGTTCACATGGTCGTTCGGGTGCACCGGCGCCTTGCTGGCGAGCGGCGTGCCCGCGAGCTGGCAGCAGCGGTTGGAGATCACCTCATTGACGTTCATGTTGAACTGGGTGCCGCTGCCGGTCATCCACACGTGCAGCGGGAACATGTCCCGGTGCTGCCCGGCGAGCAGTTCGTCGCATACCTGCACGATCAGCTTATAGGGCTCTTCCGGAAGGCGCCCGCCCGCATGGTTCGCCCGCGCCGCCGCCTTCTTGAGGAGCGCATAGGCGGCGATCATCTCGCGCGGCATCAGATCCGTGCCGATGCTGAAATGCTCGAGCGAGCGCTGGGTCTGTGCGCCCCACAGCTTGTCCGCCGGAACTTCGACTTCACCGAGGCTGTCGGTTTCCTTGCGCATGTCAGTCACGTGAGGACCTCTGAGGTGGGATTGCGAGGGCATGGGCTGGTGGGACGAGCACGCCGGCGCGGCGGTCAGGTGTCCCGGACGGCGGTTGGACAGGCGATGCTTGAAAGCGAAAACGCGGCGCGGAGGGCTGGCACGGCGCGCCGCACGCGTGCATCACTCGTGCGCGAAGCCGTCGCAGCGGCGGCGAGGCCGTGGGTTTCGGCGGCTGCACTGGGCGCGCGTCTCATGGGGCGATAATCCGAACGGAAAAGAAAAGCCGAGCAAAAGACGTTATAATGGACGCTATCCCCACCGCTGTTGTTTTTCAACACGGTCTGTAAAAAAGCTTATGGTTAACAAGTTGGACCGGGTCGAAAATAGTCATTGCATCGATGCGTGGTGGAAAAAATTGATATTTGTGCGCCGCCAAACAAAACCGGCGTTCCCGCTCTTTCGCCTGTGGCCCGCTCTTCCGCCTGTGGGCGGAGCGGTCTCCTAAAACCTCCTGTTAACGCCGCACTCCGTATCCCTGGAGACAACGCGGCCGGCTCGGCCGGCCCTCCGGGTCATGGAAGATCATGCCTTCTTCAAACCGCCCTCCCAGAACCTACGAGCCGTCCTTTTTCAACCCCGCGCAGGCCGGCGCCGCGCGGCCGGCGGGCCGTCCGCTGCTGCCCAAGGAGGCCCGCGAGGCCGCCTTCTCGCCCTGGGTCGCGCTGGAACTGGTGCCGAGCTGGCTGCGCCCCTTCACGCTGGATGAGAACACCCGCTTCACCCGCACGCCGGACCATTTCCTGCGCACCCGCCATGGCATGGGCGAATCGCCCAAGGTGACCTCCGCCCCGCCGGTGCCGCCGGCCGCCCGCGACGCGGGGACGCCCGAGGCGATTGGTCCCGCCCCCGACGCCCCGACGCCCGGCGCGAATTCCGGCGCCACGCCCGGCCCAACCTGGCGTTTTCTGGTGGAGGAAACCGAGCCCGAGACTCAGACCGCCAGCATGGCGTGGAGCGATGCGGCGGAACCCGCGGTGGCCTTGGAAACCCTGCGCGCGGCCATCGGGGAATTTTCCGCCGTCGCGGTCACCGGCCTCGCGGAGCAGACGGCTGCCCCGGCTGAAGATGCGCGCGGTATCAATGTGCCGGCCGAGACTGCGGGCGCTGAAGGCGCCGCGGGCCAGGAGCTGGAAGGCCGAAGCCGCGATGTGCAAGAGGGTAAGGCACTGGCGGGCGACGTCCCAGGCGGCGATGTCGAGGTCGCAGACGTCGAAGGCCCCGACCTCCCGGTAAGCGCCGCCCCGGACAGCGATGTTCCGGACCGCGCGGCCCACGCCATCGCAGGGCACGCAGCCGAGGCCGCCGAGAGCGAAAGCGACGAGATCGCCGCGCCGCAGGATTCGATGCCGCAAAATGCGGTGCCGCAGGATGCGGTGCCAGAAGATGCCGCGCCGCAAGAGCAGATCCACGCCGCCGCCGTGTGCGAGGCCCCGGCCGCGCGTGCGCCGGAAAGTGCGGCGGAAGATGACACGTCCGCGAATGCGTCCGCCGGTGCGGCGCATGATCAGGTCGCGGACGGTGCCGCCGGGCAGGAACTGACGCCGGAAGCGGTTGGCATGACGCACGCCGCCGCGCCGGCTGACGCGCTCTCGCAAGACGCTCCTTTGCAGGACCGTGCCGAGGCGCTGTCCGAACCGCGCCCCGCGCGCGCCCTGCCGCAGACGCTGCTGAAGCTTGGCCGGCTCATCTGCCTCGGCGACGAGGTCAGCCCGCGCGCCGCCGCGGAACAGGATCTGCTCCCCGGACCCACGCCGCACGACGCGACTGCGGAAATAATGGCGCCCGAAGAAACAGCGCCCGAAGACTCCGCGGACGAAGACTCGGTGCACGAAGAATCAGCCGACGCGGCTCCGGTGCCGGCGATTCTGGCGGACGCGGCGCTGGTGAACGAAACGCAGGTGGACGCGGCGCCGGCAAGCGAAGATCTGGCCAGCGAAGATCAGGCGGACGAAGATCTGGCAGACGAAGAGCTGACCGACGAAGCATTCCCGTCCCTCGCCCTTCCCCCGGTCGCCCTTCCCCCGGTCGCGCTCCCCCCAGTTGCGGTCCTGCCCTCCACTCCCGAGCCGGCGATTGCGCCCGTGGCCGCCGCCGATGCGGCCCCGGCCGCCGCGCCCCTTGCTTTGGAACCTTTGTCGGCCATCGTCGGGGCCTCGTTCCATTGGGCGTTCCAGGGCCTGAACTTCCGGTCCGAATTGGGGATGCCCGCGCCGTCGCCCGCCGTTCCCTCCGTGCCGAACGCTCCCTTCGTGCCGGTCGCATCGTCCGCCGCGCCGGTTCCGGCCGAGCCGTCGCCGGCGGTGGATGGCGGGGACGAGGACGAGGCCTATGAGCTGCCCGCGCTCGCGCTGCTGCGCGAACCGCCGGTGCAGGAGCCGGATTTCGAGCTTTCGGAAGAATTCCTCGACCAGAGCTCGGCCATCCTCCAGCAGACCCTGCGGGATTTCGGCGTGCGCGGCGAGGTGATCGACGCCAATCCCGGCCCGGTGGTGACGCTGTATGAATTCGAGCCCGCGCCGGGCACCAAGTCCAGCCGCGTCATCGGCCTTGCGGCGGATATCGCCCGCTCCATGAGCGCGGTGTCGGTGCGCGTTGCTGTGGTGGAGGGGCGCAATGTCATCGGCATCGAACTGCCGAACCGGCGGCGCGGCACCGTGTGGCTGCGCGAATTGCTGGAGGGCCCGCATCTCGACGAAGCCCATGCCAAGCTCGCGATCGCGCTCGGCAAGACCATCGGCGGCGAGCCGGTGATCGTCGATCTCGCCCGCATGCCGCACCTGCTGGTGGCCGGAACCACCGGCTCCGGCAAGTCGGTCGCCATCAACACCATGATTCTCTCGCTGCTCTACCGGCATACGCCGCAGGCCTGCCGGCTGATCATGATCGACCCGAAGATGCTGGAGCTTTCGGTCTATGAGGGCATCCCGCACCTGCTGACGCCGGTTGTCACCGATCCGAAGAAGGCCATCATCGCGCTCAAATGGGCGGTGCGCGAGATGGAGGATCGCTATCGCAAGATGTCGCGGCTCGGCGTGCGCAACATCGACGGCTTCAACGCCCGCATGGCGGAAGCGCGGGCGAAGGGCGAGATCATCAAGCGCCAGGTCCAGGTGGGTTTCGACAAGGAGACCGGGGAGGCCCTGTTCGAGGAACAGGACATGGACCTGACCGCCCTGCCGTTCATCGTCATCATCGTCGACGAGATGGCGGACCTGATGCTGACCGCCGGCAAGGAAATCGAGGGCGCCATCCAGCGCCTCGCCCAGATGGCGCGGGCCGCCGGCATCCATCTGGTGATGGCGACCCAGCGCCCCTCGGTTGATGTCATCACCGGCACCATCAAGGCCAATTTCCCGACCCGCATCTCGTTCCAGGTCACGTCGAAAATCGACAGCCGCACCATTCTCGGCGAGATGGGCGCCGAGCAGCTGCTCGGCCAGGGCGACATGCTCTACATGGCGAGCGGCGGGCGCATCACCCGCGTCCATGGCCCGTTCGTCTCCGACGGCGAGGTGGAAAAGGTGGTGGCCCATCTCAAGGCCCAGGGCGGGCCGGAATATCTCGATGCCGTCACCAGCGAGGACGAGGCCGAGGGCGCCGGGGAGGGTGACGACGCGGTGTTCGACAAGGGCGCGCTCGGGGAAGCCAGCGGCGATCTCTACGAACAGGCGGTGGCCATCGTCCTGCGCGATCGCAAGGCATCGACCTCTTATATCCAGCGCCGGCTTCAGGTGGGCTACAACAAGGCGGCGAGCCTCATGGAGCGCATGGAGACCGAAGGCATCGTCGGCCCCGCCAATCACGCCGGCAAGCGCGAGATCCTCACCGGCGCCCGCACGCTCTGAGCCGGCTTAAAAACTGGGACCGCCGCCGGGCGGTCCCTCCCGGCGGTCTTGTCTGCGGCTCAGGCCACCTCGTCGGCGGTCACCTGGAAGCTCGCGAGCGTGCACGGGCCGAACGAGGTGACGATCGCGACGTCGGTTGCGTCGCGCCCGCGCGCCATCAGGATGCGGCCGACGCGCGGCTTGTTGTGCCGGGCATCGAACGTGTACCAGCGATCGCCGAGATAGACCTCGAACCAGGCGCTGAAATCCATCGCCGAGCCGTCCGGCGGCACGCCGATGTCGCCGAGATAGCCGGTGCAATAGCGCGCCGGCAGGTTCATGCAGCGGCACAGGGCGACGGCGAGATGGGCGAAATCGCGGCACACGCCGCATTGCTCGTTATAGGCCTCGAACGCGGTCTTGGTGGGGCGCGCATGCACATAGCCGAAGGTGATGCGCTGGTGCACGAAATCGCAGATGGCGCTCACCAGCGGCCAGCCCTTGGGCACGTTGCCGAACAACGACCAGGCGATGTCGGACAAGCGGTCGGTCTCGCAATAGCGGCTGCCGAGCAGATAGAGCAGCACATCCACCGGCAGGTCGGACAGCGCATGTTGCTGGGCGTGCGGGGCGTAGATGTCCGCTTCGCCCCCGTCGTGGATCGTGAAGTCGGTGTACATGGTCAGCCGGCCGGCAGGGGCATTGATGACGTGGCAGAAATTGCCGAAGCTGTCGTGATAGGTGTTGGCTGGGATCGGCGGATCGAACATCGCCCGGTCGGGGTTCAGCAGATCGCCGACCCGTGAGGGATGCACGCTCAGCGTCAGGATCATCGGGGTCGGCTGGGGACAATCATAGGCGATCCGGTAGCCGGCATGAATCTTCATGGAAAATCTCCGGCACCGGCGCGTGCAGGGCTGTGAGAGCCGCTGCTCGGCGCGCCGGCAAGGTGAACGTGATCTTGTCTGAACGGGATGCCGTCGCGGCTCGATCCGGGCGCGTGCCAGCATTTCGCCTGCCGGTTCGCCACCCCATATCTTGCCGTGCAAGACTAGCATCATCCGGCGCGAATGTTCGGCGATTGTCGCGCTCGGCAGGAAATTGACTGGTTAAATATCGGGCAGCGTCGCATGTGGATTGAAAACGGGCGCACAGAGCTGCCGATGCGCCCGACAATAGTCTATAGCTGGCGCGCAGCACCTCGCGGGCCGCACGCTTCTCTTTATGAGCCACCTGAAGAGCCTGGAAAAAAGATGGCGCACACTCTATTGGCAGCCGACGAGCCGTCGCCGGTCACGGTACATAACGCGCAGGCGCCTTCGCCGTTCCTGATTGTCGCCGATCATGCGGGAAACCGCATGCCGCGCGCGCTCGGCTCCCTCGGGCTTTCGGACGCCGATTGCGCGCGCCACATCGCCATCGACATCGGCATCGCGGGCGTGTGCCGCCACCTCGCCGATGCACTGGACGCGACGCTGATCCAGCAGGAGTATTCGCGCCTCATCATTGATTGCAACCGCCAGCCGGGAACGCCCACCTCCATCCCCGTCCTCAGCGAGAGCACCGAGATCCCGGGCAATGTCGGCCTCGGTGCAGAGGAGACGGCGCGGCGCGAGCGCGAGATCTTCCGCCCCTATCATGATCGCATCGCCGCCGAGCTGGACGCGCGCGCGGCCGCCGGCCGCCCGGTGATCCTGATCGCCATGCATAGCTTCACGCCGGTCTATCTGGGCCTCGCGCGGCCGTGGCATGCCGGCGTGCTCTACAATCGCGACCCGCGCCTCGCCCGCGCCGTGTTCGCCATGCTGGAGCGCGAGGCGGGGCTGGTGGTCGGGGACAATGAGCCCTATTCGGTCAGCGATGCGTCCGACTACACGATCCCGATCCATGGCGAGCGGCGCGGCCTGCTCCATCTGGCGGTGGAGATCCGCCAGGATCTGATCGCAGAAGCGGCCGGGCAGGCGGCGTGGGGCGCGCGCATGGCGCGCCTGCTGGTGTCCGCCTGCGCGGCCCTTGGCGCACCCGCTCCGGCCGCCGCGGCGTCCTGACGCCCGATCGGCACCGGCTCGGGCTTGACTGTAAGCCGGCGCGCCTGCGCAGATGCTGGGGGAACCCAAGCACGATCTTTACCGTTGGTGCCGTGTTTTCCCAGCCTGGAGGGCAGCATGGGCATCTTGTGGACCATCATTATTGGCTTCATCGCCGGCATCGTCGCAAAGCTGATCTATTCCGGCCCGAACGAGCCGCAGGGCTTCATCCTGACCACCGTGCTCGGCATCGTCGGCGCGCTGGTGGCGACCTATCTCGGCCAGGCCATCGGCTGGTATCGCGCGGGGGAGGGGGCGGGCTTCATCGGCGCGGTCGTGGGCGCGCTGATCGTTCTGCTGGCCTGGGGCCAATTGGCGCGCCGGGCCTGATCCTCACTCCTCCGGCAGGCGCCGCAACGGACGGTCCGCGAACGAGGGCGGGGCCGGCGGCGCCGCCAAGGGCCGGATTCCAAGCGCGCCGGCCGGATCCGCCGGGGGCGCAGGCGCCAATTGGGGCGCGACGGCCGGCTTCGCATGTTCCGATCCGGCATTTTCTGATCTGGCATTTTCCGACGCAGCATGCGCCGGCGCGGCGCTCGGCGGGTGCGGCCGCGCCGGGGCGGCCGCGCACCGGGCGGCGAAACGGGCGCGCACGCCATTCAGGTCCCGATAGGCGAAGCTCGCCTCGAAGGCGGTGCGGCCGCGGCCCTGGGCGCGGATGACCAAGATGCCCTGGTCCGGCAGCGTCCGCAGCAGCCGGTCCGGATCGGGGGCGAACAGATCCTGCCGGTTGGCGGCCACGCGCCATGTGCCGGTGACCGGGGCGGCGCCCTCGATGCGGTAGGTCACCCGCGCCGTCGCATCCGGCACCACGAGGGCGGTGGACGAGAACATCACCTCCGACTGGCCGTCGAAACAGCGCAGCGCGAGGATGGACTGGTCCTTCTCGACCCAGATGGAGGCCGAGACCTGCGGGCGATCATCGGCCGGGGACCGCGATTCGATGATGGTCCAGTTTTGCGGAATGGGCGGCAGCGGCCGGGCGGCTTCCGGGCAGGCCGGTCCCGCGCCCGGGCTTGCGCCCGGCGCGCACGGGGCCTGAATGCCCGCGCCGGTGGGCTGGGCCAGCGCGCCCGTGCTGGCAAGTGCGGCCACGAAGATGGCGCTCCAGACGCGGGACAGTGACGCTCTCCGACTTGTTCGCGATGATGTAGCGAGGCACTCATAAAGCGAACCGCGCGCGTTTCCAATCCAAGGGTGCTCCAATCGGGGCGCTCCAATCGGGGGCACTCCCATTCCGGGGCGCGGCGCGCCGCATCGTTCGAAGAGAAAAAAACGTGATTCCCTGGCTTCTGCTCGATACCGCTGACGTGCCAGATGGCGGCGGCACCTTGCGCCTGATGCGGCGCGGCGGCGAATTCTCCATCATGGCCGGCGCCACCGAGCTGATGAACAGCCGCCTCAGCGGATCGGAGGAGGCGCTTGCCGCCCTCGCCAGCGCGCGGCTGCAGGATTGTGCGGCGCCGCGTGTCCTGATCGGCGGGCTCGGCATGGGCTTCACCTTGCGGGCCGCGCTCGCGGCGTTCGGCGCCGAGGCGCGGATCGTGGTCGCCGAGCTGGTGCCGGCGGTGGTCGCCTGGGCGCGCGGCCCGATGGCCGCCCTCTATGGCGATTGCCTCGCCGATCCCCGGCTCGATCTGTGGACCGGCGACGTCGCCGCGCTGATTCGCGCCGAGGCGGATGCGTTCGATGCCATCCTGCTTGATGTGGACAATGGGCCGGACGGCCTGACGCGGGCCGCCAACGACAGCCTCTATGACGCGGCCGGCCTGCGCGCGGCGTTGCGGGCGCTGCGTCCCGGCGGGCTGCTCGCGGTCTGGTCTTCCGGTCCCGACGCCGGCTTTACCCAGCGCCTGAAGCGGGGCGGATTTGCCGTCGAGGAAGTCCGGGTGCGGGCGAACGGAAAGCGCGGCGGCGCCCGCCATGTGATCTGGGTCGCCACCAAGGCCGCGCGCCGCGCCTGAGCACGGCGCATCCTCCGATCTTGCCCCCCTTCGCCGGCTCCGCGCGCGGCCCGGATTCATGTGGGGCGAACATTCGCGCGAAATGGCGGTGTCATCGGCCGGACAGCCGCGGAGGAGCTCCACGAAACCCCTGTTCGTCCGCGCTAAGTCCGTGTTTCACGTGAAACATTTTCAAAAAAAGCAGGCCGTTCCATGCATTCCGGCGGGGCGCAAATCGCCCTGCGGAGCCTGCGTCAGGGCGCCTTGATCACCCGCAGCAGCACCCACAGCAAGACGCCGCAGCTGGACAAGGTGACCCCGATCACCGCCACCAGCATGAGGAAATCCAGGTTCGTCATGCCAAAGAGGCTGACGCCGATGCGCCGGCGTTTCAACCGAGGCAGCGGCATCGGTCAAAAATTCACACGCCTCATATGCCGGCGATATGCGCCGGCGATCATGGGCGCCGGTTCTCAGAGCGGTAGGAAGATCGGGATCAGGATCACGGTGACGATCATCGCCACGATGGTGAAGGGCACGCCCACCTTCACGAAATCGCCGAACCCATATTGGCCCGGGCCCACCACCAACGTGTTCACCGGCGAGGAGATGGGCGTCATGAAGGCCGAGGAGGCGGCGATCGCCACCACCATGACGAACGGATAGGGCGAGGCGCCGAGATCCTTGGCGATGGCAAGCGCCACCGGCGCCATGAGCACCGCCGTCGCGGTGTTGGAAATGAACAGGCCCAGCAGCGCGGTGATGACGAAGATGGTGCCAAGCACGAGGTGGGGCGCCGCCTGTCCCACCAGCGCCAGCACCGCGTCGGCGGCAAGATCCACCCCGCCGGTGCGTTGCAGGGCGATGGAAAAGGGCAGCATGCCGACGATCAGGATCAGGCTCTTCCAGCTGATCGAGCGATAGGCGCTGTTGAAATCCACGCACTGCAGCAGGCCCATGAGCAGGCAGCCGATGATCGCCGCCTGCACATTGGGAATGACGCCGCTGACCATCAGCGCCACCACCAGGGCGAGCACGCCCAGCGCCTGCGGCGCGCGGCTCGCGGCCGGAAGCACCTCTTCCAGTTCCGCCGGCATGTTGAGCACGACGAGGTCTTCCATATTGTCCTGCAAGGCCCGGATGTCGGACCAGAAGCCCACCATCAGCAGCGTGTCGCCGAGCTTGAGGCGCTCATGCAGCAGATCGGCGGACGCAACCTTGGCGCCGTGCCGCAGGCCGATGACCGTGAGGCCGTATTCCGAGCGCACCCGCGCCTCCAGCACCGTGCTGCCGATGAGGCGGGACTCGGCCGGCAGCATCACTTCCACCATGCCCAGCTCCCGGGAACGGTCGGAGAAATAATCGCCCTCGCCGAGCGCAATGCGCTCCACCTTCCAGGTGGCGTGCAGGGCCGCGATTTGCTCGGGGGTGGCGTGCACATCCACCAGCAGCACGTCGCCGGGCTCGATGCGGGTGCGCGCGCCCGGCCGGATGACGTCAAGGGTCCGGCCTATTCCGCGCTCGATGGCCAGCAGGTTCACGCCCGAGGCGCGCAGCGATATTTCCTCCAGCCGCCGCCCGGCCAGCGGCGAGCCGAGCGCGACCCGCACCCGCTGCGCCCGGTCGGCGAGGCCATAGCGCTGCACCCAATCGCGCAGGCTCGGCCGCCGGTTCATGCCGCTGCCCGGCCCGGCCTTGCCGCCCAGCATCCTGCGCGCGAACAGCATGTAGAGAATGCCCAGGATCAGCAGCGGCAAGCCGAAGGGCGTGAAGCTGAAGAAGCCGAAGCCGGCAAACCCCTGCCGGATCAGTTCGGCGTTCACCACCAGATTGGGCGCCGTCGCCACCAGGGTCAGCATGCCGCTGATGAGAGCCGCGAAGCTCAGGGGCATCATCAGCCGGCTGGGCGAGGTGCCGCGGTTCTGCGAGATCCGCAGCACCACGGGAATGAAGATCGCCACCACGGCGGTGGAGCTCATGAGGGCACCGAGCCCGCCCACCGCCGCCATCAGCAGGACCAGGAGGCGCGTGTCGCTGCCGCCCGCCTTGGTGTCCAGCCAATCGCCCAGCCGCCGTGCCACGCCGGTGCGCACCAGCCCTTCGCCGATCACGAACAAGGCGGCGATGAGCACGATCGAGGGATCGCTGAAGCCGGCCAGGGCCTCGCTCATGGTGACGATGCCGGTCAACGGCATGGCGACGATGACGAGCAGCGCCACCGCATCCATGCGCGGCCGGTTGACGATGAACATCACCACGGCGGCGGCGAGCATCGTCAGGACAATGGCGAGTTCGGCGTTCATCAAACTTCCTCAGACCCGGTCCCGGCCAAAGGCGACGGTGCGGCACCAGGGTGCGCCCCAAGGCTTCCGGCCGAGCTTTGCTCTCTGTTCCCCGGATTGGTGCGGATTGCAACCTTGACGGCGCGCCACCTGCACGACACAGATTCCGCAACGGCGCGTTCTGCGACGGTCGCGCTTTCCCGAAGGCTCCGCCGGGACACGGGCGAATGCCGGGGCAGGGCATGGCGCGGCGGTTCTCATTCGGATTGTTCGGAACAGGCGGCACATGCGGCCGCACGAGGGCTCATGGCACGGATCAGCATCGTCCACACGACTGAATATACCTATCGCAGTCCCGTCGGCCTGACCCGCCACCGCATGATGCTGCGGCCGGACGACAGCCATGACCTGCGCCTGCACAGCGCGACCCTGCAGGTGGAGCCGGAGCCCGCAAGCATCCGCTGGGCGCACGATGTGTTCAACAATTCCATCTGCTTTCTGGAATGGCCGCAGGATCTGCGCACCGAGCGCCTGAGCATCGTCTCTGCCCTCGATCTGACGCACCATCCCGAAGGACCGCCCTTGCCGGTCTATAGCCTGGAGCCGGCGGCGGAATTGTTTCCCTTTTCTTATGCCGCGTCGGAAGTCGCCGATGTCGCGCGGCTCGCGGAACGCCAGCAGCCGGACCCGAACAACATCGTCGATCAATGGGCCCGCCGCTTCCTGGGCGACGGCGGAAAGGGCCGGACGTTGGAGGTGATGGAGGCGATCACCCACGCCATCAAGGCCGAGTTCCGCTATGGCGCGCGCCACGAGGCGGGCACGCAGACCGCGGCCGAGACGCTGACGCTCGGATCCGGCACGTGCCGCGACTTTGCGGTGCTGATGATGGAGGCGCTGCGCAGCTTCGGCCTCGCCGCCCGGTTCGTCACGGGGTATCTTTATCCCAACGGCTTCGGCGAGACGGTGGGCGGCGGCAGCACCCATGCCTGGTGCAGCGTCTATCTGCCGGGGGCCGGATGGGTCGAATACGATCCCACGAACGGGCTGGTGGCCGGCGCCAATCTGATCCGGGTCGGCGTGACGCGCTCTTCGGAACAGGCGATTCCGATTTCAGGCGGCTTCATCGGCGATGCGAGCGATCCGCTCGCCATGCATGTGGATGTGGCGGTGCGCGCGGTGGCCACAAGCTAGCCGCCACATACGTCAGCGAGCGCGGACGTCCGCCGGGTGGCGGACGATCGCATCTTTTTAAGGCGCGCCCATCGCCCGCGATGCGTCGCATTCGACCGGACCGGGTCGACGGGCGCCTGTCACGGCGGTGCCTCGGGAGTGAAGGCGACGCCCGGATCGCCCATCCGCGGGATGGGACCATCGCCACCCTTCTCCTTGGCACGCCGCTGGCGCTTGCTGCGCCAAATTTCGCCAATGCGTACATTTTAGGCATAAGAAGCTGAAAAATTCACGTTGACGATCGGGCAAACTGTCAGCACGCTGATGATCGACGATCTGGGGGGCTGTGAGAACGTCCATATGATCAGTGCGCTGATTATGTGGTGCTGCGCCTGAGGCGTCCCATGATCGGCTAACAATACGTGCGCGCTTATGCGTAAATAAAAGCAATAATCCAGAGTTTCTCACGTTCCTTGCCCGGGTTGTTTCGATGCCAAGGATGTTCGTGACTTGAGATATGGACCTCATTTATCAGAGGGGATATGGCGATGTTGAAGCGCATCGTGCAGACAGGCGTGACGCTTGCTGCTCTTTTACTGGGAATGCAGGCTGCGAATGCGCAGACGAAGATCAGGTTCGCACTTGATTGGATTCCGGGTTCCGCCCATGCGCCCTTCCTGATCGCGCTCCAGAAGGGCTATTACAAGGCCGAGGGCCTTGATGTGACCGTTGATCCCGGCAAGGGCTCCACCGAGGTGGTCCGCCAGCTCGCGGCCGGCGTCTATGACATGGGCTTCCCGGACATCAATGTCCTCGCCGAGTTCAACGCCCGCAATCCCGAGCAGGCTTTCCCGGTCGTGATGAGCGGCTATGAGCAGGCGCCGGCGGCGATCTTCTTCCTGAAGTCCAAGGGCATCACGGAGCCCAAGCAGCTCGACGGCAAGAAGCTCGGCTCCGCCGCGCACGATTCCACGTTCAAGCTGTTCCCCGTCTTCGCGCAGATCAACGGCATCCCTGACCCGAGCAAAATATACCCTGGTCAAGTAATTAAAATAGGATAAGGAGAATATATGTTTGTATTTACCCTCGACCCAGGTATCCACAAAATTATCGTAGAAGCGGCTGCCCGGATTTCCGTTCTGCCCACCCGGGTACACTCCATAGCCTGTTGTTTTGCCGGAAAGAATA
>NCEH01000198.1 GCA_002304505.1 Rhizobiales bacterium 32-66-11 | reverse complement strand
CCGTCGAACACCGCCTTGGCGACCGTGAACTGCACCGCCATGGCGGCGATCGCCGCGCCCAGCATGCGCAACGGCGTGGTGGCGACCCGCATGCGGTACATCGCAATGAAATGCAGCACATAGACCACGAAGGTGGCGATGATCGGCAAGGTGAGGATGTGCGCCGGAACGGCGATGCCGAAGGCGAACACGAACGGCACGAACGCCAGGGACAGGATTGCGGCGAGCGCGCCCACGGATTCGGCGCCCAGCCAGGCCACCCAGCCGAGCAGGAAGTGACGGCGCTGGGCCGTGGTCAGGCGCGAGCGGGCCGGCAGGAAGCGCGACCAATGCTTGCGGATGATCTGGAAGCCGCCGTAGGCCCAGCGATGGCGCTGCTTCTTGAACGCCTCGAACGTGTCGGGCAGCAGGCCCCAGCCGTAGCGGGTGCGGGTATAATGGGTCTTCCAGCCGTTCTCGGCGATGGTCAGGCCGAGGTCGGTATCCTCGCAGATGGTGTCAGACGACCAGGAGCCGGCCTCCATCATGGCGGCGCGGCGCACCAGGCACATGGTGCCGTGGACGACGATGGCGTCGTCTTCGTTGCGCTGGACCATGCCGACGTCGAAGAAGCCGGCATATTCCGCGTTCATGGCCTCGTGCATGGGGCTCAGGTGCGCGTCGCGATGATCCTGCGGCGCCTGGACGAGGCCCACGGTGGGATCCTCGAACACCGGCACGAGATCCTTCAGCCAATTGGGCGCGACCACGTAATCGGCATCGATCACGCCGATGATCTCGGCATCGGGGGCGGTGTGCTCCAGCGCGATGCGCAGGGCGCCGGCCTTGAAGCCGCTGACCTTCTCGAGGTTCAGGAATTTGAAGCGCTCGCCGAGCGTGGCGCAATGGGCGCGGATCGGCTCCACCATCGCCGGGTCGGGCGTGTTGTTGAGCGCGACCACGCATTCGAGGTTGGGATAATCCAGCCGTGCGACCGCATCCAGCGTCTGCTTCAGCATCTCCGGCGGTTCACGATAGGCGGGGATGTGGATCGACACCTTCGGGTAGCGCGAGAGCGTGGCGGCGGGCCGCGCCTCCACCAGGCGCTTCGGGGCGGGGCCGAAGGCGACGGCGGCCAGCTCCTCGATGCGATAGAGCAGCACGATCACCAGCGGCACGAGCAGAACCAAAGACAGCAGCAGCGTCACGTAATTGCCGCCGGTGACATAATGCGTGGCCCAATGGTTGAACACCAAGGCCACCCAGGCCCCGACGCCATTCGCCGCGGCCGCGAGCACGGCGCCTTGCGACACGGTGACGGTCTGCGAGGCGCGCAGCATGGGCAGCGAGAACACGAGGCCCAGCAGCAGTGCGAGAATCGCCGTCTGGTTGAACGTGTTCGGCACGATCGGGCCGGTCAGCGGGAATTTCAGGTGCCGGTTGGCGTCGAACACGCCCCAATATTGGCCGACCGAGCCTTCGAAGCTCTTCCACGGGGCGTCGAACGCCTCGATGATATTATATTCAATGCCCATGGCCTCGGCGCGGGCGGTGAAGGTGCGGATCACATTCGCCTGGGCAAGTTCCCCCGGCACCGCCCCGTCGCGATTGAAGCCCGCGCTCGGCCAGCCGAACTCGGCGATCACGATGCGCTTGCCAGGATAGGCGGCGCGCAGGCGATTATAGATGTCGATCGAGCGGTCCACGACCTGCTCGGCGCTCACGCCTTCCCAATAGGGAAGAATGTGCGCGGCGATATAATCCGACGCCGACACCAGTTCGGGATGGTCGAGCCAGACGTTCCAGATTTCGCCCGTGGTGACGGGGGTGCTGGTCTCGCGCTTCACCTTGCGGATCAGCTCGGCCATCTCGGCGGCGCTCTTTTCACCGCGGAAGATGGTTTCGTTGCCGATCACCAGGCCTTCGACGTTGGGATTGCGCTTCGACAGCTCGACCGCCGCGCGGATTTCCTTTTCGTTGCGGGTCTCGTCCTTGTCGATCCAGGCGCCGACCGTCACCTTCAGCCCGCGCTCGGCGGCGATGGCGGGAATCAGCTCCAGGCCCATGGTGGACGAATAGGTGCGGATGGCGCGGGTGTAGTCGGCCACCGCATTCACATCCGCACGAATCTGCTCCGCCGTCACCGGCGGACCCTTGTCCGGGTGGCGAACGTCTCGGCTATAGGGCGCGAAGGACAGGCTCGAAAAGCGTTCCGTAACGCCTGGAGCGTGAACTTCCGGACGCACGGAATACCAGATCGCGGCGTGAAATCCGATCACAACCGTGATGATGGCTGCAGCAGCAGCAAGGCCGGGACGCATTGGCGGAGACCCACTCGAAAGGGAAATCGAACCGTTAACGCAGGCTTAAGATATCGGTTCCTGACCTTAAGCGACGGAGCACCCTTTCGACCTGCCCCTAGGTCGGCAGCGCCATTTCCGCGGCACTGCACTGAGACACTAAACCTCTCAAATCAAGAGGTAAATGGGAAGTGTGGCGGGCGCTGGGCGGCCCGGAGGCCGCGCCGTGATCTAATTATTGCGCCGGTGCAGCAACATAGTCTGGGTTAACCCAACATTGATGAACCCGGGCGCCCAAACGCTCCTGCGCTTTTTGATCGATGTTGCCCTGGCGCACCAGGCAGCGGAACGCCAGCTTGAGGTGCTCGGTCGGGCAACCGAACCGCTCGTACATGTCGAGATGGCGGCGCGCGGTGTCGATATCGTCGCGCCACAGCAGCGCGGCAATGCGCCGCCCGGTCCAGACACATTCCGGCAAACCGGCATTGCCCGGCAGTTTCGCGGCTTCGTTGAATTCCTCCACGGACCGGCGCTGCGCCTCCCGCGCCGCCTGCTGCTCCGGCGTGATCTGCTCGGCGGGGGTTGCGGGCTTCTGGTCGGTTCCCTGCGACTGGGCGGAAACCGGACCGGCGAACGCGAGGAACAGGGCGCCCGCGAGGAGCGTGAGACGGAAACGGTCCATATTGGCCATTGGGTTCGAAGGCTGAGGGGCGGAAGACGATCCGCGGCGGCACCTTAGGAGAATGTCGGGAATTTGTCAGCATGAGGACG
>NCEH01000088.1 GCA_002304505.1 Rhizobiales bacterium 32-66-11 | reverse complement strand
ATCCACATCGACATCGACCCCTCGTCGATCAACAAGAACGTCAAGGTGGACCTGCCCATCGTCGGCGACTGCACCAAGGTGCTGGAAGCGCTGGTCGCCGAATGGAAGGCCAAGGACAAGCAGATCGCGCGCGACGCGCTGGATGTGTGGTGGAAGCAGATCGACCGCTGGCGCGGGCGCAACAGCCTCGCCTATCGCCAGGGCACCGACATCATCAAGCCGCAATATGCCATCGAGCGGCTCTATGCGGCCACCAAGGACAAGGACGTCTACATCTCCACCGAGGTGGGCCAGCACCAGATGTGGGCGGCGCAATTCTTCCGCTTCGAGGAGCCGAACCGCTGGATGACCTCCGGCGGCCTCGGCACCATGGGCTACGGCCTGCCGGCCGCCATCGGCGCGCAGATCGCCCATCCCGGCGCCCTGTGCATCGATATCGCCGGCGAAGCCTCGATCCTGATGAACATGCAGGAAATGTCCACGGCGGTGCAGTTCGAGCTGCCGGTGAAGATCTTCATCCTGAACAACCGCTACATGGGCATGGTGCGCCAGTGGCAGGAATTGCTGCACGGCGGGCGCTACGCCCATTCCTATTCGGAAGCCCTGCCGGACTTCGTGAAGCTGGCGGAAGCCTATGGCGGCGTCGGCATCCGCTGCGACAAGCCGGCGGATCTCGACGCGGCGATCGCCGAGATGATCGACGTCCGGCGCCCGGTGATCTTCGACTGCATCGTGGACCAGCAGGAAAACTGCTTCCCCATGATCCCGTCGGGCCGCGCCCATAATGAGATGATCCTCGGCGACATGGCGGTGGATCTGGACGACGCCATCACCGACGAGGGCAAGATGCTGGTGTGACGTCGGCTGCCTCACGCGCGCTTGCTCCCCCCTCTCCCGCTTGCGGGGGAGGGAATGCCCCAATCCTCCCGAGACACCCAAATGTCCCAGCCTTCCGAACGTACCGAACGCCACACGCTCTCCGTCCTGGTGGATAACGAGCCGGGCGTGCTCGCCCGCGTGATCGGCCTGTTTTCCGGCCGCGGCTATAATATCGACAGCCTCACCGTGTCCGAGGTGAGCCACGAGGGCCATCTTTCGCGCATCACCATCGTCACCACCGGCACGCCCATGGTGATCGAGCAGATCCGCAACCAGCTGGATCGCCTGGTGCCGGTGCACCGGGTGCGCGACCTCACCGTGGAGGCCTCCTCCATCGAACGCGAGCTGGCCATGGTGAAGGTGCGCGGCACAGGCGACGCGCGCAGCGAGGCGCTGCGCATCGCCGAGGCCTTCCGCGCCCGCGTGATCGACGCCACCACCGAGAGCTTCGTGTTCGAGATTACCGGCAAGTCCGACAAGATCGACCAGTTCGCGGTGCTGATGACGCCGCTCGGCCTGGTGGAGGTGTCGCGCACCGGCATCGTCGCCATTTCGCGCGGACCGGAAGCCATGTGAGGCGGCCCGCCGGCCGCAGGGCTCCGCCCTCGGCCATGCGAGGCCGCGCTTGCGCTGATGTCGGCGGCTGGGATACCTGAGGGCCGAAAAGAAAGCCGCCGAATGGTCTAAGGGGTCTGCGCGCCGCCGCAAGCCAGGTCGCGCCGGCCCTTCGTCCATTACGGCCCCTCCCGAGGGTGGGTCCCGCCTTCCGCCTGAGTAACGAACACTCCAAGAAACGCCCAACAGGAGAGAATGATGCGCGTTTATTATGATCGTGACGCCGACCTGAACCTCATCAAGGGGAAGAAGGTTGCCGTCGTCGGCTATGGCAGCCAGGGCCATGCCCATGCGCTGAACATGCGTGACAGCGGCGTCAAGGATGTCGTGGTCGCGCTGCGCCCCGGTTCCGCCACCGCCAAGAAGGCCGAGGCCGAGGGCTTCAAGGTGATGTCGCCCGCCGATGCCGCCAAATGGGCCGACGTGGTGATGATGCTCACCCCCGACGAGCTCCAGGCCGACATCTATAAGGAAAGCCTGCACGACAACATGAAGACCGGCGCGGCGCTGCTGTTCGCCCACGGCCTCAACATCCACTTCAACCTGATCGAGGCCCGCAAGGATCTCGACGTGCTGATGATCGCCCCCAAGGGCCCCGGCCACACCGTACGCTCGGAATACCAGCGCGGCGGCGGCGTGCCGACCCTCATCGCCATCGCCCAGGATTCCTCGGGCAATGCCCATGATCTCGGCCTCTCCTATGCCAGCGCCATCGGCGGCGGCCGCGCCGGCATCATCGAGACCACCTTCAAGGAAGAGTGCGAGACCGACCTGTTCGGCGAGCAGGTGGTGTTGTGCGGCGGCCTCGTGGAGCTGATCCGCGCCGGCTTCGAGACCCTGGTCGAGGCGGGCTATGCCCCCGAGATGGCCTATTTCGAGTGCCTGCACGAAGTGAAGCTGATCGTCGACCTGATCTATGAGGGCGGCATCGCGAACATGAACTATTCCATCTCCAACACCGCCGAATATGGCGAATACGTCACCGGCCCGCGCATCATCACGCCCGAGACCAAGGCCGAGATGAAGCGCGTCCTGGCTGACATCCAGGGCGGCAAGTTCACCCGCGACTGGATGCTGGAGAACAAGGTCAGCCAGACCTCGTTCAAGGCCACCCGCGCCAAGGCCAATGCCCACCAGATCGAGGAAGTCGGCGAGAAGCTGCGCGCCATGATGCCCTGGATCAAGGCCAAGGCCCTGGTGGACAAGACCAAGAACTGAGCCGTTCCGGCTAAGGCGGTTCGCGAGGCCCCGGCATGTCCGGGGCCTTTTTCTTTGGTCCAATCCGCGGTGCGGGGCGCCGCCGGCTCGGGTTGCGCCTGCGCGGGGCAAGTGCAATAAGCCAATGCCATATCGGCCGGCGCGCACAGATGTTCGCGCGGCCGCTATGTCGCACCGGACGCCTTCGGCGCGTCTTCGGAGGCTGTGAGCAGGTGCAAGCGCTGGCCGCGAAAGAAGATGCGTCTCTCCCGCCCCTGGCGGTGGATCTCGACGGCACCTTGACCTTCTCTGATACCCTGCACGAGGGATGTCTCGCCTATGTGAAGACGGGGCTGCAAGATGTCGTCGATCTCGCGGCCCGGCTCGGCGAGGGGAAGGCGGCGTTCAAGCGCGCGGTCGCCGACCGCACCGATTTCGATCCCGCCTTGCTGCCCTATAATATGGAGCTGCTGAATTATCTGAAGGCGCAGAAGCGCGCCGGGCGCACGATCGCGCTGGTGACAGCCGCCGACCAATCCATCGCCGATGCGGTGGCGGCCCATCTCGGCCTGTTCGACATGGCGCGCGGCTCGCAGCACGGGGTCAATCTCTCCGGCGCGCGCAAGCTGGCGGTGATCCGGCAGATGCTGGGGGACCGGTTCGTCTATGCCGGCGACGGCCCGGTGGACGCGCCCATCTTCGCGGCGGCGCAATCGGTGATCCTGGTCGGCAATGTGGAGCGCCTCAAGCCCCTGCTGCCGGCGGGGAAGTCCATCGAGCAGGCGTTCGCGGTGAAGCGCCCGGGCGCGCGCACCTGGGCCAAGGCGCTGCGCCTCCAGCATTGGGCGAAGAACGTGCTGGTGTTCGTCGCGCCCGTCCTGGGCTTCAGCTATGCGACGCCGACGCTGGCGATGAACGCGGTTCTGCTGTTCTTCGCGATGGGCATCCTGGCCTCGGCGACCTATATCGTGAACGATTTGCTGGATTTGCCCTCGGATCGCCAGCATCCGCGCAAGCGCCATCGCCCGTTCGCAGCAGGCAGCATTCCCCCGCGCGACGGCGCGTTCGCGGCCATCGCCCTGTTCGCGCTCTCCGCGCTGATCTCGCTGGCCCTGCCGATCGCCGCCGCGGCGGCGCTTGCGGCCTATGCGGGGGTCACGCTGAGCTATTCGCTGATCCTCAAGCGCCAGCCGATCATCGACGTGTTCGTCCTGGCGGGCCTGTTCACCTTGCGGGTGCTCGCCGGCAGCCTGCTGGCGCCGCAGCCGGTTTCGCCCTGGCTGCTCACCTTCTCCATGCTGATTTTCCTCGGCCTTGCCATGGTGAAGCGCTATGCGGAGCTGAACCGGGTGGTGCAGGCCGGAGGCACGGGGGTGGTGTCGCGCGGCTATACGGTGCGCGATCTGCCGTTGCTGCTGGCGGCGGGCATCGCCTCCAGTTTTTCCGCCATCGTCATCTTCATGGTCTATCTGATCAACGAGCAATATCCGCGCGATATCTACACCCACCCCGGCATGTTGTGGGCGCTGATGCCGCTGGTGCTGATCTGGATCCTGCGGGTGTGGCACCTCACCGTGCACGGGCGCATGAGCGAGGATCCGGTGGTGTTCGCGCTGAAGGATCGCTTCTCGCTCCTGCTGGGCCTTCTGGCGCTGCTCACCTTGCTGGCGGCGACCTGATGGAACCGGTGCGGCGCGCCTATCGCTCCTGGGGCGGCGTGCTGCGCGCCGAGGGCGACGGCGTGCGCCCGCGCGATCCGCAAAGCGCCGCGCGCCTGCTCCAGGCGCCGCCGGCCGCGCCGGTCATCGCTTATGGCTGCGGGCGCTCCTATGGGGATGTGGCGCTCAATCCCGGCGGGCTGCTGGTGGAGACCCGCCATCTCGACTGCTTCCTGGCGTTCGATCCGCAAACCGGCCTCCTGACCTGCGAAGCCGGGGTGCGGCTTGCGGATATTTTCGCGGTGATCTCCCGCCCGCTGCCGGACGGCTCGGGCTGGATGCTGCCGGTGGTGCCGGGCACACGCTTCGTCAGCGTCGGCGGCGCCATCGCCAATGACGTGCACGGCAAGAACGACCATGCCTGCGGCAGCTTCGGCAATCATGTGGAGAGTCTTGAGCTGGCGCGCAGCGACGGCAGCCGGCTGATCTGCTCGCGCACGGAACATCCCGGCCTGTTCTGCGCCACCATCGGCGGGCTCGGCCTCACGGGGCTGATCCTCTCCGCCACGCTGCGCCTGCGCAAGGTGAGCGGGCTGGCGCTGGAGAGCGAGGAAATCCGCTTCGGCCATCTCGACGATTTCTTCGCGCTCGATGCGGAAAGCGCCGAGGCGTGGGAATATACCGCCGCCTGGGTGGATTGCCTGGCCGGCGGTGCGCAGCTCGGGCGCGGCATCTATCTGCGGGCGCGCCATGCACCAGGCATCGGTGCGCCGCCGCCGTCGCGCGAAACCAGGATCGCGGTGCCCTTCGCCCCGCCTATTTCGGCGGTGAATGCCCTTTCGCTGCGCGCCTTCAATGCCGCCTACCTGCGCAAGCTCGGCCGCACGGGTCGCAAGACGCAGATCGCCTCCTATGAGAAGACCTTCTTCCCGCTGGACGCCATCGGCCAGTGGAACAAGCTCTACGGCCCGCGCGGCTTCTACCAGTTCCAGGCGGTGATCCCGCCGCAGGCGGCGCACGCGGGCTCGGCCGATCTGCTGCGCGCCATCGCGGAGGCCGGGCAGGGCTCCATGCTGGTGGTGCTGAAGCGCTTCGGCAGCGTGGGTTCGCCCGGCCTCATGTCCTTCCCCATGCCGGGCGTGACGCTGGCGCTGGACTTTCCCAATCTCGGGAACGACACGCTGCGCCTGCTGCGGCGGCTGGAGGACATCGTGGTGGCCGCGCGCGGGCGCATCTATCCCGCCAAGGATTTCTCCATGTCGGCCGCGACCTACGAGAAGGGCTATCCGGCCCTGTCCGCGTTCCGGCATTTCCTCGATCCCGCAATGTCCTCGGCGTTCTCGCGCCGCGTCGGCATTCACCCGGCGGAGGCCCAGACATGACCTTGACCGCACGCCGCGTCGCCATTTTCGGCGCCACCTCCGACATCGCCATCGCCTTCGCCCGCCGCTGCGCGGAGGCCCACCAGCGCCTCGTGCTGGTGGGGCGGGACCGCGCCGCGCTCGACCGGCTCGCGGCCGATCTCAGCGTGCGGGGGGCGCCGCAGGTGGAGGTGCAGGAGGCCGATTTCGCCCGCACCGCCGCGCTTCCAGCGGTGGCCGAAAAGGCCTGGACCGCGCTCGGCGGGCTGGACGTGGCGCTGATCGCCTATGGCTCGCTGCCGGACCAGGCGCGCGTGTCCGCCGATGCGGCGGAAGGGGAGGCGGCGCTGGCGCTGAATTTCGTCAGCCCGGCTTTGCTGGCCGATGCGCTCGCCGCGCGGTTCGAGGCGGCGAAGGCGGGCACGCTCGCCGTCATCACCTCGGTGGCCGGCGACCGCGGGCGGCAGAGCAATTATCTCTATGGGGCGGCCAAGGGCGGGCTGCAAAAATTCCTGGAAGGCCTGCGCCATCGCCTGTTCAAGGCGAACGTCGCGGTGCTCGACGTGCGGCCCGGCTTCGTCGCAACCAAGATGACCGCCCATCTGCCGCAAAGCGGCCCGCTGTGGGCGACGCCGGAGAAGGTGGCGGGCGATATGGAAGCCGCCATCGCCAAGCGCGGCGCGGTGCTCTACACGCCCTGGTTCTGGTTCGCCATCATGGCCATCGTGCGCACTTTGCCGCGCCCGCTGTTCCATCGCAGCAAGCTCTGACGGCGCGGGCGCTTTTCGGCTTCGCCAATCTGTCAGGCCGCCTGCCGCGCAGGCGCATACCGCAAAGAGATGATTGCGACTTTCCGGCGCACCCCTCACACTCCCCCCATAAGACAAGAAAACCTGGGTGGAAACGTAGAGGTGGATTCATGTTGGCATTGGTGGTGATCATCGCCTGCGGCCTGCTGGCCGTCGGCTACGGAATCTGGGCCGGGCGCGCGGTCATGTCGGCCGATCCGGGCAATGCGCGGATGCAGGAAATTGCGGCCGCCATCGCGGAAGGCGCACAGGCCTATCTCAAGCGCCAATACACGACCATCGGGATCGTCGGCGTCGTCATTTTCATTGCGGTTGGGTTTTTGCTGGGCTGGCTGGTGGCGGTCGGTTTCGCCGTGGGCGCGATCCTCTCGGCGCTGGCCGGCTTCATCGGCATGAATGTTTCGGTCCGCGCCAATGTGCGCACCGCCCAGGCGGCGACCAAATCGCTCGCCGGCGGGCTCGACCTCGCCTTCAAGGCGGGCGCGGTGACGGGCCTGCTGGTGGCCGGTCTCGCATTGCTTGGGGTGACGGTCTATTTCGCCGTGCTCACCAAGGGCCTCGGCATGGCGCCGGGTAGCCGCACGGTGGTCGATGCGCTGGTGGCGCTCGGCTTCGGCGCCTCGCTGATCTCCATCTTCGCGCGGCTCGGCGGCGGCATCTTCACCAAGGGTGCGGATGTGGGCGGCGATCTCGTGGGCAAGGTGGAAGCCGGCATCCCGGAGGATGATCCGCGCAACCCCGCCACCATCGCCGACAATGTGGGCGACAATGTCGGCGATTGCGCCGGCATGGCCGCCGATCTGTTCGAGACCTATGTGGTCACCGTGGTGGCGACCATGGTGCTGGCGGCGATCTTCTTCGCCAATACGCCGGCGCTGGAATCCATGCTGCTGTATCCGCTCGCCATCGGCGGCGTATGCATCATCACCTCCATTGCCGGCACCTTCTTCGTGCGGCTCGGGCCGACGTCCTTGATCATGGGGGCGCTCTACAAGGGGTTCGGCGCCAGCGCCGGGCTCTCGGTGTTCGCCCTCGCCTTCGTCACCTGGGTGCTGGTGGGCTTCGGGCCGATCGCCGGCAGCGCCATCACCGGCACCAGCCTGTTCCTGGCGGGCGTGACGGGGCTCGCGGTGACCGGCGCCATCGTCGTCATCACCGAATATTACACCGGCACCGGCTATCGCCCGGTGGTGTCCATCGCCCAGGCCTCGGTGACGGGGCACGGCACCAACATCATCCAGGGGCTCGCCATCTCGCTGGAATCCACCGCGATGCCGACCCTGGTGATCATCGCCGGCATCCTGGTGGCCCACGGGCTCGCCGGCCTGTTTGGCATCGCGATCGCCGCCACTACCATGCTGGCGCTGGCGGGCATGGTGGTCGCGCTCGATGCCTTCGGTCCGGTGACGGACAATGCCGGCGGCATCGCGGAAATGGCCGGCCTGCCCGCGGAGGTGCGCCATTCCACCGATGCGCTGGACGCGGTGGGCAACACCACCAAGGCGGTGACCAAGGGCTATGCCATCGGCTCCGCCGGCCTCGGCGCTCTGGTGCTGTTCGCGGCCTATAGCCAGGATTTGAAATTCTTCACCAGCACGGCCGCCCCCGGCAGCTATTTCGCCGGGGTCACGCCCAACTTCTCGCTGGAAAATCCCTATGTGGTGGTGGGCCTGCTGTTCGGCGGCCTGCTGCCGTTCCTGTTCGCCGCCATGGGCATGACGGCGGTGGGCCGGGCGGCCGGCGCGATCGTGGAAGAGGTGCGACGCCAGTTCCGCGAGCATCCCGGCATCATGACCTATGCCGAGAAGCCGGATTATTCCCGCGCCGTGGATCTGCTCACCAAGGCGGCGATCAAGGAGATGATCATTCCCTCCCTGCTGCCGGTGCTCTCGCCCATCGTCTGCTATTACCTCATCTATCTGGTGGCGGGCGGCGGGGTGGCGGGCAAGTCCGCCGCCTTCTCGGCGGTGGGCGCCATGCTGCTGGGCGTGATCGTTACCGGCCTGTTCGTCGCCATCTCCATGACCTCCGGCGGCGGCGCCTGGGACAATGCCAAGAAATCGTTCGAGGACGGCTTCGTGGATAAGGATGGCGTGCGCCACTATAAGGGCTCGGACGCCCATAAGGCCTCGGTGACCGGCGATACGGTGGGCGATCCCTATAAGGACACGGCGGGACCGGCCGTGAACCCCATGATCAAGATCACCAATATCGTCGCTTTGCTGCTGCTGGCGGTGCTGGCGCATTAGCGAGGAGGCACGGACGCGTCGTCGGGCGCGGCCCCCGCACCCTGACCCTCTCCCCGTCGGGGAGAGGGGATCTCTCGGGTGCAAAGCAAAGCCGGCTTCCGAATCGCTTCCGTCTCGCTTTTTCTGCCGGCACCGGCGCGCGGCGTCGGATTCGGTGGAGCGATCCGGGTGCGACGGCCTCGGCTTCGTCGCCTGTATGGCGGCGAAAGGGGGCGCCGCGTGCGGCCGCAGCGTCAGCGGAGCGGTATGGATCATCGGCTTTGCCATGGTGGGGCGGCGCGTGCGGCGCAAGATCCGCGTGCCATGCAGGGCACGGGGAGGTGCTGCGAAATCAGGCACTCTTTCATTGCCCAGCGCGATCGTGTAGGAACGCGCCCGACTGAGTTTTTCCGGACCTGTGCGCGGTTGCCGGCCTTTTGGCGGATGCCGGCGCGAAGACGTGGATTCCATGCAGACTGTTTTGATCGTCATTCATCTGATGGTGGTGCTCGCGCTGATCGGCGTGGTGCTGATCCAGCGTTCCGAGGGCGGTGGCCTGGGCATCGGCGGCGGGGGCGGCGGCTCCGGTGGCGGCTTCTTCACCGCGCGCGGAAGCGCCAATCTGCTGACGCGCGTCACCGCGATCCTCGCCGGCATCTTCTTCGTCACCTCCATTTCGCTGACCATTCTGGCCGGCTGGGGTCGCACCCCGCCGGACCTGCTGACCCCGGCCGCTCCGAGCGGCCCGTCGGTTCCCCAGAGCGGCGGCACGATTCTCGATCAGCTCCGCCAACAGGCGCCGGCTGGCCAGGCCGCCCCCGCGCCTGCTCCGGAAGCCGCACCGGCGCCGAGCGGCCCGCAGGTTCCGAAGTCTCAGTGATCGTGTATCGCGGCGTTCGCGCCGCGATATGAGGTTCTCCACAGGCGAGGCGATGCCGGAACGGCATTGCTCTCGCCGAATCGCGTTTGCGCGGATTAGAGTTTAAGCCCATGGCGCGCTATATCTTCATCACCGGCGGCGTCGTGTCCTCGCTGGGCAAGGGCCTCGCTTCCGCAGCCTTGGGCGCGCTTCTTCAGGCGCGCGGCTATACGGTCCGGCTGCGCAAGCTGGATCCCTATCTGAACGTCGATCCGGGCACCATGAGCCCGTATCAGCATGGCGAAGTGTTCGTGACCGACGACGGGGCCGAGACCGATCTCGACCTCGGCCATTACGAGCGCTTCACCGGCCGCCCCGCCACCAAGCGGGACAATGTCACCACCGGCCGCATCTATCAGGACATCATCACCAAGGAGCGGCGCGGCGACTATCTCGGCGCCACGGTCCAGGTGATCCCGCATGTCACCAATGCCATCAAGGACTTCGTCCTGGAGGGCAATGAGAGCTACGATTTCGTTCTCATCGAGGTGGGCGGCACCGTGGGCGACATCGAGGGCCTGCCGTTCTTCGAGGCGACCCGCCAGCTCAAGAACGAGCTGCCGCGCGGCCATGCCATCTTCATCCATCTCACCCTGATGCCCTTCATTCCCTCGGCTGGGGAGTTGAAGACCAAGCCGACCCAGCATTCGGTGAAGGAGCTGCGCTCCATCGGCATTCAGCCCGACATCCTCCTGTGCCGCACCGACCGGGCGATCCCGCGCGAGGAACGGCGCAAGCTCTCGCTGTTCTGCAACGTGCGGGAAAGCGCGGTGATCGAGGCGCGGGACGTGGACAATATCTACGCCGTTCCCGCCGCCTATCATGCCGAGGGGCTGGATACGGAAGTGCTGGCCGCGTTCGGCATCGACCCCGCGCCGGCGCCGAACCTGAAGCGCTGGTCCACCATCGAACAGCGGGTGCGCAATCCCGAAGGCGAGGTCACCATCGCCGTGGTCGGCAAATATACCGGCCTCAAGGATGCCTATAAGTCGCTCATCGAGGCTTTGGCCCATGGCGGCATCGCCAATAAGGTGAAGGTCAATCTCGACTGGATCGAGAGCGAGACCTTCGAGCACGAAGACCCCGTGCCGTTCCTGGAGCATGTGCACGGCATCCTGGTGCCCGGCGGCTTCGGCCAGCGCGGGGCGGAAGGAAAGATCCGCGCCGCCCAGTTCGCCCGCGAACGCAAGGTGCCCTATTTCGGCATCTGCTTCGGCATGCAGATGGCGGTGATCGAGGCGGCCCGCAATCTCGCCGGCGTGCAGAACGCCAATTCCACCGAATTCGGCGAAACCAGCGAGCCGGTGGTGGGCCTGCTCACCGAATGGCTCAAGGGCAATGAGCTGGAGCGGCGCTCGGCAGCGGGCGACCTTGGCGGCACCATGCGGCTCGGCGCCTATCACGCGGTGCTCAATCCCGGCAGCCGGGTGTCCGATATCTATGGCGAGGGTGACATCTACGAGCGTCACCGTCATCGTTACGAAGTGAACACCGCCTATAAGGACCGGCTGGAACAGCACGGCCTACGCTTCTCCGGCATGTCGCCCGACGGGCTGCTGCCGGAAATCGTGGAATATGCCGACCATCCCTGGTTCATCGGGGTGCAGTTCCACCCCGAGCTGAAGTCGCGGCCGTTCGAGCCGCATCCCTTGTTCGCGTCCTTCGTGGGCGCGGCGATGGAGCAAAGCCGGCTGGTCTAGCGCCGGCCTCCCACGGGTAAAAGGAGTTCCCCCATGCGCAGAGGTCTCGATCACGTCGTCCATGTGGTGCGCGATCTCGATGCGGCGGGGGAGGTCTATGACCTGCTCGGCTTCACCGTCAGCCCGCGCAACCGCCATCCCTGGGGCACCCAGAACCGCATCGTCCAGACGCCCGGCTTCTTCATCGAGCTGCTGGAAATCTCCGAGCCCGAGAAGATCCCCGCCGGCACGCCGGAGCAGTTTTCCTTCGGTGCCTTCAATCGCGATTTCCTCGCCCGCAACGGAGAAGGCCTCTCCATGCTGGTCCTCGAGGGCACCGACCCGGCCGGCGAGAAGGCGACGTTCGACGCCGCCGGCTTCGGCGGCTTCGACCTGTTCGAATTTTCGCGCATGGCGCGCCGGCCCGACGGAAATGACGTGGAAGTGGGCTTCTCGCTCGCCTTCGCCGTCGATCCGCTGGCGCCGGACGTGGGCTTCTTCACCAGCACCCAGCGCAAGCCGGAGAATTTCTGGGCGCCCGATCTCCAGCGCCACGCCAATGGCATCACCGGGGTTTCGGGGGTGGTGCTGGTGTCGGAAAGCCTGGTGGATCACGTCAGCTTCCTCGATACGCTGACCGGCGTGACGCCGCGCCGGGCCAGCGATGACTGGTATGTGGCGCAAACGCCGCGCGGCGAGATCGACCTGATGACTCGCGCCAATTTCACCCAGCGCTACGGCGTCCCGGCTCCGGCCGACGAAGGCCTTCGGCTCGCCGCCATCCGCTTCGATTCCCCCGGCGTGGCCAGCCTGCGCCGCTCGCTCCAGGCGCGCGGCATGGTGGAAGAGGCCATCGAGGGCATCGTGGTGGTGAAGCCGTCGAGCGCGCACGGCGCCGCCATTGTGGTGGAGCGCCCGGCGGGTGCCGCTTGAATTGGTGGGATTGCAGGCTAGAGTATTCTTATTGAGAAAATAATATTCTCAATAGGCGTGCCGTGCAGGCGCGACCGGGGGCGGGACGACCTTGCCCCTTTCGGTGGATCGGTGGGGACGACCCCGCTTGTACCGGAGCGTCTCATGTCGTGGGTTTACCTGGCCCTTGCCGGGATTGCGGAAATCGGCTGGGCCTATGGCCTGAAGCATACGGAAGGTTTCACCCGCCTGTGGCCGACCGTGTTCACGGCGGCCACCTTCACCGCCAGCATCGGCCTGCTCGGCCTCTCCCTGCGCGATCTTCCGCTCGGCACGGCTTATGCCGTGTGGACCGGCATCGGCCTCGTCGGCACGGTGCTGGTCGGCATCTTCGTGCTGAACGAGCCCGCCGGCGCCCTGCGCCTCGGCTGCATCGGGCTGATCGCCGCCGGCATCGTGGGGCTGAAGCTGCTGACGCCGGCTTAGGGCCGAGCGACGGAAGGGCGGACGGTCGCATTCCCCAACCTAATGCGATCGTCCACCGAACCGGCCCGCGTCATCCAGGTGGCACGGGCAACGTCTGCCGAAGCGTCCGGCGCTTGCCGAATTTGGCCCCGAACTTCGGCCGAAATCGCGGTTCGGTCGGCCCGCAGAGCGCGGAAATGACCCTTTGATCCGCTGTTCGTCCGCGCTAAGCCATTGTTTCACGTGAAACATTTTGCTGGATCTAGGCGGGCGCCGGGTTTCGGCAAGTCCGCTCAATTGGGGTCGATCAAGCGTTCCGCATTGCGGTCGTACCGCCACATGGCGCCCGGCTGGAGGCGCGTTCCCCCCAGCCAGCGGTCGATGGCATTTTCGCAGGCATGGTCGAAACCGCCCTTCAGCGCCGCATGCCCGGCCTCGGTCAGGGCGATTTCGGCCGTGGCGAAGGTGCGATAGGTGATCTCCTCCGGCCCGGCCGGGGTGCTGGCCTGGAACGGCTTGCACTCGCTGGAGGCAAAGGGCAGCCCCTCGATCAGCGGCTCATGGGCGAAGGCAAGTCCATCCAATCGCAGGAAAAACGGCAGATCGGCGAGGAATTGCGCCTCATCCATCTTATGCACGGCGCCATAGACATGGGCGACGCTCTGCGGCCCATCCACCAGCTGGCGCAGGATGCGTTCCTCGGTCAGTGAAAGCCCGGTGCGCGGCGCGGGCAGTTCGGCCAGCGCCCGGCGCAGGGCCGGCACCAGGAAGGGCAGGGCCGGGCTCTGCTGCTTGACGAACCGGGCCAGCGCCCGCGGCGTCGGCGCCGTGAACGCCTCCCAGGCATCGCTCGCGGTCTCCAACTGCACGGCGCTCACCCCGCAGGCCCGTTGCGCCAGGTCATGCACCTGCGCTTCGTCCATCAGGCCGAGATAATGGTCCGCCTGAATGAGCCGCAGGCCGAGACGCTCCGGCTCGCGGGCGAAATAATTCAGCAATTGTATGAGCTGGAGCTGGTCGTAAAGGTCGTGCTCGAACCACAGGTCCACGCAATTGAAGGCGATGTGGATCTCCAATTGCCCGTCGCGCTCGGGAAAATCAGCCCGGACGGAATCGAATTCCAGCCCAAGCGATTGGGACAGAAACGCGGCGCGGGCGTCCGCGACGGTGGCGAGCGACGCGTCGGCGGGAACCGGGCCGTCGTGGAGCATGTCCCGCCAGGGCAGGAAATGGCCGGCAATTCCGCCGGCCTTCAGGCGCTCGACCGCCGCATCCCCATTGGTGATCACCAGGTTGGGCATGGTCATCCCCTTCCGCGATAGGGCGCAACTCCCGTATCCGGCAGCCAGGCGCCCTTAGGCAGGCTGCCAGTCTGCCAGAAAACATCAATGGGTATGCCTCCCCTGGGATACCAATAGCCGGCGATTCGCAAAAACCGCGGCGCCAGCAGTCCCACCAGCCGCTTGCCAATGGCGATGGTGCAGTCCTCGTGGAAGGCGCCATGGTTGCGGAAGCTGGCGAAATAGAGCTTCAGCGACTTGGATTCCACCAGGAACTGGTCCGGCACATAGTCGATCACCACATGGGCGAAGTCCGGCTGGCCGGTGACCGGGCAGAGCGAGGTGAATTCGGGGCAGGTGAAGCGGGCCACATAATCCACGTCCGGGTGCGGATTGGGCACGCGATCCAGCACCGCCGTTTCGGGGGAGGCGGGCAGGGCGGTCTCGCGACCGAGCTGGAGATCGGCGGAAGTCATGACAAGTCCTTGTGCGGCAAAAGAGGCGGTCCCGTCGGATTCTGGCACAGGACATTAGCCGAAAACGGGCAAGGTGCCGCTCCCATCGCCCCTTCGCAGCCGCGCGGGTTCGCGCTAGAAGCGGCCGCGACATCGGGCGCGCCTGGGCATCTCGTTTCCAGGACCAAAGGGAGGGACATTCCAATGACCGCCATCGTCGATATCATCGGCCGCGAAATCCTGGACAGCCGCGGCAATCCCACGGTGGAAGTGGACGTGGTGCTGGAAGACGGCTCCCTCGGCCGCGCCGCCGTCCCCTCCGGCGCCTCCACCGGCGCCCATGAGGCGGTGGAACTGCGCGACGGCGACAAGGGCCGCTACGGCGGCAAGGGCGTGCTCAAGGCCGTGGATGCGGTGAACGGCGAGATCTTCGATGCCGTCGGCGGCTTCGATGCCGAGGACCAGGCCAAGCTCGACGCCACCTTGATCGCCCTCGACGGCACGCCCAACAAGGCCCGCCTCGGCGCCAACGCCATCCTCGGCGTCTCGCTGGCGGTGGCCAAGGCGGCGGCGATCTCCAACAATCTGCCGCTCTATCGCTATGTCGGCGGCGTGAACGCCCGCACCTTGCCGGTGCCGATGATGAACATCGTCAATGGTGGCGCCCATGCGGACAATCCCATCGACTTCCAGGAATTCATGATCCTGCCCGCCGGCGCGCCCACCTTCGCGGACGCGCTGCGGATCGGCTCGGAAATCTTCCAGACCCTGAAGAAGGGCCTGAAGGACGCCGGCCACAACACCAATGTGGGCGACGAGGGCGGCTTCGCCCCGAACCTGCTGAGCGCCGACGATGCGCTCTCCTTCATCATGAAGGCGATCGAGAAGGCCGGCTATCGGCCCGGCGAGGACGTGCTCCTCGGCCTCGATTGCGCTGCC
>NCEH01000087.1 GCA_002304505.1 Rhizobiales bacterium 32-66-11 | reverse complement strand
GGCGGCGAAGGCGAGATAGAAGAACATCTCATAGTTCAGCGTCCAGCCCTGGGACAGGATCGGACGATGCTGCACGTAGAGGTTGAAGTAAGGGATGAAGAAATAGCTCTTCACCACTTCAGGGACGGAAAGAAGCGCGGCGCCGGAGGGGTCGCCGAGGCGCGCGAGCAGCAGAAATACGAGGATTTGCAGCGTCGTCAGCAGCCAATAGAGCGGCACCACCCGCACGATGCGCGCCGCCAGGAACCGCCCCGGCGCGCCCGGCTGCGCGAAGGCATCATGGGCGATATAGACCATGATGAAGCCGCTGATGACGAAGAAGATGCGGACCCCGAGATCGCCCGAAATCCCGAAAATCAGCACCTCCGCCCCATAGCGCTCGCGAAAGCCGGAAAGGCTGTGCTCGACATGGGACAGCATGACCAAGGCGGCCGCGAGGAAGCGCAGGATCTGCAAGGAATAGAGGGTTTCCCGCATCGCTTGATCCTCGCCGCGGCCCGGCGCCGCGCGTCCAAAATACGTCCGCCGGCGCGGCGGGCTGCGGCGGTCTCGGTTCTGAGTCGCCGGCGCGTCCGGTGTAGCGGGAAGCCTGCGGCCGCGCCATAGCTTGGCCCTGCGGCGCGGCGCCGGGGGCGATCATTGCGCCTTGATCTGTTGGAACGCGTCCAGCGCCCGTGCGCGGGCCTGCGCATGGTCCACGATCGGGCGGGGATAATCGCGGCCGAGCCGCACGCCGGCCCGCGCCAAAGCGGCGGCATCGCCCGTCCAGGGCTTGTGGATCAGCGCCGACGGCAGGCGCGCCAGCTCGGGCACGAAGGCGCGCACATAGGCCCCGTCGGGATCGAATTTCTCGCCCTGCAACACCGGATTGAAGATGCGGAAATAAGGCGCGGCATCGACGCCGCTGCCGGCGACCCATTGCCAATTGCCGGGATTGCTTGCGGCGTCCGCATCCACCAGCGTATCCCAGAACCAGCGCTCGCCCGCGCGCCAATCCACCAGCAAATGCTTGGCGAGGAACGAAGCGACCACCATGCGCACGCGATTGTGCATCCACCCCGTCTGCCAGAGCTGCCGCATGGCGGCATCCACGATGGGATAGCCGGTGCGGCCGCTCTGCCATGCCGCGCATGCCTCGGGCGCGTCACGCCAGGGAAAGGCATCGAAGGCGGGGTTCAGATTCCGCGTCGCAAGGTCCGGCGCGGCGTTGAGGATGTGATGGTTGAACTCGCGCCAATAGAGTTCGGCCAGGAATTTCTCGCCATCGTGCGGGGCGAGCCCCTGCGCCTCCACTGCATGGAGCACGGCGGAGGCGACCTGGCGCGGAGAAGTCTCGCCCCAGCGCAGATGCGGCGACAGGCGCGAGACGTGATCCCTATCCGGCCGGTCGCGCAGTTCCGCATAGCCGCGCCCGCCGGCGGACAGGAATGCGTTCAGTCGTTCCCGCGCAGCGGCCTCGCCGACCTGCCATGTGGCGCGCAGGCCCTGCGCCCAATCGGGGCGGGAGGGTTCGAGCGCCCAGCGGGCGAGATCCTCGCTCGCCTGGGCGTGGCGCGCGGCCTCCAGGCGTGGGGGAAGCGGCAAGGGCGGGCGTGGGGTCCAGTCCTTCAGGGCGGCCCGGTGAAAGGCGGAGAAGGTGCGCGGCAAGGTGCCCGCCGCCGTGTGCACCGATCCCGGTTCGTGCAGCATATGGCCGTTGAATAGCCTTGCCTCGCCGCCCGCGGCCCGAAGCGCGGCCGCAACCTGTTCGTCGATCGCGCGCTCGCCCGCTCCCGGCCGGCTGTTGAAGGTGACGAGCCCCGCCCCGAGCGTCCGTGCCAGCGCCGGGACGATCTCGCCCGCCCGTCCCCGGCGCAGGACCAGGGGAATGCCGTGGGCGCCGAGGTCGCGCGCCAGCGCCTTCAGCGATTGGGCGAGCCACCAGCGCGCCGCCCCGCCGAGCGGGCGCACGCCGGGCGAGACCTCATCCAGCACATAAAGCGCCGCCACCGGCCGCCCGTCGCGCGCGCCATGGGTGAGGGCGGGATTGTCGGCAAGCCGCAGATCGTCGCGGAACCAGACCAGGGCAGGGGAAGACGGCATGACGCACCGTAAACGAGAACAAGGCCCGCAGCATAGCCGCCGCATTGCGGCCGGCTACCCTTCGCGCCTGCGAGAGCTATAGTTGACCCGCGTGCAAGGGGAGGACCGGGGTGTCGGATTTCAAGCCGGATTTGAGGCAGGTGGTGGCGGATATCGCCGCCGACATGGCGCAGCGCACCGATCGGGGGGCGGTGGCAAGCTATATTCCCGAACTCGCCAAGGTGCCGCTCGACCAGTTCGCCATCGCCGTGACCACGGCCGACGGCGAGATGATCTGCGCCGGCGATTTCGAGACCGCCTTCTCGATCCAGAGCATTTCGAAGGTGTTCACCCTCACCCTGGCGCTCGGGCAGCTGGGCGACAATCTGTGGAACCGCGTCGGCCGCGAGCCCTCGGGCAATGCGTTCAATTCCATCGTCCAGCTGGAATATGAGAAGGGCAAGCCGCGCAATCCCTTCATCAATGCCGGCGCGATCGCGGTGACCGACGTGCTGCTCTCCGGCCACCAGCCGCGCGAGGCGCTGGGCTCGATCCTGCGCTTCATCCGCTTCGTCGCCGACGACGAGGATGTGGCGATCGACGAGAATGTCGCGCGCTCGGAGAAGGAGACCGGCTTCCTCAATACCGCGCTCGCCAATTACATGCGCGCGTTCAACGTGCTGGAACATCCGGTGGACCACGCGCTCGGGGTCTATTTCCACCATTGCGCGATCACCATGAGCGCCCGGCAATTGGCCATGGCGGGGCGCTATATCGCCTTCGGCGGCAAGATTCCCACCACCGGGCGCTCGGTGGTCACGTCCGAGCGGGCGCGCCGCATCGCGGCTTTGATGCTCACCTGCGGCCATTATGACGGCTCGGGCGATTTCGCCTTCCGCGTCGGCCTGCCGGGCAAGAGCGGGGTGGGCGGCGGCATCCTGGCGGTGGCGCCGGGCAAGGCCTCGATCGCGGTCTGGTCGCCGGGGCTCGACCGCTACGGCAATTCGGTGCTCGGCTCGATCGCGCTGGAGCATTTGGCGAAGGCCATGCGCTGGTCGGTGTTCGGCGCGGGATGAGTGATCCCGCCGCGCGAACGTGAAGGCGCGCGCCGCGCCAGAAACGAAAAAGGCCGCCCAATTGGACGGCCATTTTTCAAAAGACTGGCTCCCCGGGCCGGATTCGAACCAGCGACCAACCGGTTAACAGCCGGTTGCTCTACCACTGAGCTACCGGGGATCAGGTGCTCACTTGCGAGGCCGGCGATATAGCAACCGTGTGCCGGCTTGTGAAGACATAAACCGCGATAATTGCGCGGGGCTTGTGAAAAGCCTGGGGGTATCTCCCCCAAGCCTTTGTTTTTAAAGGCGTCAGGCCGAGAGCAAAGTCGGCGCCTGGCCGGCGGCGTCCGCAAGCTCGCCCTTCGGTTCGCCCTTGTGCTCGTTCTCGTGGGCGAACTGCATCTGGTAGAAGCTGTAATAGCGCCCGCGCTTGGCCATCAGCTCGTCGTGGCGGCCGCTTTCCACCACATGGCCGCCGTCCACCACGCAGATCTTGTCGGCGCGCACCACGGTCTGGAGGCGGTGGGCGATGACGATGGTGGTGCGCCGGCTTTGCAGGGCCACCAGCGCCTTTTGGACTTCCGCCTCGGACTCGCTGTCGAGCGCGGCCGTGGCCTCGTCCAGCAGCAGGATGGGGGCATCCTTGAGGAAGGCGCGGGAGATGGCGATGCGCTGGCGCTGGCCGCCGGAGAGCTGGGCGCCGTGCTCGCCCACCTGGGTGTCGTAGCCGTGCTCGAAGCCCATGATGAAGTCATGGGCGTGCGCCGCCTTGGCCGCCTCGATGATCTCTTCCTCGGTGGCGTCGGGACGGCCGAAGCCGATGTTTTCCTTCACCGTGCCCGAGAACAGATAGACATCCTGGCTGACCAGAGCGGAGGCCGCGCGCACCGAGGTGCGCTTGAACTGCGTCACGTCCTCCCCGTCGATGGTGACGGTGCCGGCGGTGGGCGTATAGAATCGCTCGATCAGGCTGATGATGGTGCTCTTGCCGCCGCCGGACGTGCCCACGAGGGCGGTGGTCTGGCCGGGCTCGGCCGTCAGCGAGATGCCGCGCAGCACCGGTTCGCCGGGGCGATAGGCGAATTCGACATTCTTGAAATCCACCCGGCCCGGACCAACGGGAAGCAGCGGCATGTCCGCCGGCTCCTGCTCGGCGCCGGGCGTGTCGAGGATCTCGAACAGCATGTTGGTGCCGACCATCATGCCGGCCAGCTCCACATTGAAGCGGGCGAGGCGCTTCGCCGGCTCGTAGGCCAGCAGCAGCGCCGTGAGCACCGAGAAGAACTCGCCCGGCGTCTTGTTCAGCACCACCACGTTGTAGCCGGCATAGAGAATCACGCCCGCGATGGCGAAGCCGCCGAGGGTCTCCATCAGCGGGCTCGACTTGGCCTGGGTCTTCATCAGATTGTTGGAGGCGCGCTCGACATCGTCCACATAGCTGTAGACCCGGCCGCGCATGATGGTTTCCAGCGTATAGGCCTTCACCGTGCGCACGCCCTGGATGAATTCCATCGCGGTGGTGTTGAGCTTGATGCCGCTGGCGAACTCGCGCTTGAAGATGTTCTTGGCCTTCTTCACCAGCTTGCGCGTGCCCATGACCGCGATCGGCATCACCACCAGAGCGACGATGGCGAGGAACGGGTCCTGGAGGATCGCGACCGTCACCAGGGCGATCAGCGAGAGCATGTCGCGGCCGATGGAGGTGATGACGAGGTTCAGCGCGTCGCGGGCCGAGTTCGCGCCGATGGAAAAGCGCATGGTGATGTCGGCGGTATGGCGCGCGGCATAATAGGTCACGTCCTGGTCCAGGAGGCGGTTGAAGATCCGCTTCTGGTTGTCGGCGACGATTCGGTTGCCGACCCTGGCCATGGTCACCGACTGGGCATAGGCGGAAATGCCCTTGACCATGGAGAGCAGCATCATGGCGATCGCCACCGCCCAGACCGCTTCGGCGGTGGGGTGGACGAAGATCGAATCCACGGCGGACTTCATGAGATAGGCCATGGCGCCGGTGGAGGCGGCCATCAGCCCCATGAAGCTGAACGCTGTCGCATAGCCTTTCCAGTGGCGGCGGCCGTCGGAGATGAACAGGCGATGGATGAGCCGCATGGTCTCATCTTTTTGCATGTAGGCGCCGAGGCGCTTCAGCGGCGAAATGCTCATCAAAATCTCCGGGCACCAACCGCGTGCCACGCCCATGCTTCGCCACTCAAGCGGCGGTTCAGTTTCGTGCATCCGGGCGAGATGGGCATCGCATAAGGGAAAGTGCCGCGCACAAAACTGGAGGCCACGCCCGGAATCGAACCGGGGTGCACGGATTTGCAGTCCGCTGCGTAACCACTCCGCCACGTGGCCTCGTAGCGGCGCTAACTAAAGCAGTCGGCCGCATCGGGCAAGGGGGGCTGTGGGTAGCATCCGATCATGCCCCGTGGCGCGGTCCCCGTACGCGGGTCCGCGCGGGGCGCCGGGAGCCGCCGGAGGCCGCCGGGGGCGCGACGAGAAAGCTCAGGCTTGGCGCTTGCGCGGGGCCTGACCATGCGGCAAGCCACCGGCGTTCCGTCTCGCAGGAAGACGGACGCTTCGGGAGACTAGGCCCATGAACATGCGCAAACTCCTCACCGCCGGCACGCTTGCGCTGCTGCCGACGCTCGCCCTTGCCGCCGATCCGATTCTCACCGTCGCCTTCGTGGTGAAGACGACGATCTCGGCCAAGGTGTCCGCCGTGGACGCCAAGACCCGCATGATCACCCTGGTGGGTCCGGAGGGGAACTGGGTCGTGCTGAAGGCCGGCGACGAGATGCAGAACTTCCCGCAGATCAAGGTGGGCGACATCGTCACCGCGGGCATGGAGCAGGCGACCGAGATCCAGGTCGTGCATCCCAATGACGGCACGCCGATTCCCACCGACGTGAAGACGCTCGACGGCGCTCCCGCCGGCGCGCGCCCGGCAGCGATCGTCACCGACCGCCGCGAAATCGCCGCGACCGTGACCGCCGTGGCCCTCGACACCCGCACCGTCACGGTCAAGGGCCCGGGCGGCAACGAGGTCGCGGTTCGGATTCCCGAGGGCAAGGACGAGTTCAAGAAGATCAAGGTGGGCGATCACGTGATCTTCCGCCAGATCACCATCGCCGGCATTGCCGATACGCCAGCCAAGTGAGCACCTCCATGTGAGGCGCTGAAACACCGCGCGATGCCGGTACGCGAGCCGCTCAGCTCGCGTTCCGGCGACTTGCAAAAGTGGCAGGTCTGTGGCTCTTGCAGGTCAGGATTAAACCGTCACGGCAGCGGTCGGAGGGCCAGACATGATCGATTTCGCCGAATTGCGTCGCGGCATGGTGGACGGCCAGGTCCGCGCCAATGATGTGACCGATCCGCGGATCGTCAGCGCAATGCTGGAGATCCCGCGTGAACGCTTCGTGCCCTCGGATCTGAAGTCCCTCGCCTATATCGACGACGATTTGGTCATCCGCCCCGCCCGCGCCGGTTCGCCCGCGCGCTATCTGGTGGAGCCGATGGTCCTGGCCAAGCTGCTCCAGCTCGCCGATGTGCAGCCGGACGACTTGGTGCTCGATATCGCTGTCGGCACCGGATATTCGGCCGCGATCCTCGGGCGGCTGGCAGGGCAGGTGGTCGCGCTCGACGACGATGCCGAGTTGATCGCCGAATCGACCGCGATCCTCGCCGATCTCTCGGTGGCCAATGTCGCCGCCTTTCAGGGCCCGCTGACCGCCGGCTGGGCGCCCGAGGCCCCTTACGACGTGATCTTCATCAACGGATCGGTCGAGGTCGTGCCGGAGGCGCTGTTTGCCCAGCTCAAGGAGGGGGGGCGACTCGTGACCGTGGTGGGTCGTGGCGGCGCCGGCCGCGCGGCCGTGTTCACCAAGGTGAACGGCGCCATGAGCGAGCGCGTCGTCTTCAACGCCGCCGTGCCCCTGCTGGCCGGCTTCGAAGCCCCGCCGCGCTTCACTTTCTGATCCACCTGTGGCGCATCTGCCGCGGTTGCATGGAAAAGCGCAGAGGGATCGAACCGGTCGGTTCCCTCCGACCGGACAGGCAGTTAAGGTCAGATTAAGTTCCGCGCGTCAGGCGCCGCACTCTTTGTCGTGCGGCCTCGCGTCGGTCGGGGAGATATTCATGTCGCTTGCGACACATGTTCGCCGACGCATCATTGTGCTGGCCGCTGCTTCCGCCCTTGGCGCGACGGCATGGTCCGGCAGTGCGTCTGCCCAGACACTCGAAGCCGCTCTGGCTGCCGCTTATATCAACAACCCGACCTTGAATTCGCAGCGTGCGGGGACGCGGGCCATCGACGAAAACGTGCCGCAGGCCTTGTCCGGCTACCGGCCCAACATCACGGCCGGCGTGAGTGCCGGGAGCGAATATGCCCGCTCCAAGTCAGCCGGCCTGAGCACCACGGGCACCCTCGTGCCCCGCTCCGCCAACCTCACCGTCACCCAGACGATCTTCAACGGCTTTCTCACCGCCAACACGACCCGCAACGCCGAATCGCAGGTGAAGGGCCAGCGCGAATTGCTGCGCAACACCGAGCAGAGCGTATTGCTGAACGGCGTGACCGCGTTCATGGACGTGATCCAGGGCATCGCGCTTCTGGAATTGCAGCAACAGAATCTCGCGGCCCTGAACCAGGAACTGCGCGCCACCCGCGACCGCTTCAACGTGGGCGAAGTGACCCGCACCGACGTGGCGCAGGCCGAGGCGCGCGTTGCCAGCGCGCAATATCAGGTGGCGCAGGCGATCGCGAACCTCTCCTCCTATCGCGCGGTCTATCATCAGGTGATCGGCGTTGAGCCGGGCAAGCTGGTGCCGCCCTCCACCGCCGTGGAACGCCGCCTGCCGGCCAAGCTGGACGGGGTCATCGGCGCCGGCCTGGCGCGGAATCCCGCGATCCTGGCCTCGCAATTCGCCGTGGATGCCGCGAACTTCAAGGTCCGCATGGCGGAAGGCGGCCTTGCGCCGAACCTGAACGTGCAGGGCCAGGTGCTGCAATCCTACGACCAGAGCCAGGCCGTGGATTCGGCCTTCGGCGCGGCGGTGACGCTCAACCTGTCGGTTCCGATCTATCAGGGCGGCTCGGAATATTCCGCCATCCGCCAGGCCAAGGAATATCTCTCCCAGGCCCGCATCGAGGTGGATGTGAACCGCGACGCGGTGCGCACCCAGGGCGTTCAATATTGGGGCGCGCTCGAAGCCGCCAAGGCGCAGATCGAAGCGGCGCAGTCCCAGGTCGCTGCCAATACGCTCGCCCTCGAAGGCGTTCGCGAGGAATGGCGCGTCGGCCAGCGCACCACCACCGACGTGCTGAACGCGCAGACCGACCTGACCAATTCCAAGTCGGCCCTGGTGATCGCCCAGCGCGACCGGGTGGTGGCGGCCTATTCGCTGGTCTCGGTGATCGGCAAGCTGGACGCCGTGTCCATGGGGCTGAAGGTTCCGGTCTACGACCCGAAGGTGCACTATCAGCAGGTGCGTGACAGCTGGTTCGGGCTGCGCACACCGGACGGAAAATGAGCCGGATGCGCCAGCGGGCTTGATCGCCGGGGCGCGTCGTGATGCCATGCTGAAAGATAGGTGCGATTCTGGCGTCCCTGATCAATCGTAGCGTTGCGCGCGGTTTGAAGGACGTCTTCGGCCGAGGTCGAGACATGTCCGCAAACCCGAAGCCGCAAGAACCCTCCATGGACGAGATCCTGGCCTCCATCCGCCGGATCATCTCGGACGACGATTCCCCCACCCGGCGCGAGGCCGCACCGCCCGCGAAGGATATCCCGCCCCGTCGCGGGCTGGGGGACGACACCCGCTTCGCGCCCTCCGCCCGTCCGGAGCCGCCCCGTCGCGCGGAAACGCCCCGCCCCGAGGCCGCTCGGCAGGAGTCCGCGCGCCAGGAGCCTTCCCGACAGGAGCCTTCCCGCCAGGAGACGTTCCGCCAGGAGACGTTCCAGCAAGAGCCCGTTCGGCAGGAAGCTCCCCGCCAGGAGCTTCCCCGCCAGAACGCCTATGGCGCGGAGGATGCGCGTCCGGTGGTGGCCCGTCCCCAGCCGCCGCGGGACGCTGCCGCGCGCGAGAGCGCGGCGCGCCATGCCCTGGATGCCGACCCGTTCGACGATCCTTTTTCGCGCGGCCTCGATCGCTATGAGGATCCCGCCGGCGGATGGGACGAGATGGGCGCCGGGGCCGCCACACCGTATCGCGAGGATGAGGACATGGCCGATTATCCCGCTTCAGGCGGCGCCCCCGTTCGCGCGCCTCACGCCCAGCCGGCGCAGCCCGCCGCCCCCCGTGGCGACAGCGCAACCCGCCCGGCCGCGCCGCGCGCTTCGGAATCGGCGGCCCGCCCGTTCGGCGATGCCCCGCGCCGCAAGGACCTTCTGTCGCCGTCCGTCGATGCGGTGGTGGCCGCCGCGTTCGAATCGCTGGGCGACATGGTGCTGCCGGCCCATGAACGCACGGTCGAGGACCTTGTGAAGGAGATCCTCCGGCCGATGCTCAAGGAATGGCTGGACGCCCATCTTCCCGACATCGTCGAGCGGCTGGTCCGCGCGGAAATCGAGCGGGTGTCGCGCACCGCGCGCTGACCCTTTCGCAAGCCCCTAATTGCCCCTTGTGCGGCGGCCCCGTTGACGGCGGGGCCGCCGTACGGCTTTAAGGCGCACGTCTCAAGATCACGATGCCGGGCGCGGCGCGCCCGTGGAGCTTTGCGCATGCTGGAAAAAGTGTTCGATCCCGCCGCCGTGGAAGCACGCATCTCCGCCGCCTGGGAAGAGGCGCAGGCGTTCCGGTGCGGGCGGCCCGAGCGCAAGGATGCGCCCGGCTTTTCGATCGTCATTCCCCCGCCGAACGTCACCGGCTCGCTGCACATGGGCCATGCGCTCAACAATACGCTCCAGGACGTGCTGGCGCGCTATGAGCGCATGCGCGGCAAGGATGTACTCTGGCAGCCGGGCACCGACCATGCCGGCATCGCCACCCAGATGGTGGTGGGCCTGGAAGGAAGAATCCGGCGGCACCATCGTCAACCAGCTGAAGCGCCTCGGCGCCTCCTGCGACTGGTCGCGCGAGCGCTTCACCATGGACGAGGGGCTCTCCCGCGCCGTGCTGAAGGTGTTCGTGGAGCTGCATCGCGCGGGCCTGATCTATAAGGACAAGCGGCTCGTCAATTGGGACCCCAAGCTCGTCACCGCGATCTCCGACCTCGAAGTCCAGCCGGTCGAGACCAAGGGCAATCTCTGGCATCTGCGCTACCCGGTGGAGGGCGAGGACGGCCGCTTCATCGTGGTCGCCACCACGCGTCCGGAAACCATGCTGGGCGACACGGCAGTCGCAGTGCATCCGGAAGATGAGCGCTATGCCGATCTGGTGGGCAAGTTCGTCATCCTGCCGCTGGTGGGCCGGCGCATTCCCATCGTGGCGGATGAATATTCCGATCCTAAGGGCTCGGGCGCGGTGAAGATCACCCCGGCGCACGATTTCAACGATTTCGAGGTGGGGCGCCGGCATCACCTGCCGATGATCAACATCCTCGACGCCGAGGCGCGCATCGACGTGTCGGGCATCCAGGATGATTTCGCCGCCCGCCGCGAGGCCTATGTGGACGACCCCGATTTCGGCGGCGTGCTGACCCTGCTGAACGGCACCGATCGCTTCGTCGCGCGCAAGCAGATCGTCGAGCTGCTGACCAATCTGGAGTTGCTGGAGAAGATCGAGCCGCACCCCCATGTGGTGCCGCACGGCGACCGCTCGGGCGTGGTGATCGAGCCCTGGCTGACCGACCAATGGTATGTGGACGCCAAGACGCTGGCCCAGCCGGCGCTCGCCGCCGTGCGCGAGGGGCGCACCGGCTTCGTGCCCAAGAATTGGGAAAAGACCTATTTCGAATGGCTGGAGAACATCCAGCCCTGGTGCGTCTCGCGCCAGCTCTGGTGGGGCCATCAGATCCCGGCCTGGTACGACCCGTTCGGCAATGTGTTCGTCGAACTGGATGAAGACCAGGCGTTCGAGGCCGCGCTGGCCAAGAATGTGGCCGCCGAAAACCTCACCGGCGACGAGGCGCAGGCGCTGATCGACGACGCGGAGAAGCGCGCCGCCTTCCTCACCCGCGACGAGGACGTGCTCGACACCTGGTTCTCCTCCGCGCTCTGGCCCTTCTCCACCATGGGCTGGCCGGACGAGACGCCGGAACTCGCCAAATTCTACCCGACCTCGGTTCTGGTGACCGGCTTCGACATCATCTTCTTCTGGGTCGCCCGGATGATGATGATGGGCCTGCACTTCATGCCCGATGTGCCGTTCAAGGACATCTATATCCACGCCCTCGTCCGCGACGAGAAGGGGGCGAAGATGTCGAAGTCCAAGGGCAATGTGATCGACCCGCTGGACCTCATCGACCAGTATGGCGCCGATGCCCTGCGCTTCACGCTCGCCGCCATGGCCGCCCAGGGGCGCGACATCAAGCTCGCCACCTCGCGCGTCGAGGGCTATCGCAATTTCGCGACCAAGCTCTGGAACGCGGTGCGCTTCGCCCAGATGAACGGCTGCGAGCGGGTGGAAGGATTCGATCCCGGGAAGGTGGACGGCACGCTCAACCGCTGGATCATGGGCGAAGCCGCCCGCGCGACCGCCGAGCTTGAGACCGCGCTTACCGCCTATCGCTTCAACGATGCCGCCGGCGCGGTCTATCGCTTCATCTGGAACGTGTTCTGCGACTGGCACCTGGAACTGGCCAAGCCCGTGCTCTCCGGCCCTGACGGGGCGGGCAAGAGCGAGACGCGCGCCACCACGGCGTTCGTGCTCGACGTGGCGCTGAAGCTGCTGCATCCCTTCATGCCGTTCCTGACCGAGGAATTGTGGGCCCGCACCGGCGAGCAGGGCCCGGCGCGCGAAGGGCTGCTCGCCCTTGCCCCCTGGCCCGACCTCTCCGGCCTGGAAGCGCCCGATGCGGAGGCCGAGGTGGGCTGGGCGGTGGATCTCATCACCGAAGTGCGCTCCGTGCGCGCCGAAATGAACGTGCCCGCCGGCGCCCAGGTGCCGCTGGTGCTGGTGGAAGCCTCCGCCGCCACCCAATTGCGCGCGAAGGTGTGGGACGATGCCATCCGCCGGCTGGCGCGGCTCTCCGACATCACGCTGGCCGATGCCATGCCGGGCGAGTCCGTGCAGATGGTGGTGCGCGGGGAAGTGGCGGCGCTGCCGCTCGCCGGCATCGTCGATCTCGCCGAGGAACTGACCCGCCTGCGCAAGGAAGACGGCAAGCTCGACCAGGAAGTCGCGCGCATCGACGGCAAGCTTTCCAATGCTTCGTTCGTCGCCCGGGCGCCCGAGGAGGTGGTCGAGGCCGAGCGCGAGAAGCGCGAGGAATATCTCGCGCGCAAGGAGAAGGTTCTCTCCGCCATCGCGCAATTGTCCCGCACCGCGTGACGTGATTTCGGCCCGGTTTGTCCGGGCCGAAAACTGTGACAGGCGCGCAACACCTGGAAGCATTCCAGCCACGCACCCGGCCTGCGGCGACTGGCGCCGCGAAGCCGCCACAAAACCGCGTGTAATCGAAGCTCTGCACGTGGCGCGTTCAGTTGCTCGGAAAGTCTTTCCGGCCGCCACGTCGAGGGTGATCCCGGATGACAGGGCATAAGGCCGGTTGCGGTCTATTGATTGCGGCAAAAGCACAGGGACGCCCAGGAGAATCCTCGGCTTGGCCTTGGCGCGGCCCCGATCTCGCCCCGCCGTCATGGCAAATTTCCTCAATCATGGTTAGCAAGAGCCAGTCCCTGCTGAAGCGTCGCGCGCCCCGTGTCGGGCGCTGGGCCTGCGCACTGCGGCCGACGAAACGTCCCTATCGGGAGACGTTCGCGGCGGCGCTGCTTTTGTGCGGCGTGCTGGCGAGCCCCGCGCTCGCGTTCGACGGCAATGCCCAGTCCGACCACACCGTGCCCGAGCAATTGACGCCGCCGGCCAATGTGCCGGTGACCCCCGGCGTGCGGCCGGTGGACGAGGCGTTCCGCTCCGGCGCGCAGGCGCTGCGGCTCGGCCAGACCGCCAAGGGCGTGGATGCCCTGCGCTATGCCGCCGAACAGGGGCACCCCGCCGCCCAATGGAAGCTCGGCCGCATGTATGCCGACGGCGACGGCGTGAAGCGCGACGACATCAAGGCGTTCGAATATTTCAGCCGGGTCGCCAACAGCCATGCCGAGGATTATCCCGGCACCGCCCAGGCGCGGTTTGTGGCGAGCGCGTTCGTCGCGCTCGGCAGCTATTATCTCCAGGGCATTCCCAATTCCTCGGTGCGGCGGGACGCGGGGCGCGCCCGCGACATGTATTCCTACGCCGCATCCTATTTCGGGGATTCGGAGGCCCAGTACCGGCTCGGGAAGATGTATCTGGACGGCATCGGCGCCCCGCGCGATCCGCGCCAGGCGGCGCGCTGGCTGATCCTGTCGTCCCAGAAGGGGCAGTATGAGGCCCAGGCGCTGCTCGGCAACATGCTGTTCCGGGGCGACGATGGCATCAGCCGGCAGGGCGCCCGCGGGCTGATGTGGCTCACCCTCGCCCGCGACGGGGCCGCCGCCCCGCAGGACAAATGGGTGGTCGACCTTTATGAGGACGCCTTCGCCGAGGCGACGCCCGAAGAGCGCGCGCAGGCGCTGCAATATCTCGAGCAATGGCTGAAGACCGCGCAGCGCTGAACGCGCGGCACCGCGTGCGGGGCGGGCAGGGCGGTTTTGCCCGCGGACCACTCCCCGGCGGCGAGGCTGCGGCGTGATCAGGCCGCGATCTTGAGGTCCACCCACACCGGCACGTGATCGGACGGCTTTTCCCAGGCCCGCACATGCTTGTCGATGCCAGCCGCGATCAGCGTATCGGCCGCCTGGGGCGACAGCAGCAGATGGTCGATGCGGATGCCGAGGTCGCGCTGGAAGGCGCCGGCCTGATAATCCCAGAAGCTGTAGAGCTTGGCGCTGTCCGAGGTCGCCCGCACCGCATCCACCAGCCCGAGATGGGTGAGGGCGCGGAACGCCTCCCGCGTCTGCGGCAGGAACAGGGCGTCATTGACCCAGGCGGAAGGGTCCGCTGCATCGGCCTCGGCCGGAATCACATTGAAATCCCCGCACAGCAAGAGCGGCTCTTCCAGCGCCAGCCGGTCGGCGGCGAACGCGTGCAGGCGCTCCATGAAATTGAGCTTGTAGGGATATTTCTCCGTGCCGACCGGATTGCCGTTGGGCAGATAGATGCAGCACACCCGCACCGCGCCGCCCTTGGTGGAGATGACGGCCTCGATGAAGCGGGCCTGGACATCTTCGTCATTGCCGGCGAGCCCGTGAGTCACGTCCTCGAGCGGCAGTTTGGAGAGCATGGCCACGCCGTTGAAGGTCTTCTGCCCGTGTATCGATACATTATAGCCGAGCGCCTCGAACGGCTCGCGGGGAAAGGCCTCGGTCTGGCACTTGATTTCCTGCAGGCACACCACGTCCGGCTGCGCCTCGCTGAGCCAGCGCACGGCATGGTCCAGCCGCTGGCGGATGGAGTTTACGTTCCAGGTGGCGATACGCATCGGTCACACTCCCGAGAGAACTGACAGGATAGTGCAGACCTGCCGCGGCGCAAACCAGGATTGAGACTTGCCTGATGGGCGAAAGGATGCCATTTCGGACCCCTTCTCGTGACCCGCTGGCCCCGATCGTATGACCTTCGCATCCATTCAGTTTCTATTCTATTTTCTTCCGCTCTTCCTGCTGCTGTATTTTTCAGCGAAGCAGATCAAGACGAAGAATTTTATTTTCGTTGTCTTCTCGCTGATTTTTTATTCGGTCGGATACACGCCGCACCTGCTGATTCTGCTGTTTTCGATTGCCGTGAATTATTATGTCGCTTTGGCTGTCGATCGAAACGAGGGCACGCGGCGCAAGCGCTTCCTCATTCTGGGCGTGATTTTCAATGTTTTGATGCTGGGATTTTTCAAATACACAGGTTTCCTTGTCGAAAATCTTGATTTTCTGCTGCATCCGCTTGGTATCTATCTCGTAAATCCGAATATTTCTTTGCCGCTCGGCATCTCATTTTACTCGTTTCACGCGATTTCCTACATCGCGGATATCTACAAGGGGCGCGTGCGCGCCAATCGCGACCCTTGGGAATTCATTCTTTACATGACCATGTTCCCGCAATTGGTGGCGGGCCCGATCGTGCGATATTCGCTGGTCGCGCACCAATTGTCGGACCGGCGCACCACCTGGGGCCGCTTCTCCGCCGGCGCGCGGCTGTTCGCGCTCGGCCTCGCCTGGAAGGTGCTGATCGCCGACGAGGTCGCGCGCATGGTGGACGCCGTGTTCGACGGCACCTCCAATCCGACGCTGCTGGAGGCGTGGACCGGGGTCTATGCCTATGCGATCCAGATTTATTTCGACTTCGGCGGCTATTCCGCCATGGCGGTGGGCCTGGGCGTGATGGTGGGCTTCACCCTGCCGCGCAACTTCCGCATTCCCTACGCCTCGCTCAGCATCACCGATTTCTGGCGCCGCTGGCACATGAGCCTGTCGTCCTGGCTGCGGGACTACGTCTACATCACGCTCGGCGGCAACCGGCGCGGCGTGGTGCGCACTTATGCGAATCTGTGGGCGGTGTTCCTGCTGTGCGGCCTGTGGCACGGGGCGAGCTGGAATTTCGTCATCTGGGGCGCCCATCACGGCGCCTTCCTGGTGATCGAGCGGGCCGGGCTCGGCAAGATCTTGAAGCGCATGCCGGCCGCGTTCGCCCATATCTACACGCTGCTGGCAGTGTTTCTCGGCTGGGTCTGGTTCCGCGCCGAGACCTTCGAGGGCGCCATCGCCATGTTCCAGGGCCTGTTCGGCTTCAATGGCGTGGGCGGATACAGCGTGGCGTTCGGCTTCGGCCTGTATCCGCTGTCGATCGCCGCTCTGATCGTCGGCGGCCTGATCGGCCTGTGGAAGTGGCCGCGCATCCGCTGGTCGCCGGCCATGAAGCCGCTGCTCGCGGTCGGCGATTATGTGATGATCGCCCTGCTGATGCTGTTCAGCGTGGTGTGGATCGGTGGCGGAATGGGCACGCCCTTCCTCTATTATCGGTTCTGAGGCATGGCACTGCTGGTCTCCTATCGCCGCTACATGGGTGCCCTGGTGATGGGCATCCTGACGCTGCTGCTGCTCAGCAATCTCATTCCCGATCCGCTGGGCTTCCACACCTGGCGCGGCCTGCCGCGCGAGGATGCGGGATTCTTCCAGCGCTTCCACGGCAATCTGCGCAGCTTCGGCTTCTATCTTCAGGATAATTTCGGCTTCCGCGCCTCCATGCCGGTGGTCCGTCGAACCCTGCGGGACGCGGTGTGGTCGCCGGACACCACGACGCTCTACATCGGCCCCAACGGGCAGATGTTCTGGTCGGGCGAGCGCGCGCCGGAGCAGACCGCAGGGCAATTGTACCGGGTGCACGCGGTGGAGCGCTTCGTCGCCCTCATGAAGGCGATGCAGGACCGGCTTCCCCACACCAAGCTCGTGGTCGCCATTCCGCCCAATGCCCAGACCGTGGACGTGAACGATCTGCCCACCTGGTACAAATATGTGCGTCCGCGCCCGACCGAATATGCCCTCATGCTGGCGGATCTCCAGAAGGACGGCATCACCGCGGTGGATCTGCGCGCGGTCCTGAAAGCCGCGCCGGGCGTGCGCCATTACCTGCCCAACGACACCCATTGGACCCATATGAGCGCGGCCATCGCGTTCAATGCCACCATGGTGGCCGCCGGTCATCCCGACTGGCAGGTGGATCTGAGCAAGGCCGTGGGGCCGATGGAGCCGATCCCGCAGGGCGATCTTGCGCGCCTGCTGCGGATCAAGACGCCCCTGGCCGATGAAAACCAGCGCCTCAATTTCGATCCGGCCTGGGTCAAGCGGCCCCATCCGGCGCTGCGCCTGAAGACCGAATCGCGCCAGTTCACGCCCTATGCCATCCGCTTCCGCGAGAGCGGGCCGCGGGTGCTGGTGGTCGGCGATTCCTATACCGCCACCCAATGGCCCGGCCTGTTCGGCTTCACCCCGGTGGCCGAGGTGGGGTGGATGCACTTCAGCCGGTTCTCCTCCGGCGCCTGCGATTTCGATTTCGCCGATATCCGCGATTTCAATCCCGACGTGCTGATCATCGCGCGCACCGAGCGGCTGTTCCCGTGCCTGAAGAACAAATGGCCGGTCGGAAACCAGAGGATTGTTGATCTTTGTGCCGATGACGGCCCATGTGAATGAGGCTTTGAGGCCGCCAATCGCGGCTTTGGCGTCGGCATCCTGATCCGTGACTGTGAGGCTTTGGCTTGCTCGTTTCGTATCGCCGCTACATGGGCATCCTCATCATGGGTATCCTTGTGGCCCTGCTGTTGAGCAATGTGGTGCCGGATCCTCTCGGCCGCGGCATCTGGCGCGGCGGCGCGAAGCCTGATGCCGGCTGGTTCGGGCGCATGCACGGACAGCTTCAGGCCGCCGGCCTTTATCTTCAGGACAATTTCGGATTCCGCGCGACCATGCCGATGGCCCGCCGGGAATTGCGCGCCCTGGTCCATTCGCCGGACACGAAAAACGTCTATTTCGGCCGCAACGGGCAGATGTTCTGGTCTGGCCAGCGCGCACCCGAGCAATCGGCGGGGCAATTGGTGCGCACAGGCGCCGTGGACCGCTTCGTGGAACTGATGGAAAGCCTGCAATCCCATCTTTCGCCCCATGGCGTGAAGATGGTGGTCGCCCTACCGCCCAACACGCAGTCGGTGGATACGGAAAATCTGCCCGCATGGCAGGACCGCGTGCCGCCACACACGACCGAATACACCCTCATGCTCCAGGGGCTCGCCAAGGCCGGCATAACGGCCGTGGACCTGCGCAAGGTGCTCAGGGCCTCGCCCGATGCGCGCCGCTATCTGCCCAATGACACCCATTGGACCAGCCTCAGCGCCGTCCTGGCCTTCAACGCCACGGTCGCGGCGGCCGGACATCCCGACTGGCAGCTCGACGTGAAGAAGGTGATCGGTCCGCTTCAGCCCATGCTGATCGGCGACCTCGCGCGCACCTTGCGCCTCACGCCGCCCTTGCCGGACCTGAACTATGAATTGCGGCTGCCGCCCGGCATCAAGAAAGAGCCGGACCCGGCCCTGCGCCTCCAGCACGAGGCGCGCGGCTTCAATGGCTATGTCATCCGCTATCGCAAGGAAGGTCCGCGCGTGCTGGTGGTCGGCGATTCCTATACGGTCGACATCTGGCCCGCTCTGTTCGGCTACACCCCCGTCTCCGAGGCCGGGTGGATGCATTTCAGCCGCACCACCTTCGGCGCGTGCGATTTCGATTATGCCGACATTTATAATTTCAAGCCGGACCTGCTGATCATCGCCCGCACGGAACGCATGTTTGCCTGCCTGAACGGCGCTTGGCCGGCGCATCTGCCAAGCCCGGACTGAGTCGCCCGGCGATTTTTCGCGGCGCAGCTGCTGCGGCGCCGCGATTGGTGCTAGGTGCTTGCTTCACGCACGGTGAATCGGTGCGTGGGCAAACAGCGGGGCGGGCGTGGGCGGCAACACGGCACAGATTTCCTCCACGCCGGAGCCGGCGGGCGGCACGCTGTCCGGCCACGCGCTCAATGCCAATATCCAGGGCGCGCGCGGCCTGTTCTGCGCCATGATCTTTTTCTATCACGTCATCAATTCGGCCCTCCCGGCGCCCGCCGCCGTGACCGCCGGTCCGCTGCATTTCGCCTTGATGAGCCTGTCTCACTCGGTGGAATTGTTCTTCGGGATCAGCGGCATCGTGATCATCGGGTCACTGCGTCGCTCGCGCAGTGCCGCCGCCTTCCTGTGGAATCGCTCCACCCGCATCTTCCCGGTGCTGTGGGTGACGGTGGTGATCTTCCTCGCCATGAACATCGCCGGCGGGCGCCCGGAAGGGGTGCCGCCCATGGCGTTGATCGCGGCGCTGCCGGCGAACCTGCTGGCCATGCCGCCGGTGGTCCCGGTTCCGTTGATCCATCCGGCCGCCTGGTCGCTGAGCTATGAATTCGCGTTCTATCTCGTGTGCGCCTCCGGCTTTGCGCTGTATGCGCTCATGGGGCGCTGGGGCTATGCGCTGCCGATCGCGGCGGCCGCGCCGCTGCTGTGGATCCACACGCCGGCGCTGATGTTCATTCCCGGCGTCCTGGTGGCGCTGAACGCGGTGCCGCCGCTGGCCCGCTGGGCCGGCGCGCGGTTTTCGCTGCTGGCGCTGGTGGCATTCCTGGCGGTCTGGCACACGGTGATCGAGATCGCCGCGACCAAGAAGCTGACGCTGCTCGCCTTCCTGACCTTCGCCGATTGGCGCAGCCTGCTGATGCCGCTGTCGCTGCTGCTGGCCTATATCCTGTTCATCGGCATGTCGTCGGGCGCGGGGGTTCTCGGACGCATCCTGCGCACGCCGGCCATGCTGTGGATGGGCACCATCAGCTACAGCTTCTATCTCTGGCACCCCATCGCCATGGCGTTCGTGAAGCTCGGCCTCTACAAATCCGGCGTGGTCGCGCTGGCGGGGAACTGGTCGATGCCGATCTTCTTCGCGCTCGCGCTGCCGCCGAGCCTCGCGCTTGCCTGGGCAAGCCAGCGGGTGCTGGAAGTGCGCGTGACCAATTGGCTGCGGCGCAGAAACGCCAAGCCCGCGGCCGCCGCCGCGACCGAGGCTTGACCGCGCAGAAAGCTTGCCCGCGAACGCGGCTATGCCGCGAAACGCGGGTGCAACGCGGCTATGCCGCGAAACGCGGGTGCAACGCGTCCGGGATCAGAGCGAAAAGCTGGTGCCGCAGCCGCAGGAGGCGGTGGCCTGCGGATTATCGATCTTAAATGCCGCGCCGATCAGGTCGTCGACGAAATCGAGGCGCGAGCCGACCAGATAATCGAGCGAAACCTTGTCCACCAGGATGGTGGCACCCTCACGCTCGATCACCAGATCCTCGCTGTCACGATTTTGCGTGACATCGAAGCGATACTGGAAGCCTGAGCAGCCGCCGCCCTCCACGCTGACCCGCAGTGCACTTTCCGGCGCTTCGCCGGCAAGGATCTGCGCCACGCGGCGGGCCGCGCTGTCGGTTACGATGAAGGGACCCGGGGCGGGCGGGGGAGAAGAAGCGGTCTGCGGTGTCACGGCGCTGGACATGGCGGCCTTCGACGGTTGATCAGTGTTCGACATGATAGTTAAGTGCGGCCGCGCGTAAATTAAAGGGCATAGGGGTGGTGATGGCGGTTTTGGGATCGACCCCGCGCGTATCCTACGCCAGTGACCCCCTGCGTTCGCGTGGCCGGCTGCATCCCGAACCGGAGGGCAGCCGCAATGTGTTTCGTCGCGATTGCGACCGCGTCATCCATTCCACGGCCTTCCGCCGGCTGAAGCACAAGACCCAGGTCTTCGTGTTTCATGAAGGCGACCATTTCCGCACCCGCCTCACCCATACGCTGGAAGTGGTGCAGGTGGCGCGTTCCATCGCCCGCGCGCTCGGGCTCGACGAGGATCTGGCGGAGGTGCTGGGCCTGGCCCATGATCTCGGCCATCCCCCGTTCGCCCATGCGGGAGAACGCGCCCTCGACGTGTGCCTCCAGGCCCATGGCGGGTTCGATCACAATGCCCAGTCGCTGCGCATGGTCACGCGCCTGGAACGGCGCTACGCGGCCTTCGACGGGCTCAATCTCACCTGGGAGACGCTGGAAGGCATCGTCAAGCACAATGGCCCGATGACCGACCGGCAGGGCAGGGGCATCGGGCGCTATGCCGCCGGCCTGCCCCATGCGGTGACCGTCCATTCCGCCGCTCAGGATCTGGAATTGTGGAGCCATGCCGGCCCGGAGGCGCAGGCCGCCGCGCTCGCCGACGACATCGCCTATGACGTGCACGACATCGACGACGGTCTGCGCGCCGGCCTGTTCGCGCTGGAGGATCTCGCCGGCCTGCCGCTGGTGGGCGACGCGCTCGCCGAAGTGCGCGCGCTCTGGCCGGCGCTCGATCGAAACCGTACCGCCTATGAGATGATGCGCCGGGTCATCACCCGCTTCATCGAAGACGTTGTGCGCGAGACCGACCGGCGCGCCGGGGCGGCGGGCGTCGCCAGCGTCGAGGAGGTGCGTGCGCTCGGCCGGCCGCTGGTCGGCTTTTCCGCCGAGGTGCAGGCGGCGGAGGCGGCGATCAAGGGATTTTTGTTTCCGCGCATGTATCGGCATGAACGCGTCAACCGCATCATGGCCGACGCGGCACAGGTGGTGCGCGACCTGTTCGCCCATTTCCTGAGCGCCCCGGACGACATGCCCCCCGACTGGCGGCGCGACATCGATCCCTCCGATACGCCCCGCCTGATCCGCCGCGTGGCCGATTATATCGCCGGCATGACCGACCGTTATGCCCTGGACCAGCACGCCCGCTATTTTGACTCGACGCCGGATTTGCGTTAGGCGCCCCGTGCTCTCACCACATTGGAATGCCCCATGAACGTCTACGCGATCTTCGCCGATCACGTGCGAGAAGCCGTCGCCGAGCTTGCCCGCGAGGGTCAGCTGGGAGAAGGCCGCACGCCCGAGGGTCTCGATCTCGGCCGCATCGTGGTGGAGCCGCCGCGCGATCCGACCCATGGCGATCTCGCCACCAATGCCGCCATGGTGCTCGCCAAGGACGCCGGCATGAAGCCGCGCGATCTGGCCGAGCGCATCGCCGCCAAGCTCGCCGCCGTGCCGCGCGTGGCCAAGGTGGATGTGGCCGGTCCCGGCTTCATCAACCTCACCCTGGATGCCGCCTTCTGGCCGGTGGTGCTCGCCGCCATCTTGCGCGCGGGGCGCAATTTCGGTCGCTCCACCATGGGCGATAACATTGCGGTAAACGTGGAATATGTGTCCGCGAACCCCACGGGTCCCATGCATGTGGGCCATTGCCGGGGCGCTGTGTTCGGCGATGCCATGGCCAGCCTGCTGGCGTTTGCCGGCTACAAGGTGACACGCGAATATTACATCAACGATGCCGGCGCTCAGGTGGATGTGCTCGCGCGCTCGGTGTTCCTGCGCTATCGCGAGGCGGCGACCGGCGAAGCGGCGGACATTCCCGACGGCCTCTATCCGGGCGATTATCTCGTTCCGGTGGGCCAGGAATTGGCCGAGATGCACGGCGGCGCGTTCGTCGAGGCGCCCGAGAGCGAATGGCTTCCGGTTTTCCGCAGCTTTGCCATCGGCGCCATGATGGTGATGATCCGCGCTGATCTCGCCGCGCTGGGCATCGAGTTCGACGTGTTCTTCTCGGAGCGCTCGCTGACCGCGGGCGTCGACCGGGTCGGGCTGATGATCGAGCAGCTGCGCCGTTCGGGCGAGGTTTATGAAGGCCGCCTGCCGCCGCCCAAGGGGGCGCCGATCGAGGATTGGGAGGATCGCGAGCAGAGCCTGTTCCGCTCCACCGCCTTCGGCGACGACGTGGATCGCCCGCTGGTGAAGTCGGACGGCAGCTATACTTATTTTGCCGGCGACATCGCCTATCACAAGGACAAGTTCGATCGCGGCTTCCGCCGCATGATCGATGTGTGGGGCGCCGACCATGGCGGCTATGTCAAGCGCATGCAGGCGGCGGTGAAGGCGGTGACCGGCGGCCAGGCGAGCCTGGACGTGGAATTGTGCCAGCTGGTCCGGCTCTATCGCAACGGCGAGCCGGTGCGCATGTCGAAGCGCGCGGGCTCCTTCGTCACCTTGCGCGAGGTGGTGGACGAGGTCGGCCGCGACGCGGTGCGCTTCATGATGCTGTTCCGCAAGAATGACGCGCCGCTGGACTTCGATCTCGCCAAGGTGATCGAGCAGTCTCGGGAAAATCCGGTCTTCGCCGCCGCGCGCGAACCCCACCGGATCGCCTTTTATTTGCACGATTTGGCCAGCGATTTTCACGGGCAGTGGAATCGCGGAAATGAATTGCCACATTTACGCTTCATTATGGAGAATGATCGAGAATTGACCTTAGCACGTCTGGCCCTGGTTCATGGCGTGGCAGCGGTGCTCGCTTCCGGGCTGTCGGTGCTGGGGGTTGAGGCTGTTCAAGAATTGAAGTGACCGCGTCGTCCGTTCCGACCCTTGTGCCGTAAGGTTGGGTTTGGAGGGTGCGGAGTTCCGGTCCTACCAAACACGATTGAGGCCACATGGGCGACGAAAGCAGCTTGCGCTACCGGCGCGATGACGAACACGCCAGTCAGGCGCCGTCGGCGGCCGCGACTCCCGCTTCTCGCCGTCCGCGCAATGAAGACGCGCTGGCGGAACTGGCACGCCTGATCGGCGATCAGGACCCGTTCGCCGATTTCGCGGAGATGGGGCAGGACCAGCCGCCCCCGGCGCCCGCGCCGCGTGCCCGTGCCGCCCGTCCGGAGCCGGCACCGGCCCCACAGTTTCCCGCTCCGCCGGTTGAGCGCCGGTTCGAGGATTGGCAGCCGGGCCGCCGTGGCGGTCGCGACGGCGCCGCGCCCGAGCCGGCCGGCCGCGCCATGCCGGGCGAGGACGTGGCGCCCCGTGCGCGCAGCCAGGATCCACGTCAACAGGATCCGCGCCTCCAGGATCCGCGCGCCCCGGATACGCAGGCCAGCTGGGAAGCGCTGGAGCAGGAGGTCGCCGCCGAGCAGAGCCGCACGTCGGTGCGCCTCGGCTATGGGTCGCTCTCCCGCCGCGCCGAGGGCCGCCAGCTTCAGGACGAGTATGATCCCCGCCCGGCCGCGCCGACCCGTCCGAGCGAGCCGCCCGCGCCCGCCGCCCGCTATCCAGACGAGGAGGACGATGCCCAGGCCGGTTACGCCTATGGCGGCGCCGCCCAGGGCGACGGCTATGAGGATTATGACGACACCTATGACCCCGCCTATGGCGAGGAAGGCTATATGCCGCCTCACGCCGAGGAGGTCTATGAAACCGAGCCGCGCCAGCGCAAGGGCCGCATGGCGCTGATCATCGTGGCGTCCGTGGTCGGCATCGGCGTCGCCTCGGCGGGCGGCCTGTTCGCCTATCGCATGATGGGAAGCGGCGGATCCTCGGCCAGCGGCGAGCCGCCGCCGGTCATCAAGGCCGACAGTGCGCCGACCAAGGTGGCGGGTCCCACGCCCACGCCCACGACCGGCGCCGATGGGCAGAAGCTGATTTATGACCGGGTGGGCGGTGCGCCCGGCACGGAACGCGTCGTGCCCCGCGAGGAGCAGCCGATGGACGTGAACGCCGCGGCTGCGGCTGCTGCTGCTGCCGCCGGTGCGCCGCCGGCCGCCGCCGGAACCCCGTCGACCGAGCCGAAGCGGGTGAAGACCATGGCGGTGCGGGCCGACGGCAGCCTGGTCGAAAATTCCGCCCCGGTCGCATCCGCGCTGCCTCCCGGAATTGCGCCCACGGCCTATGCGCCGACGCAAAATCCGCTGCCCACCGGCGCCCCCGCGCCGAAGACCGTCACCACCACGGCGGCCGCCGCTGGCGCGGCTCCCGCGGCTGCGCCCGCCGCCGCCGCTCCGGCCGCGGTCGCCAATGGCGCCTATGTGGTGCAGGTGTCCTCGCAGAAGTCCGAAAACGACGCCATGGGCTCCTGGAAGGTGCTCCAGGGCCGGTATCCGCAATTGCTCGGCAACTATAAGGCGACGGTCCGCCGCGCCGATCTCGGCGACAAGGGCATCTATTACCGGGCCCAGGTGGGTCCGTTCTCGACGCGCGAGGAGGCGAACAACCTCTGCAACGCCCTCCAGGCCCAGGGCGGCACCTGCATCGTCACCCGGAACTGAGGCTGTTCCAGCAGCGTCAAAAACAAAAGGCCGGCTCCTGCGAGCCGGCCTTTTTCATGGGCGACGCGTCAGCCCGCCGTCGGGGCGAGCGCCACGCCGAGCTGGCCGGCGAGATCCTGCACGAATTGCCAGGCGGTACGGCCCGAGCGCGATCCGCGCGTGGTCGCCCATTCCAGAGCCAGCGGACGCCATTTGTCCTCGGTCATCGGAATCTTGTGATGCACCACATAGGCGGCGACCATCTCCAGATATTCGTCCTGGCTGCATTTGTGGAAGCCGAGCCACAGCCCGAAGCGATCGGAGAGCGAAACCTTCTCCTCCACGGCCTCGCCGGGATTGATGGCGGTCGAGCGCTCATTCTCCATCATGTCGCGCGGCAGCAGGTGGCGCCGGTTGGACGTGGCGTAGAAGATCACATTGTCCGGCCGCCCCTCGATGCCGCCTTCCAGCACCGCCTTCAACGACTTGTAGGTGGTGTCGTCGCCATCGAAGGAGAGATCGTCGCAGAAAACGATGAAGCGATTGTGGGAGCCGCGCACCAGCGACATTAGGACCGGCAGGGTCTCGATGTCCTCGCGATGGATTTCCACCAGTTTCAGCCGCCGGCCGCCGGCGTCCGTGCCGAGCACGGTTTGGTTGATATGGGCGTGGGAGGCTTTCACCAGCGAGCTTTTGCCCATGCCGCGCGCGCCCCAGAGCAGGGCGTTGTTGGCGGGCAGGCCGCGGGCGAAGCGCTCGGTGTTGTCCACAAGCTGGTCGCGCACCCGGTCGATGCCCTGGAGCAGCTCCATGTCCACGCGATTGACGCGCTTCACCGGCTCGAAGCGGTTCGGCTGGGTGTGCCACACGAAGGCGTCGGCCGCTTCGAAATCGGGCGTGAGGAGGGACGGCGGCGCGAGGCGCTCGAGGGCGTCGGCGATGCGCAACAGCAGGGCATGGGTGGCGTCGGCAGAGGGTTCGCGGGGTGGCGTCATTTTTGTCTCCTTCGGCCGGGGATAGCCGCGCCAGCGCGTCCCAGCAAGTTGGCCGTGCGGGCGCCGCCGGCGCGAGACATGCGATCGTTGCATGGGGCGCCGGCGGGGGCGCCGGGCAGGGGCGCCGGGCGGGGGCAGGGAGTGGGCCGAGGTTGGGGACGGGGCTGTGGGCATATTGCGCTGCGGGAAGATTCCTTTAACCTGCCTCTGGCCTATTGGGGTGGGCTGGGATCTGGAAGTTGAGGCAATGCTGCGTGCCCTCGCGCCGTGGCGGTGCCGCATCGACGGAGACGACATGCCGCAAACCCGTTTGCCCCGTGCCTTCGCGCCCGTATGTGTGCCTTTGCTCCTCGTGGCCGTGGGCAGCGCCCCCGCCGCCGCGCAGGAGGTCTCGACCCGTGTTTCGCGCACCACCAATGCCGATGGGTCCGCCTCGGTGACGGCGGCCGGCGCGCTCGACGGCTGGAGCGCCGCTGAGTTTGGCGTCGACCTCTCCGTCGCCGCCGCTCCGGTCACGGTGGTGCAGCCGCGGTCCGACCTGCCGTGGAAGGCGACCGATAGCTCGGGCGCCGTGGCCTGGGCGAAGGTCGCGATGCCGGGCGTATCGAACCTTCTGTTCTGGGACAAAGGCGCTGTGGACGTTCGGCTCGACCCGCTTCAGGACAAGAGCCAGCTCGGCACGAGCTTTTCGCGCGAATGGGATCTGGGCAGCCATATCAGCGCGCAGGTCAGCGACAGCTATGCCGTAACGGTCGCCCCGACCTCCTCGGGCGAGGGGTGGAGCAGCGATAAATCCCTGAGCCTCAACATGCACGAGACCGGCACCCGCCTCAGCCTCGGCACCTCGGTCGCCAGCGATCGCCACACCTGGCTGCCCTCGCTGAGCGCCCAGCAGAATCTGATCGGTCCGCTGGTGCTCACCACCACGGTGGCCGACACCGGCACCGAGATCAATCGCAGCATCACCGCCGGCTTCCACAGCACCTGGTGAAGGCCGGATCCTCCGGTCTTCACCCCAGCGGACCTATCCCAGGATGATGGCGACGAGGAATCGCAGCGCCATGATCAGCAGGAACAGGCCGAAGCCCATTTCCAGCGTTCGGCGCGACAGGCGGTGGGCCAGGCGCGCGCCGAACGGCGCGGTCAGCGCGCTCACCGGCGCCATGCAGGCGAAGCCCAGCGCCGAGACATAGCCGATCGAAAAGGGGGGCAGGTCCGACATGTGAGGCCAGCCGGCTACCGCATAGCCGATGATGCCGGGAATCGGAATCAGCATGCCGATGCCGGCCGAGGTGGCGACGGCGGCATGGATGGGCACACCGTACAGCCCAAGAATGATGCTGGAGATGCCGCCGCCGCTGATGCCGATGAGGGAAGCCGCAAGGCCGATGAAAAAGCCGTAGCCCCACATGGCGGCGCGGCCCGGCAATTGGGTGCCGAGGCGCCAGTCGGCGCGGCCGAGCAGGGCCTTGGTCCCCATCAAGCTGGCGATCACCACGAAGGCCGCCTGGAGGATCCAGCCGTCGAGGAACGCCGCGATGGCGCTGCCCACGATGATTCCGAGTATGGCCGGCAGGCTCCAGGTCTTCAGCACGCCCTCCATCACCGCGCCGCGCGCCTTGTGGGCGCGATAGGACAAAAGCGAGGTGGGCACGATGATCGCGAGCGAGGTGCCGACGCATAATTGCATGCGGATGTCCTCGCCGACGCCGATGATGCGAAACACCTCGTACAGCACAGGCACGATCACTGCGCCGCCGCCGACCCCCAGAAGTCCGGCGAGCAGGCCGGTCACGACCCCACCGACCAGCAGTGCCAACGTCAGATAGGCGAGTTCGCTCCAGGGGATGGAGGAAAGCATGAAGGCGGCCTCGAAGGGAGGGATGCGCGGCGCGAAGGCCAGCGGGACGGGGCGCCAAACTGCGCCCGAACCGGCGGTCCTGTCCAGATGTCAGGCGGCGGCGCGGCGGGGCGCGCGGCGCACGTCGTTCAGCGCGGCGCGCAGCACCTCCAGCCCGGCGCCGGGGGCGATCCCCTCGGTGGACAGCCGGCGGCGGAAGGTGCGGGCGCCGGGCTTGCCGGTGAACAGGCCGAGCATGTGGCGGGTGATGTCGTGCAGGCGCCCGCCAGCTTCCAGATGGGCGGCGATATAAGGCTCGAAGGCATCCACCGCCGCGAAGGCGTCCGCGTACGGAGAGGCCGCGCCATAAAACAGCGGATCGACCCCAAGCAGCAGTTCCGGATTTTGATAGGCCGCGCGGCCGAGCATCACCCCGTCGAGCCCCGCGCTTTCCGCCTGCGCCTGCTCCAGCGTGGAAAGGCCGCCGTTCAGGGCGATCGGAACATGGGGCAGGCGGGCCTTCAGGCGGCGCACGCGGTCATAGTCGAGCGGGGGAATGTCGCGGTTCTCGCGCGGCGAGAGCCCTTGCAGCCACGCCTTGCGGGCATGGACGATGAGCGCGTCCGCGCCCGCCGCGATCACGTCATCGGCCAAGGCATCCAGGGCGATTTCCGGGTCCTGGTCGTCCACGCCGATGCGGCACTTGACGGTCACCGGGACGGCGACCTCGGCCTTGATCGCGGCAACGCAGCGCGCGACCAGCTCCGGCTCGCGCATCAGGCAGGCGCCGAAATTGCCCCCCTGCACCCGGTCCGAGGGGCAGCCCACGTTGAGATTGATCTCGTCATAGCCAAAATCCGCGCAGATCCGCGCGGCCTGCGCCAATTGCAAGGGATCGCTGCCGCCGAGCTGAACCGCGACCGGGTGCTCGGCCGGTGAATACCCGAGCAGCCGCGCGCGATCGCCATGAAGCACCGCCGGGGCGGTGACCATTTCCGTATAGAGCAGCGCGCGGGCCGACAGGGTGCGATGGAACGCCCGGCAATGGCGGTCCGTCCAATCCATCATCGGGGCCACGGCAAATCTAAATGATTGAATATTATACATTATTTTCGTAACTTCAGGGAGTTGGTCGCATCGTGCGCACGCGATTTTTCGCCACGATACGCCCCAATTTCCGATTTTTCGACGCGCGAGTGCACGCGAAGCGCACACGGATTGGCCCCTCACTAAACTAAAATCCGGCTCCTGGAGAGCCCACGTGTCGCACTCGCGGTGCGCTCCGATCTGGACCTCGCCCATCAGGTCACGGCCACAGGTGCCAGCTGGCTCGCCGGCAGGCCAGTATTTTGCGAATTAATTTATGTCATCTGCTTTTGGACTCGGCGGAGCCCAATAATAAGCTGCCCATGCATCCTTGCCGGACGGCAGCGCGATCGTGATCGCCCGGTCGCGGCCAGGTGTCGATGCGCATGGCGACGCCAGTTCACGCGCATCGCGATGCCGCGCTCGGGCAGAGTATCAATCCTGCGTACCTCCGGCGGCCATACTTATGGCGGCGGCGGCCTCCAGGAGCCAAATTGGCTCGACCCGCATTTGCCCCTCGGGCATGATCTGGGCGGCATTGGTGCGTGCCGGGCCGGCCTGGGGACAAGCTTGGATGGAACGTGAGGGATCGAGCGCAGGCGGATTCATCTTCGGCGATGTCGTGCTGGATGACACCTGCCTGTTCGCCCATCGCAGCGGGGAGCAGATTCGCTTCACCCGGAGCGAGCGCGCGCTTTTGCTGGCGCTATCCCGCAACCCGCACCGCCTGATGCCGCGCAGCCAGCTGCTCGACGCGATCGCGCCGACCCAGGCCGACGCATCCGACCGCAACGTGGATTTTCTCATCAATCGCCTGCGTTCAAAGCTGGGGGATAGCGCACGGTCCCCCAGATACATCGCCACGCAGTATGGCGAGGGCTATGTGTGGATCGCAACGAAATTGCCGGCTGTGACCGTCAGGTCCGATCCGGCGCCGGCTCACGTGCTTCTGGCCATCGACCCTGTGGTCCCTCTTCACGACAAACGCCTGACAGAACGGGCGGGTGCCATTACCGGACAGTTGCGCGACATGATCGCGAGCCGGGCCAGCGAAGGGCAGGCCGTCATCGTCGTGGGGGGCGAAGAGGGCGCGGCGCCCCAGGGCGCGCGCTATCTCCTGAAGGTGAACTTCCAAGACAGCGGCGCCCGTCTGGATTGCACGGCGATCCTGCGGGAAGCGCCGTCAGGGCGCATCATCAAGGCCTTTCGGCTGGAATTCGGCGGCGCCAGCCTCGCCATGCTGACGCCAGAGGTGGAACGCGCCGCGGAGGGCATCATCACGGCATTGCAGCGGACCCTGACCGACGCCTCGGAAGGGCTCGGCACGCCCGCCGGTCAGCCGCTGGAAATCCGCCTGCGCACGGCCTCGACCCTGTTATCGGCTTCCAACCCGGCGTGGCTGGAGAAGGGGATGCAGTTGCGCGACGCGCGCGCACAGAATCCCGCCAGCGCCGACATCGCCTTGCAGTGGTGCCTGCATCTGTTCTCGCGTCTGGTCCTCGCCAATCCCTTCACCGGCATCTCTCGCCGCGAGCGCGACGAGATCGAGAGCGAGATCGAGGCGACTGTGCTCGATTGCCTGCCGCTCATCGAGACCAACCCGCTGCTGATGCTGGCCGCGGCCAAGCTGCTCTATTTCGTGGATCGCGGCCATCTTGAGCTGGCCGAGGATTTGGCGGAGCGGGCCTTCGCCCGCACGGCGGAATTTGCCGCCGCGCTGCCGGTGCTCGGGCAGTTGCGGCAGGCGCGCAGCGATTTTACCGCCGCGCTGGCATTCTTCGACCGCGGGATCGAGATGGCGGACCCCGATTCCGAATTCGAGCTGCACATGCGTGTCCTGAAGTGCATTGCATTGCTGGCAGCGGGCGACCGCGAGGCGCTCAAGGCCGCTGCGGCCTTTTCCTACTGGAGCCCGCATTCCCCGCCCGATCTCAGCGCGATGATCGCCGTGCTGGTCACGCCTCCCGGCCAGCCGCTGCCGCAGGCGGTCACCGATGTCCTGCTTAGGGCCGGTCCCGAAGGGGCGCGCAACGCGCTTGCATTCACCTACATGACCTCCGTGCGCCACCTCACCTCGCTGCAGGCCCGTGCCAACATCATGCAGGGGCTCGTCGCGCATCTCACCGGGCTGCACGGCACGGGCGTGATTCCGCCTTTCGTCCTCATGGGCACAGGCCTGATCGCCGCCAGCTGAGCGCGCGGCATCGGCACTTTTCCGTGCGCCTCCGCCAGGGAGCCGCGCAATTGTGCCGTTTTCAAATATTGCTCAAACAATTGCCTGCTAGCGATATCTTGGTTGTCCGGAAGGTCTCGTCACCGCTCGGATCTCCCGGCCTAGGCCGCATCAGTCTGTCGGCCCCGTCTTCGGAAGCCTGAAAGACTTTGATGCTCGCGACTCTCTATGCTTGCGACCATCATTTCTACACCTCTGGCTTGCGAGCATCCTTCGCTCGGCCACGCTGATCTTCCGTGTGCTCGTCCCGCCCGTGCGGCTGGCGGGCGGCAACGGCAGCACGATGTCTGCTGCCTACAGATGATCCTCCGGCCCCCGCGACGATGGCGCTGAACACGCCCCACGATCGTGGGCTCTGATGAATACCCATGGGAATGAGGGAAAGCCTATGCGTGGTTGGATGTCTGCGAGAGCCGCGGCGCTGGTCATGGGCGTCGGTGCGGCGCTGGCAAATGGGCCTGTCCGGGCCGAGGACGCTTTCCTGAAGGAGATGGTCGAACTTCAGGCGGAGATCGCCTTCCTGCAGATGAACACGCCCGCAATGGTGGTCGGCGTGGTCCGGAACGGGGAAAGCATCGTCCTTGGATACGGCAGCCGCGCGGACGGGCAAGGCGCCCCGGACGGCGACACGATGATCCGCGTGGGATCCTTATCGAAGGTCGTGGCCGGAGAAGTCCTCGCCAGCATGGTCGCAGATGGCACGGTCAACTTCACGGATCGCCTGCAGGACAGGCTGGGCTGGCCGGTGACGGTGCCCACGGCCGGCGGCCGTGAGATCACGCTGCTCAATCTGGTGACCCACGGCTCAGGACTGCCGCGCGAGGTGAGCATTCCCCGCGATCCAGCACATCCCGAACAGGTCACGCGCGAGATGTATATGGAGGCTCTGAAGGGACAGAAGCTCCTCTTCCCGCCGGGCACTGGCATTCACTATTCGAACTATGCGTTCGACCTGCTGGGCGAGGCGCTGTCGAAGGCGGCCGGCAAGCCCTATGCGCAACTGCTCAAGGAGCGCGTGTTCGATCCCGCGGGGCTCAAGGATACGCATGTTCGGCTGAGCGAGGCCCAAACGGCACGCATCTATCAGGGCCACGCCCCGGATGGGAGCCCCATGCCCCTCACCGAGGTCTCCGACATGCAGGCCGCGGCGAGCGGCCTCTTCACCACGCCCAACGACATGGTGCGCTGGATGAAGTGGCATCTCGATCGATCCGCGCGGCCCGGCGCCGAGATGCGGGCCCTCGACCACGCCGCCTATGTTTCGCGTGATGCTCAGGAGCCCGTCTCCGGCCTCGATCATTCCGGCCACATGGATGCGATGGGGCTCGGCTGGGTGGTGATGAACCCCGAGGGCAGCCGCCCGCTCATCCTGCAGAAGTCGGGCGGACGCCAAGGCATCCTGTCCTACATCGCCTTCTCGCCCGCCCGGGGCGTCGGCGTGTTCATCTCGATCAACAAGTACGACATGGTGGCGGGCGATATCATCCCACACTTCGCGAACGAGCTGATCCGCCAGTTGGCGCCCCGATGATCAGCCGGGAGCGATTTGCGCCTTTGAGCGCGCGCGACGGCATCGGGCACGCCACCCAATGGTCGCGATGGATCGCCGGGGCGGCTGCGTTTGTCCTGTGCCCGCCGCTGCTGGTGGCGGGGATGATCGCGCTTGCGGCTGGCGCGAGAGCGCAAGTGCTGGAGCAGGTGACGTCCGAACAGTCGGCGGTGATCCAACGCTTCTCGGAGCCGCGCGCCCCTGGAACGATCAACATTGCCGTCCCGGACTTGCAGCGTCGGATTCCGCCGGAAAATGCCAAGGGGATGCGGTTCACGCTGCGCGCCCTACGGGTGGACGGGGCGGTTGCCGTGCCGCTGGCGCAACTCGAGCCGATCTGGAAGGACGCCATCGGCAGGACGATCAGCCTCGCGGATCTCTACGAGATGGCCGCCAAGGTGGAGCGCGCCTATACCGCGGCGGGCTACTTCTCCATGGCCGTCGTGCCCGTTCAAGACTACCGCTCAGGCCACGTCACCATCGCCCTTTATGAGTCCTATGTCAGCAAGGTGGTGATCAAGTCGGATCGCCCGGGCCTGGAGGCGCGCCTTGCGCCTTACATCAACCGCATCACCGCCATGCGCCCCATCCGCATCAAGGAAGCCGAGCGCATCCTGCTGCTGATGAGCGATCTGGCCGGGCTTAAGATCGACGGTGTGTTCAAGAAGCCGGACACGCCGTCCGGCGGGGGCGATCTCACCCTCGACATCAGCTTCACTCGGCTGACCGGCGCCGTCATTCTCGACAATATGGGCACCGCCCAGATGGGGCCGGTGCAGCTTGCGGCCACCGCCACGCTGAACGATGTCTTCGGGCTGTTCGAGTCCACCGAATTTGCCGGGATGACCATTCCCAACACCCCTCGGGAGGTGCTGTTCGGCCAGGTGACCCAGGACATCCCCATCGGGTTCGATGGGCTGCATGCGGGCTACCGGCTCGGCTACATCTCCTCCCATCCCGGCGCCGATCTCGCCCCGTTGAATGTGGAAGTGTCGGCGACCTTCGGCAATCTGTTTGTCAGCTATCCCTTCCTGCGCACCATCGAGCACAGTCTCTTCGGGCGCATGGAGCTCAACTTCAAGAATAATGAAGTCGACATCGGGCCGGAGCTCAACGCCCTGGACGACAATCGCTGGCTGGCAGCCTCGCTGCGCTATCTCGCCGAGTTCGAGGGCGGTTCGGCGACCGTGCTCGCCTCTGTGGCGCAAGGCCTTGATGACCTGGGCGCGCGCGCCGGTGGCTGGGCGTTTCCCTCGCGATCCGGCGTGCCCGACGACTATCGCTTCGTCCGTCTCGACCTCGACGTCCGCAAGGAGGTGTTGGCGGAGCTGAACGCACGCCTGCGCATGGCCGCGCAATATGCGTTCGACCCCCTGCCTTCGGTGGTGCGGCTGAACGTCGGGGGCGACCCGTTCGGGCGCGCCTTCGACAGCTCCACGGCAGCGGGAGACAGCGGCATCGCCGCGACATTCGAGCTCAGCCGGGCCCTCCCCTGGTCCGCGCCCGGCATCTCGGGCCTCCAGGTGTTCGCGTTCGTCGATTATGCGGCGCTCTGGAGCCAGGAGGTCGGCGTCGACTACACGGACGCCAGGCTCGGTTCCGCCGGTGCGGGCCTGCGCGCAACATTGGGCGACGGGCTCAATGCCCAGCTGCTCATCGCCGTTCCGTGGGAAGACACCGCAATTCTTTCCACCACGGGCACGCGCGTGTTCGTCCAGATGGCAAAGGCATTCTGATGCGCAAGCGGTCCGACTTGCAGGTGTTCTGACGCACACGCGTTCCGGGATGTCGGCGGGACCACCTGCCGGCGTCCCCACCGACCTCCCCCCTGACGCGGCCGCCCCGTTTGCAGGCGATCACATTGCTGGAGACAAATATCATGGCCATGCTCACCTCGTTTATTGGCCGGGGGGCACTGAAGCTCGCCGCCGCCTTTTTGCTCAGCTCCGCGGTGTTACCGCTGCAGGCGCAGACCGTTCCGCTGACGCTTGGGGCCTTCCCGCCGGAAGACGTCATCCCGCTCGCCCAGGGCGGGACGGAACGCGCACTGGCGGATCTGCCGGCCGCGATTGAAAGCATCCTGAAGCGCAGCGGCCTCCCGGGGGCGGCTGTCGCCGTGGTTCACGGCGGCAAGACGGTGTTCGCGCAAGGCTTCGGCGTTCGTGAACTGGGCAAGCCGGCCCTGATCGACACGGCCACAGTGTTCCAGCTGGCCTCCGTGTCCAAGCCGATCGCCGCCACCGTCGTCGCCGCGCAGGTGACGGCCGGCGTGGTGAAATGGGACGACAAGGTGGCGCAGCTCATGCCGGGCTTCGCGCTGAAGGATCCCTATGTCAGCGCCAATGTGACGGTGGGGGATTTCTTCTCGCATCGCACCGGCCTGCCGCACGCGGGCGGCGACATGCTCGAAGACCTCGGCTTCGACCGTACCGCGATCCTGGAGCGGCTCCGCCTGCTGCCGCTGGCGCCGTTCCGCATCTCCTATGCCTATTCCAACTTCGGCCTCACCACCGGCGCCGAGGCGGTGGCGCGGGCCTCCGGCCAATCTTGGGAAGACCTCTCCCAGAAGGTGCTGTACGGGCCGCTGGGCATGACATCCACCAGCTCGCGGTATCAAGACCTGCTCAAGCATGAGAACCGGGCGGTGCTGCACTCGCTGGAGGACGGGCGCTTCACGCCGCGTTTCCAGCGCGACCCCGACGCGCAGTCGCCGGCCGGTGGTGTGTCGTCCAGCGTGACCGACATGGCCGAATGGATGAAGCTGGTGCTCGCCAACGGCCGCTACAACGGGAAGGAACTGATTGCGCCCGCCGCACTGCTGCCGGCCCTGCGGGCGCAGTCCTTCAGTTCGCCTGCCCCCACCGTCAACGCGCGATCCAGCTTCTACGGCTTCGGCTTCAATGTGGGGGTGGATGCGGATGGTCGGCCGGACCTGTCCCATTCCGGCGCCTTCGGGACCGGCGCGGGCACGCAGGTGCGCTTCCTGCCGTCCGCCGACATCGCCATCGTGGTGCTGACCAATGGCGCACCCGTGGGGGCGGCGGAGGCGATCTCCAGCCAGTTCATGGACACGGTCCTCTATGGCGCGCCGACCCGTGACTGGTATGCGTTGTTCCATCCGCTGCTGCTGGCCTTCAATGACCCGTCCGGCGATCTGGCGGGCAAGACCGCGCCGGCGAAGCCCGCGGCAGCCCGCCCGATGGCCGATTATGTGGGCACCTATGAGAATGCCTATTATGGCCCGGCGCGGATCACGCAGGGCCAGAGCGGCCTGGTGCTGGCGCTCGGCCCGGGCACGCTGTCCTTGCCGCTGACCCACTGGGACGGCGACACGTTCGCAGTCGCCCCGCGCGGCGAGAACATGCCCTATGGCTCGCTGTCATCCGTGCGCTTCGTGATGAAGGCCGGCAAGGCGGCCGAACTCAAGATCGAATATCTCGACGCCGAGGGCCTCGCCACATGGACGCGGTGAGCGGGGGGCTAGTCGCCCCCGCCGGCCCCCACCGCGCGCAGCGGCATGCCGGCGAGCACGTCCGCCTCGATGATCTCCAGCGAGCGGCCGCGCGTCTCCGGCACGACGGCAAAGCAGATGGCCAGCGCCAGCAGGCACACCAGCATGAACAGGGCGATGACGCCGGCGAGGCCGATCCATTCCACCATAGAGAGAAAGACGAACGCCACCAGCATGTTGAACAGCCAGCTGGCGGCGGATGCTGCGGCAATGCCGGTCTCGCGGATGGCGGTGGGGAACAATTCGGACATCAGCACATAGGGCAAGGGGCCGAGGCTGATGGCGAAGGCGGCGATGTAGAGGCCGAGGCCGGCGAGGCTCAGCCAGGGCCAGTCCAGCACGGCCGCGGCCACCACCGTTCCGAGCCCGGCCGCCATGGCGGTGCAGCCGAGGATCAGCAGCGGCCGGCGGCCGGCGCTGTCCACGTAGCGCAGCGCCACCAGGGTGGCGATCACGTTCAAGAGGCCGATGCCGAATGTCGCCGCGAAGGCGGAGGTGCCGGCGGCAAAGCCGAGCTGCTGGAAGATGTGGGGTGCGTAATAGAGGATCGCGTCGATGCCGCTGAGGTTCTGCAGTACGAACAGCGCGCTGCACAGCATCAGCACCGCGCCGGTGCTTCCCCGCGTCAGCAGCGGCCACAGCGGACCACGGGATCGGTCCGTGCCGGCGGGCGCGCCCATCTCGGCGCCGATGCCGAGCCAGTGCGCGGCCTGGGTGGCGGCGGCGTGCCGGCCCTGCGCGGCAAGCCAGCGCGGGCTCTCCGGCAGGCCGAGGACGGCCAGAAAGCCGGCCGCTGCCGGGAGAAGGCCAAGGGCCAGGATCAACCCCCAGTGGACGGCCGGCGCGAACAGCAGCGGGGTGGCATACGCGGCGAGAATGCCGAGGGTCACGGCCAGCTGGAACAGCCCCACCACCGCCCCGCGCCGGTGGGCGGGCGTGATCTCGGCCGCGTACATGGGCGCGATCATGGCGGAGATGCCCACCGCGACGCCGATCAGCATCCGAGCCGCCAGCAGGTTGGCCATCCCCGGCGCGGCCAGCGTGAGCCCGCAGCCGACCGCAGCCAGCAGGAAGGTCGCCACCATCGCCCACCGGCGGCCAATGCCGGAAGACAGAGGCCCCGCCGCCACCGCGCCGAGGAAGGCCGCGCCCGGCAGGCTGGCGACGAACAACTGCTGCGCGGTCAGCGACAGGTCGAACGTCGGGCTGATCACCTCCAGCACGCCGGCGATGGCGCCGGTGCTGTAGCCAAACAATATGCCGGAGCTCAGCACCATGAGAGACGGCATGGCGGCGCGCAGAAGGGTCGTCGGGGTCATGGTTGGAGAATCCGTGCTCGAATGACGGCGAGTTTCGTCGCTTTATTTGATAAAAAATAGTCTAGCAAATAAAAGTAATCTATGTAATGCGTAAAAATAACGTTCAATTCGGCATAATATACTTTAACGGGTAGGCGCTATGTCTTCCATTGAAACCGATATGGAAAGTGTTCGCCATGAGCGGACAAACCGTCTGGCCATCGACGGTGGTGAGCCCGTGCGCACCGCGCCACTGCCCTGGGAGTTGCCCGGCGCGCACTGGATCGGCGAGGAGGAGCGGGTGCTGGTGGAGCGGGTGGTGCTCGCGCGCAGCCCCTTCCGCTTCTATGGCCTGGATCCCCAGCACATGGTGGACACGCTGGAGCGCGACTGGTGCGAAGCCTATGGGCACAAGCACGCGCTGGCGGTGTCCTCCGGCACCGCGGCGCTCGCCGTGGCGGTGGCGGCGCTGGAGATCGGGCCGGGCGACGAGGTGCTGATCCCGGGCTATCTGTGGGTGAGCTGCGTATCGGCGGTGGTGCGCAACGGCGCCATTCCCCGCCTGGTGGACATGGACGCCACCTACTGCATGGATCCCGCCGATGTGGCGCGCAAGATCGGTCCGCACACCCGCGCGGTGCTGTGCGTGCATATGAGCGGCGCGCCGGGGCATATCGAGCAGATCGCCGCCATCTGCAAGGCGCGCGGCGTGAAGCTGATCGAGGACTGCGCCCAGGCCGCGGGGGCGAGCATCAACGGAACCGCCGTCGGCCGGTTCGGCGACATCGGCATCTTTTCCTTCCAGCTGAACAAGAACATGACCTCCGGCGACGGTGGCTCCACCGAAGGAAAAACAGGTAGTTCTTGTACTAAATCGTAAAGCGGCTCAGAAAGAGGCGGCCATCACCGGGGCCATGCGCAGCGCGAAATGGGCCATTCGTGCGGCTGTCGAGGGCATCGAGGGCATCACCTTCCGCGAGGTGCCGGACCCGGCCGGCGATACCGGGCCGACCCTGCTGATGCTGCTGCCCGATGCGGAGAAGGCGACATCATTCATCGCCGCGCTGCGGGCGGAGGGCATCGCCGGCCCGCCCGGTTCACTGTCTTGCATCACCATGCGGGAGTGGGGCCTGCATTGGTATTTCAACATTCCAAGCCTCGTGAACAAACGCTCGAATGCCCGCGACGGCTTCCCCTGGACCCACCCCTCCAACGCGTTTGCCGCCGACTATGACTATGGCCACGGGGCACTACCCGTCTGCGACGACGTGCATGCCCGTGGGACGCTGCTGACCATCAGCTCAAATCTGAGCGAAGAGGACATCCGCGACATCGTTCTCGCCATCCGCAAGGTGGCGGCGAACCTGTGGCGCTGAAGCGGACAGGACGACGGACATGATGATCTATGTGATTGCGATCGTGGCCGGCATCGCCGGCTTTCTGTTCGGCTTCGACGAGGGGGTCATTGCCGGGGCGCTGCACCTGCTCCATGCTCAGTTCGGCATCGACCCGTTCATGGAAGGGGTGATGACCTCGGCGGTGCCGTTTGGGGCCTTGTTCGGCGCGTTGCTCGCCGGGCGGCTGGTGGATGCGCTCGGCCGGCGGTGGGTGCTGCTGTGCGCGGCGCTCTTGTTCGCCATCGGCGCGGCCTTCGCCGCGGCGGCGAACGGCATTCCCATGCTCAGCGTGGCCCGGCTCGTGCTCGGCTTTGCCATCGGCATGGCCTCGCTGGTGGCCCCGCTTTACATCTCCGAAAGCGCGCCGCCCGAGAAGCGGGGCATGTTGGTCTCCATCTATCAGCTGGCGATCACGCTCGGCATCCTCGGCGCCTATCTCATCGCCCTGGTCTTCTCCGACTCCTGGCGCGCCATGTTCCTGTTCGGCGCGGTGCCCGGCGTGGCGCTGTTCCTGGGCATGCACATGCTGCGCGATACGCCGCGCTGGCTGGTCAAGCAGAACCGGGGCGCGGAAGCCCGCCTCGCCATTGCCAGCATCCGTAGTCTGGCTCCGGGCGATGCGCGCGTGGATGCGGAGATTCACGAGATCACCCGTACCGCCGACAGCGAGCGGGGCAAGGGCACATGGGCCGAGCTGTTTGGCCCGGTGGCGCGCCCGGCGCTGGTGGTGGGGATCGGGCTGTTTCTGCTCCAGCAATTGAGCGGCATCAATGCCGTAATCTATTATGCGCCGGTGGTGTTCCGCGAGGCCGGGTTTGACCTGTCTTCGGTGCAGCTGATGGCCACCATCGGCATCGGGATTGTCAATGTGCTCATGACCGTGGTGGGCATGGGTCTGATCGACCGCATCGGCCGTCGCCCGCTGCTGATCATCGGCTTTTGTGGCGCGGCGGTGAGCCTCGGCATGATCGCCATCGCCGCCGCCACCGACGCGGAGGCGTTGGATATCCTGGCGTTCATCGGTCTCGTGCTCTACATCGCCTCCTTCGCCGTGAGCCTCGGCCCGCTGCCGTGGGTGATGATGTCGGAAATCTTTCCGCTCAATGTGCGCGGTCTCGGCATGGGCGCGGCCTCGCTGGCCAACTGGGGCTTCAACTTCCTCGTCGTGTTCTCCTTCCCGTTGATGGTCGCCCATCTCGGCCTGGGCGGGGTGTTCGCCATCTATGCGCTGGTGTGCGTGGCGGGCGTCGTCTTCGCCGTGCGGCTGGTGCCGGAGACCAACGGCGTGGCGCTGGAGGACATCGAGCGCCACCTGCGCTCGGGTCAGCCGCTGCGCACGCTCAAGCGCGCCCCGGCTGGGCGGGATGGCGGCATCCTCCTGAGCGGGGGGCGGGTGTGAGCGAAACCCCCATCGATCGGTTGGCGCCGGTCACCGGCACCAACATGGACCTTGGCGGCCTTGTGGCCGCCCTGGTGGCGCGCAGCCCCTACCGGGACGTGCTGACCCCGATGCTGTCCGACATCACCCGCATCGCGCTGGCCAATGTGCAGCTCAGCGCCGCCTTGGCGGACATCGCCCGGCGATCGGATTTCGCCCGAACCGGCATCCTGCGCCGGAGTGATCTCGGCGCGGCACCGCTCTCGGCCTTTCTCGAGCAGGTCTATTTCTCTTCGCCGGCGTTCCTGAAATCGGTGGGAGAATGGCCCGTGGGAGGCGCGCGTGGCTGAGGCCGAACACTGCGACGTCTGCATTGTGGGCACCGGGGCCGGCGGCGGCATCCTGGCCCATCGCCTCGCCATGGCCGGCCTGAACGTCGTCTCGCTGGAGCAGGGCGGCCTGCTGGCGCCGGATCATTTCCGAACCGAGGCGCCCCCCGGCACGGCGCGGGACTTCGGTATCGGTCCCCGCACAGTGTGGCCGAGCGATCCCCACGACAGCCTCTTCATCCATCCCCTGTTCGCCGATCGCGCCGAAGGCTCCACCGACCGGCCCAAGGGTGGATTCCAGCACTTCCAGGTGCTGAATGTGGATGGCCTCCAGACCCTCTGGAACGGGGTGAGCGTCCGCTTCTCGCGCACGGACTTCGCCGATTGGCCGATCAGTTACGATACGCTGGCCGGCCATTATGCCGCCGTCGAGCAGCGGATCACCGTCTGCGGAACGCAGGAGAACATCCCCGAACTGCCGGACGGCCTGTTCGTGCCCCCAAAGCCCCTGCGGCCGCCGGACGAACTGGTGGTGCGGGCAGTTAAGTCGCTGGGCGAGGCCTATTCGCACGCCATTCCCAACCGCAAGGCCATCAACACCCGCGCAGGCACCGAGGGGGCCTGCGTCTCCACCGGCGTATGCACGTCCGGCTGCCCCGTGGGAGCAGTCTATAAATTCTCCGCCCGTCTTTTGCCTGAGCTGCGCCGCCGGCCCAATTACGAGCTGCGCACGCACGCAAAGGTGGTCCGGCTTGTCCGCGCGGATGGATCGCGCTCCATCTCGGCGGTGGAGTATGTGGACACGCGGACCAGCGAGCGCCGCAGCCTGAAGGCGAAGTTGGTGGTGTTGGCTACCGGCGCGGTCGAGACGCCGCGCATCCTGTTCAATTCCGCGGATGCGGCGAGCCCCGCCGGCCTCTCCAACGACAATGGCCGCGTGGGGCTGGCGCTGCAGGACAATCCCAAGGCGGTCCTATCCACGTCGCTCTGGAAGCTGTGGGGCCGGCGACGGAGCTATGACATCGGCTATGGCGACCTGCTGATCCTGATGTCGCGCGGCAAGCTGCCGGACGGCTCGTCCTTCCCCTTCATCGGCCACGGCATCCACGGCATTCCCGATGTGCCGCATTATCTGACGGGCATGGGGCGCTTTCCCCCGGCGCTGAAGGTGCGGATGGCGCGGATGATGTTTTACAGCTACGTGACGCTCGGCCTGTTCTGTGCCGGCGAGGTCGTGCCGGGCAACCAGGTGCGCCCCGGCCGGACACAGGACCGCTATGGCGTGCGGCATGTGGATGTGGATTTCGCGGTGACGGAGACTGGGCGCCAGCGCATGGCCGCCATGCTCGCCTGGGGCCGCAAGGTGCTGCGGCGGGCGTCCTCCACCCTGGTGCACGCCAGCGTGGACAATAGCGGCACCGGCATCCATTACGCTGGCACAACGCCCATGTCGGCGGATCCGGCCGGCGGTACGGTGGACACCAATTTGCGCAGCCACGAGATCGACAATCTCTACATCTGCGATGGCGGTGTCATTCCCTTCCTGCCGGACAAGCACCTCACCCTGACCATCATGGCACTCTCGGACCGCCTGGGTGACCACCTGATAGCACACCGAGCGCCCCCAGATTGGCTCCCCTCACTAAACTAAAATCCGGCGCCTGGAGAGCCCAGATCCGTCGGAAGGGGCAGGACGTCAATGAGACGTTCCTGCGCCGCAAGGATGCCGGGGAATGGGCGCTCGACAGGGAGCGCCGCATCGATCGCCAGGAACCCGCCGTCACGCGCAGGTCGCGCGACGCGAAACGCTTCCGTGACCTCGTCGCGCTCCACCGCCAGGACATGGTCGAGGTGGGGATCAGGATCGGCCGCTCCAAGGATTTCTGCATCACGGCCCTCGACGAGGCGCTCGGCGCTCTGAAGATCGCCGAGATCGCCGCAGCGGGCTGACGGCCGGCCGTGTGCTGGTGGAAGGCTTGGAAGCGTCCGTGGGGAGGAGCATAAGCGACGCCAGGGTGACCCCGTTGCAGGCGGCGGCACGCGCAAGCCCATCATGACAGCCTATCGGCAGCAGGCCCTTGCCTGCGCTGC
>NCEH01000086.1 GCA_002304505.1 Rhizobiales bacterium 32-66-11 | reverse complement strand
CACTGCGCCACGACAAATCCGAAAGCTTCATCTCCGTGGTCCAGCGCCTCGGCATCGAGCCCTTCAAGGAGCGCGCCTATGTCGCTGGTTAAGAACGGCCTCGCCGCTGCCGATCCCTTCGTGCGCATCGAGGATGATGCAGCCTTGCCGTCCGGCCCGGTGCTGATCCCGCTCGCCCGCTTCCTGGCCGAGCACGAGACGCTCGCCGGCCGGAACGAGCCCGTGGGCGTGCTGGTGCCCAATGATGCCGACGTGCGCACGCTGGAACCGCACCTGCACCAGATTGCGCTGATCGTGCTGACCTTTCCAAAGTTCCGCGATGGCCGCGCTTACACCCAGGCGCGGCTGCTGCGCGAGCGGCTCGGCTTCACCGGCGAACTGCGCGCCGCCGGCAATGTGCTGCGCGATCAGCTGCTGATGATGGTGCGCTGCGGCTTCAATGCGTTCGAGATTTCCAAGGCCTCCGACGCCGGCGCCCTGGAAGACGCATTGAAGACCTATTCCGTGTTCTACCAGCCCACGGCCGATGGACGTCCCACCGCCCTGCGGGCCCGCCTTGCCGCCGCGCCGCAAGGCTGAGGACTTTGCCATGAGCAATCTGTTACCCGTGCTCGAACCTGAAGCCGCGCTCGCGCGCCACGCCGCCCTGCTGGATGCGCGACTGGAGGATGCCGACCCGCTGGCAATCATCGCCGCGGCCCAGGAAGCCTTCCCCGACCGTGTCGCCAGCGTGTCGTCTTTCGGCGCAGAATCGGTGGTGCTGCTGCACATGGTTGCGCAGGTGGACCGCACGATGCCGGTGCTCTTCCTTGACACCGGCCATCTCTTTCCCGAGACGCTGGCTTATCGCGACCAGCTCATCGACCGCCTGGGGCTGACCCAGGTTCTGACCTCCCATCCCGACGAAGCCGCACGTGCGGGGCGGGATGGCGATAATGACTTGTGGGCCTCGGACACCGACGCCTGCTGCGCCCTGCGCAAGGTGGAGCCGCTGGCGCGGGCGCTCGCGCCCTTTGACGCCTGGCTGAACGGGCGCAAGCGCTATCAGGCGGTCACCCGGCTCCGCATCCCCGTGGTGGAGGCGGACGGCCGGCACATCAAGTTCAACCCCCTCGCCGCCGTGGGACCAGCCGAAATTGCCGGCTGGATAAAGGCCCACGGGCTGCCCGAGCACCCGCTGAAGACATTCGGCTTCGCCTCCGTCGGCTGTATGCCTTGCACCAGCCGCGTCGCACCCGGCGAGGATGCGCGCGCTGGGCGCTGGCGGGGGGCGGCCAAGACCGAATGCGGCATTCACCTGCGGCGCACAGCGTGAATAAAAACGCTCCAATTTTGTAATATAAAAATCTATCGATTTTGTTGAGTTAAAATATTGACCGGCCGGGAAAGCGGTGACATCGTTCGGAAATCCGAACGATCCATCGCCCGGCCGCGCCGACTTTCCGGTACGGCAGGGGTGCGCCAGCCGGAGGTCCAATGTCCGCTCGCTTCCCGTTTTCCCGCCTCGCGGCCGCCGCTACCCTGTCGCTCTCCCTCGCAGCCGCCCCGGCGCTCGCCGCCGAGGTGACGTTGCTCAACGTCTCCTATGATCCGACCCGCGAATTCTATGGCGCGTTCAACAAAGCATTCGCGGCGCAGCTGGCCAAGGACGCCCCCGGCACCACGCTGACGGTGCGCCAATCCCACGGCGGGTCCGGCAAGCAGGCGCGCTCGGTGATCGACGGGCTGGAAGCCGACGTGGTGACCCTCGCTTTGGCCTATGACATCGACGCCATCGCCGCGCGCGGCCTTCTCGCCGCCGATTGGCAGAAGAGGCTGCCGGACAATGCGGCGCCCTACACCTCGACCATCGTTTTCCTGGTGCGCAAGGGCAATCCCAAGGGCATCAAGGACTGGAACGACCTGATCAAGCCCGGCATCAAGGTGGTGACGCCGAACCCCAAGACCTCCGGCGGCGCCCGCTGGAACTATCTCGCGGCCTGGGGCTATGCGCTCAAGCACAATGGCGGGGATGAGGCGAAGGCGAAGGCGTTCGTCGCCGCCTTGTTCAAGAACGCGCCCGTGCTGGATACCGGCGCGCGCGGCTCTACCGTCACCTTCGTCGAGCGCGGCATCGGCGATGTGCTGATCGCCTGGGAGAACGAGGCCTATCTCTCCATCAACGAGCTGGGGCCGGACAAGTTCGACATCATCACCCCCTCGCTCTCGATCCTCGCCGAGCCGCCGGTTGCGGTGGTCGACAAGGTGGTCGACAAGCGCGGCACCCGCGCGGTCGCGGAAGCATATCTGAAATATCTCTACACGCCGGAAGGCCAGGAGATCGCCGCTAAAAACTATTATCGCCCGCGCGATCCGGCTATTGCGGCAAAATACAAGGACAAGTTCGCCCCGGTAGAGCTGTTCACCATCGATCAGGTGTTCGGCGGCTGGACCAAGGCGCAGAAGACCCACTTCTCCGACGGCGGCGTCTTCGACCAGATCTATTCCAATTGATCTGGACCGAAGATCTCCCACGCCTGACTCCAGGGGTGGGAGCAACCGGCCCGCGGCAGATGTGGCGCCTGCGCCGGCTCCGCCTTCTCTTCCCCCCTTTCCCCAGCGTCCCCATGGGATCAGGATCGCCGGCATCGGGGACCTGACCGAAAGAACACGATGGCCACTGCCACCGCATCGCGGTTCACCTTCCGCAAGCCGAGCGTCATTCCCGGCTTCGGCCTCACCTTCGGGCTCACGCTGACCTGGCTGTGCCTGATCGTCCTGCTGCCGCTCTCGGCCCTGTTCCTGAAGACCAGCGAACTGAGCTTCGACCGGCTGATGGTGATCATGAGCAATGCCCGCACCTTGCATGCGTTGCAGATTTCGTTCGGCCTTTCGCTCGCCGCTGCCGCCATCAATCTCGTGTTCGGCGGCCTCGTGGTGTGGGTCTTGGTGCGCTACGACTTTCCCTTCAAGCGGGTGGTGGATGCCGTCATCGACATTCCCTTCGCTTTGCCCACGGCGGTTGCCGGCATTGCGCTGACCACGCTCTATGCCGAAAACGGCTGGATCGGCAGCCTGTTGGCGCCGCTCGGCGTCCAGGTATCCTTCACCCCGCTGGGCATACTGGTGGCTTTGGTCTTCATCGGCCTGCCGTTCGTCGTGCGCACGGTGCAGCCGGTGCTGGCCGATCTCGACGCAGAACTGGAGGATGCCGCCGCAAGCCTCGGCGCCACCCGAGGCCAGACCATCTGGCGCGTGGTGCTGCCCACCATATGGCCGGCGCTTCTCACCGGCTTTGCCATGGCGTTCGCCCGCGCGGTGGGTGAATACGGCTCGGTCATCTTCATCGCCGGCAATCTGCCGGGGGTCTCGGAGATTGCGCCGCTGCTGATCGTGATCCGGCTGGAGGAATTCCGCTATGCCGATGCCACCGCCATCGCCAGCGTGATGCTGCTCGCCTCCTTCGTCCTTCTGTTCATCATCAACCGCTTGCAACATTGGGCGGAATCTCGCGGTGGGAGGGGGCGTTGAGCACCATCCACCCGACCGCTCTGGTCCAGCCCCTCGCCTCCGATGGGCCGCCGACGCTGGCGAAACAGGCGCGGACGCAGAACGGCCATCGCCCCGCACGCACCGAGCCGGCGGCGGTGCGCATTGCCCTGACCCTGATTGCCCTCGCCTTTCTCGGCCTGTTCATCGGCCTGCCGCTGCTGCTGGTGTTCGTGGAGGCCTTCAAGCGGGGTTTCGCGGCCTATGTAGCGGCGCTTTCCGATCCGGATGCGCTCGCCGCGATCCGCCTGACCTTGCTTGTGGCGGCGATCTCGGTGACGGCGAATGTGATCTTCGGGCTGGTGGCGTCCTGGGCCATCGCGAAGTTCGAATTCGCCGGCAAGAGCCTGCTCATCACCCTGATTGACCTGCCATTCTCGGTTTCGCCGGTGGTGGCGGGGCTGATCTATGTGCTGCTGTTCGGCAGCCAGGGGCTGTTGGCCGCCCCGCTCCAGGCGTGGGACATCAAGATCATCTTCGCCCTGCCCGGCATCGTGCTGGCGACCATCTTCGTCACCTTTCCGTTCGTGGCGCGCGAATTGATCCCGCTGATGCAGGATCAAGGCACGGCGGAGGAAGAGGCGGCGATCTCGCTCGGCGCCTCCGGCTTTTCCACCTTCTTCCGCGTGACGCTGCCCAATGTGAAATGGGCGCTGCTCTATGGAGTTCTGCTCTGCAACGCCCGGGCGATGGGCGAGTTCGGCGCTGTCTCCGTGGTGTCTGGCCATGTGCGCGGGCTTACCAACACCATGCCGCTCCATATCGAGATTTTGTACAATGAGTACCAGTTCGGCGCCTCGTTCGCGGTCGCCTCGCTGCTCGCCCTGCTGGCCCTGGTCACGCTGATCGCCAAGACCATCCTCGAAAGCCGGCTCGCGGAGGAGGAACCCCGATGAGCATCGACGTCGTCAATATCACCAAGACCTACAAGGGCTTCACGGCGCTGGACGCGGTGAACCTGCACATTCCCACCGGCGAATTGGTGGCGCTGCTCGGACCCTCCGGCTCCGGCAAGACCACGCTGCTGCGCATCATCGCCGGGCTGGAATGGCCCGACAGCGGGGAAGTCCGCTTCGATGGCGCGGATGCGCTCAACCGCTCGGTGGGCGAGCGCAACGTGGGCTTCGTGTTCCAGCACTATGCCCTGTTCCGCCATATGAGTGTGTTCGAGAACGTCGCCTTCGGCCTGCGGGTGCGCAAGGGCGCGGACAAGCTGCCGGAGGCCGCGATCCGCGCCAAGGTGAGCGAATTGCTTGCCCTGGTGCAGATCGACTGGCTGGCGGACCGCTATCCCGCCCAGCTTTCGGGCGGCCAGCGCCAGCGGGTGGCGCTCGCCCGTGCGCTCGCCATCTCGCCCCGCATCCTGCTGCTGGACGAGCCGTTCGGCGCCCTGGATGCCAAGGTGCGCAAGGAATTGCGCCGGTGGCTGCGGCAGTTGCACGAGGAACTCCCCGTCACCTCCGTGCTCGTCACCCACGACCAGGAGGAGGCGCTGGAGCTGGCCGACCGGGTGGTGGTGATGGGCAAGGGCCGGATCGAGCAGATCGGCACGCCGGGCGAGGTCTATGAGACCCCCGCCACGGCCTTTGTGCATGATTTCATTGGGGAAAGCCTGTCGCTGCCGGCGGATGTGCGGGGTGGCCGCCTGTTCCTGGGCGAGCGGGCGATCGCGCTGGATTCCCAGGGCGCCAGCGAAGGCCCGGCGCGCCTGCTGGCCCGGCCGCATGAGGTGGATCTGGCCGATCCGGCGCAGGCGCCCTTCTTCGGCAAGGTGCTGGCGGTGCGCACCTTTGGGCCGATCCGCCGGGCCGATATCCAGATCGTGGTGCCGAGCGGGCATGTGGTGGTGGAAGCGGCGGTGCCGTTTGGCGAGGGGCTGGAAATCGGTTCGCAAGTCGGCCTAGTGCCGCGGCGCTACCGGGTGTTTGGCGCCCAAGCCTAGGGAAAATCCGCGCCAGGACGGCGAGTTACGGCCCGGCGCGCGAAAAATGTTTCACGTGAAACAAGGGCTTAGCGCGGACGAACAGCGGTTTCGTGACGCTTCTCCGGGCCTCTCGCGCCGATGACACCGCCATTTCGGGCGAAGTTTCACGCGCCGAAATTCGGCGAGCTAAATGCGGCGACTGAGGCGCCCCTTCCCCGTACGGACCTGTCGCCGGACGACCGGCCCAAAAGAAAAGGGCCCCGCAAGGGGGCCCTTCTTTCTTCTCGATGCCGGAAGCGGCGCTTAGTGCGCCACGTCCTTCCAGACCTTCTTCTTGGTGAAGTAAAGCAGGCCGGCGAACACGAACAGGAAGATCATGACCTGGAAGCCGATGCGCTTGCGCGCGTCGAGATGGGGTTCGGCCATCCACATCATGAAAGCCGACACGTCGCGGGAATAATTATCCAGCGTCGCCGGGGTGCCGTCGGTGTATTCCACCTGCCCATCGCTGATCGGCTTGGGCATGGCGATCTGGTGGCCGGGGAAATATTTGTTGTAGTGCAGGCCGGGCTGCACCTTCGTGCCTTCCGGCGGGTCCACATAGCCGGTCAGCAGCGCGTGGATATAGTCCACGCCGCCTTCCTGATACTGGGTGAAGGCGTCCAGGATGAAGCCCGGGAAGCCGACATGGCTGGCGCGCGCCTTGGCGAGCACCGAGAAGTCGGGCGGCAGGGCGCCGCCATTGGCGACGCGCGCGGCCTGGTCGTTCGGGAACGGCGCCGGCCATTGGTCCGAGAGGCGGCCGGGGCGCTGGAACATCTCGCCCTGGTCGTTCGGCCCGTCGGTGATCTGGTATTCGCTCGCCACCGCCTTGGCCTGGGCCTCGCTGAAGCCGGGACCGCCGGGCTGCGACAGGTTGCGGAAGTAGAAGAAATTGGCCGAGTGACAGCTGGCACAGACTTCACGGAACACCTTGAAGCCACGCTGGAGCTGCCCCTGGTCGAAACTCCCGAAGGGGCCGGCGAACGACCAGGATTCCCGATGGGGAAGATCGTCGTGCCCGCCTTCGGCGGCCCGTGCCGGCGCACCCAGCAGGAGGGCCGCCGCGACGGCACCGAAGAGGATACTGCGCTTGATCATCTCTCTCTCCGCGTGCTCGCTCAGCCCTTGGTCTGCGGGGCGGCCGCGCCCGCAACCACCGTGGCGCCATGGCGCGCCAGGACGGCGTCCGCGATGGAGGCCGGCAGCGGCTTCGGGCGCTCGAACAGGCCGAGCAGAGGCAGGATGATGAGGAAGTGAATGAAGTAATAGGCCGTCAGGATGCGCGAGGCGATGACGAAACCGCCTTCCGCAGGCTGCGAGCCGAGATAGCCGAGGCCCACCGCCACCACCGCGAAGATCCAGAAGAACTGGCGGTAGAGGGGACGATAGCGGGCCGAGCGCACCTTGGAGGTGTCAAGCCAGGGCAGGAAGGCCAGCACCGCGATGGCGCTGAACATGGCGAGCACGCCGCCGAGCTTGTCCGGGATCGAGCGCAGGATCGCGTAGAAGGGCAGGAAGTACCATTCCGGCACGATGTGCGCGGGGGTGGAGAGCGGGTTGGCCGGAATGTAATTGTCCGGATGGCCCATGTAGTTCGGGATGTAGAAGATGAAGTAGGAGAAGAACAGCAGGAACACCACCATGCCGAAAATGTCCTTCACCGTCGCGTACGGGGTGAAAGGCACGGTGTCCTTGGCGACGCTCTTCACTTCCACGCCGTCGGGATTGTTCTGTCCCACGTGGTGCAGCGCCCAAATGTGCAGGATGACGACGCCCGCGATCATGAAGGGCAGCAGATAATGCAGCGCGAAGAAGCGGTTCAGGGTCGGGTCGCCGACCGAATAGCCGCCCCACAGCCATTCCACGATCACCGTGCCGACCACCGGGATGGCCGAGAACAGGTTCGTGATGACGGTGGCGCCCCAATAGGACATCTGGCCCCAGGGCAGCACATAGCCCATGAAGGCGGTGGCCATCATCAGCAGGTAGATGATCACGCCGAGGATCCACAGCACCTCGCGGGGCGCCTTGTAGGAGCCGTAATAGAGGCCGCGAAAAATGTGGATATAGACCGCGATGAAGAACATCGAGGCGCCGTTGGCGTGGATGTAGCGCAGCAGCCAGCCGAAGCTCACGTCGCGCATGATGTGCTCGACGCGGGCGAAGGAGATCGGCGCAAACGCCGTGTAGTGCATCGCCAGCACGACGCCGGACAGAATCTGCACCCCCAGCATCATCGTGAGGATGGCGCCGAACGTGTACCAATAGTTCAGATTCTTCGGGGTCGGATACGACACCGCCGAAGAATGCAGGAGCCCCACGATCGGCAACCGGCTCTCGAACCAGCGCGCGATCTTTCCCTGGGGCTGGTAGGTGGAATGTCCTTCCATGGGTCCAACCTTTTTTGAGCGGGCGACGACCGCGCGTCAGCCAATCACGATCTTGGAGTCAGAAACGAAATTGTACGGCGGCACCGCCAGATTCAGCGGCGCCGGCCCGACGCGCACGCGGCCCGACGAATCATATTGCGAGCCGTGGCAGGGGCAGAACCAGCCGTCATAATTGCCCTGGTGGCCGAGCGGGACGCAGCCGAGATGGGTGCAGATGCCGATCACCACGAGCCATTTGTCGTGGCCGGCCTTCACGCGGTCCTGGTCGGTCTGCGGGTCGATCAGCTGGTTGAGCGGCACGGCGCGGGCGAGTTCCACGTCCTTCGCGAGCCGGTTGAACACGAAGATCGGCTTGCCGCGCCACATGAAGGTCACGATCTGGCCTTCCTGGATCGGCGACAGGTCCACCTCGGTGGTGGAGAGCGCCAGCACGGACGCATCCGGCTGCAATTGGGAGACGAACGGCCAGATCATGCCGGCGACGCCCACCGCGCCGACAGCGCCGGTCGCGATATAAAGGAAGTCCCGGCGGTTGGTTCCCGACGTCTCCGTATGTGCCACGGCGCTTGTCCTCACTCGTCTGTCCGATCAGACCATCGCGGCGCGCAGTTCCTGCGGGATAATCGTTGCACGGGCATCCCGAACCGGGCCGCGCGCGACGCGAGGTCGAATGTGACAGCTCCGCTTACGCAAAGAGCCACCTTCGAGTGCCTCTAATTGCACCCTCTTTTGCCCTTGTCCAGATCGTCGCCATGCGGCACGCGGTCCTGCTTCTGCCTGAACACTGGCACGATATGGCCATATTTGCCCTGCGGAGACCGCGATCCCATGATCCTCGCCCTTTATTGTCCGGACATCGCGCAGAATGCCGGAACCTGCCTGCGCACCGGCGCATGCCTTGGCGTTCCCGTGCATTTCATCGAACCGGCGGGGTTTCCGCTCGGCGTCGCCGCCTTCCGCAGGGCCGGCATGGATTATGTCGACCATGTGGAATTTGTACGGCACGATTCGTTCGCGGCCTTCGACGCCTGGCGGCGCGCGGAGGATCGAAGGCTGGTGCTTTTCACCACCCGCGGCGCAATGCCTTACGTTGAGTTCGCGTTTTCCCCGCAAGATGTATTGCTGTTCGGGCGCGAGTCGGCCGGCGTGCCGCCGGAGGTGCACGCGCGCGCCGATGCGCGCCTGCTCATTCCCCTGCGTCCCGGCCTGCGCTCGCTCAATGTGGCCGTGTCCGCCGGCATCGCGCTCGCGGAGGGGTTGCGGCAGACGCACGGCTTTCCCGCGTCGTCGTGATCCTTCACCCCTTCCGCCCGCGCGCCGCGACGGCTAAACCTGCGATGCCATGATCGAACCTGCTTCCCCCGTCCCCGCAGACCGGCTGCTGATCGCGGCCGCCCAGCTCAATCCCGTGGTCGGCGACGTCGCGGGCAATGCCGCGCGCATCCGCGCCGTGCGCGACGAGGCCAAGGCGCAGGGCGCCGACCTCGTGGTGTTCAGCGAATTATTCCTGTGCGGCTATCCGCCCGAGGACCTGGTGTTGAAGCCGGCGTTCCAGCAGGCGTGCCGCAAGGCCGTGGAAGACCTCGCGGCGGAGAGCACGGACGGCCCGGCGCTGCTGCTCGGCACGCCCTGGGTGGATAATGGCCGGCTCCACAATGCCGTGCTGCTGCTGGAGGCGGGGCGCATTGCCGCGATCCGCTACAAGGTGGACCTGCCCAATTACGGGGTGTTCGACGAGAAGCGGGTGTTCGTGCCCGGCCCCCTGCCCGGCCCGATTCCCTTCAAGGGCGTGCGGCTCGGCGTGCCGGTGTGCGAGGACATCTGGGGCCCGGACGTGGTGGAATGCCTCGCCGAGACCGGCGCCGAAATCCTCATCGTCCCCAATGGCTCGCCCTATCGCCGCTCGGTCTATGACGAGCGCGCCAATATTGCCGTCGCCCGCGTGGTGGAGAGCGGATTGCCGCTGCTCTATGTGAACCAGGTGGGCGGGCAGGACGAATTGGTGTTCGACGGCGCCTCGTTCGCGCTCAATGCCGACCGCACGCTCGCCATGCAATTCCCCGGCTTCCAGGAGCGCGTGCGCCTCACGGTATGGGAGCGCTTCGCCAATGGCTGGCGCTGCATCGAGGCGCCACTCGCCGACCGGATCGAGGGCGACGAGGCCGATTATGCCGCCTGCGTGCTCGGGCTGCGGGATTATGTGACCAAGAACGGCTTTCCCGGCGTGGTGCTCGGCCTCTCCGGCGGCGTGGACAGCGCCATCTGCGCCGCGATGGCGGTGGATGCGCTCGGACCGGACAAGGTCCATTGCATCATGCTGCCCTATCGCTACACCTCGCCCGACAGCTTCGCCGATGCGGCGGACGTGGCCGAAAAGCTCGGCGTGCGCTACGATATCGTCCCCATCGCCCCGGCCGTGGAAGCGCTGGAGGGCATGCTCGCGCCCCTGTTCGCCGGCCGCGAGAAGGATGTGACGGAGGAAAATCTTCAGTCCCGCGTGCGCGGCACGCTGCTGATGTCGATCTCCAACAAGTTCGGCCCGATGGTGGTGACCACGGGCAACAAGTCGGAAATGTCCACCGGCTACGCCACGCTCTATGGCGACATGAACGGCGGCTACAATCCCATCAAGGACCTGTACAAGACCGAGGTGTTCCGCCTCTCCCATTTGCGCAACCGCTGGAAGCCGGTGGGCGCGCTCGGCCCGGACGGCGAGGTGATCGCCCCGCGCCTGATCGACAAGCCGCCCACCGCCGAATTGCGCGAGAACCAGAAAGACCAGGATTCGCTGCCGCCCTACGAGGTGCTCGACGCGATCCTCGCCCGACTGGTGGAATCGGAAACCTCGGTGGCCCAATTGGTGGCGGAAGGGTTCGACGAAGCGCTGGTGAAGCGGGTGGACCGCATGCTGAACCTTGCCGAATACAAGCGCCGGCAGGCCGCGCCGGGCGTAAAAGTGACGGTGCGCAATTTCGGCCGCGATCGCCGCTATCCCATCACCAACCGCTTCCGCGATCCCGGCTGAGGGCGAAAGCCGCGCCGCCGCCGCGCGGCCGCGATCCCCTCTAGAGCGCGATCTGCCCATAATGAAACGCCCAAGGCGATTCATTATGGGCAGATCCGGCTCTAGTCCGCCAGCTCCAGCCGCAGGTCGAGGGTAGAGCGCTTGCCGAGGTCGTCGAAATGGGCGGCGAGGAAATCCTCGGCCGCCTTGCGCCCCACGTCCCGCAGGTGCTGGAGGAACGCCCATTCGGCATTGAGCTTGGAGGAGAGGTCGAAATCCACCAATTGATCGGTGCCGATGCGATGCAGCCGCACCCGCCGATAGCCCGAGCCGCCCAGGGTCCAGCGCGTCAGCAGCCCCTGTTCGATCAATTGGGTCGCGTGGTCGATGGCGCGCAATTGGGAGAGCAGCGAGGCGTTGAAGGTGATCTCGTTGATGCGGTTCTGGATTTCCGCCGCCGTGCGGGGCGTCTGCTCGCGCACCACGGGATTGATCTGCACCAGGAGGATGTCGTCCGCATCCGCCTTCTCATACAGCGGAAACAGCGGCGGATTGCCCATATAGCCGCCGTCCCAATAGGGCACGCCGTCGATCTCCACCGCCTGGAACAGGAACGGCAGGCAGGCCGAGGCCATCACCGCATCGGCGGTCATCTCGGTATGGCCGAAGATGCGCGCGCGCCCGGTGTGCACATTGGTGGCGGAGATGAACACCTTCACGTCCGAAGCGCGGATCGCCTCGAAATCCACATGGGCGTCGATGATCTCGCGCAGGGGATTGATGTTCAACGGGTTGAAATCATAAGGGGAAAAGAACCGGGCCGCGACTTCCATGGCGAGATAGGCCGGGTTCTTGGCGAGCGACCAGTTGCCCATCAGCCGGTCGAAGGCCGAGCGCTGGATCGGCGACATGCGCCCGTCGCGGGAAACGTCGCGCCAGAACTGGGTCAGCGCGCCGCGCGCCTGCTCCCGGTCGCCCTTGGCAAGGCCCGAGGCCAGCACCACCGCATTCATCGCCCCGGCGCTGGTGCCGGAAATGCCGGAAATGACCAGCCGGTCTTCCTGGAGCAGGCGGTCCACCACGCCCCAGGTGAAGGCCCCATGGGCGCCGCCGCCCTGGAGCGCGAGGGAAATCGCCTTGACGCCGGAAGACTTCATCCCAGACGCCCTTGCCTTCGGACCCGACGCCTTGGGGCTCGACGCCTTGGGGTTCTTCGCGCCGGCGCCCTTAGGCGCCTTCTCCGTTCCTTTGCCGGGTCCCTTGCTCGCCGCGAGCTCGGCGGCGATCTCCGCCGCGCCGGAGGCGGGGTCTCGGGCCATGCCGGCGGGGGAGTGCACCCCGCCGGCCGTGGTTCCGGGCAAAGACTCTGCGGCGGCGGCCGCGTCCGGAGTGGCGCCCTTGGATCGGCCGCGCAATCTCATCGGACCGGCTCCCGCCGCAGGACCCTCATTCGGCGACCCAGCCGCCGTCGATCTGCTGCATGGAGCCGGTGATGGACCGGGCATTGTCGGAGGCCAGGAACACCGCCAGCGCCGCCACTTCCTCCACCGTGATGAATTCCTTGGTGGGCTGGGCGGCGAGGATCACGTCGCGCTTCACCTGCTCTTCCGTCATGCCGCGGGCCTTGGCGGTATCGGGGATCTGCTTCTCCACCAGGGGCGTCCACACATAGCCCGGGCAGATGGCGTTGCAGGTGATGCCGAAGGTGGCGGTTTCCAGCGCGGTCACCTTGGTCAGGCCGGCAATGCCGTGCTTGGCCGCCACATAGGCCGATTTGAAGGGCGAGCCGACCAGCGCATGGGCCGAGGCGGTGTTGATGATGCGGCCCCACTTCTTCGCCTTCATACCCGGGATGGCGGCGCGTGTGGCGATGAAGGCGGCGGTGAGATTGATCGCGATGATCGTGTTCCAGGTCTCGATCGGGAATTCCTCGATCGGCGCCACATGCTGGATGCCGGCATTGTTGACCAGGATATCGCAGGCGCCGAACTCGGTCTCGGCGAGCTTCACCATGCCGCCGATCTCTTCGGCATTGAGCATGTTGGCGTCGGAATAGAGCGCCTTGACGCCGAAGTCGCTCTCGATCTTGGTGCGCTCGGCCTCGATGGCGGCGGCATCGCCGAGGCCGTTGATGACCACGTTCGCGCCCTGCTCCGCGAAGGCGCGCGCATAAGCGAGCCCGATACCGCTGGTGGACCCGGTAACGACGGCGACCTTACCCTTCAGCATGGTTCTATCCCTCAAGCTCGATGCGGCCCGCACGCAAAACGGGGGCCGATGGCGATGGTTTAGCGGGGCGGTGTGACGCTGGCGTCACGCCGGCGTTCCTGGTCCTCGCGCCGCGACCTTGCTCCCTCCGCCGCCGCGGTGCAATGCAAACAAGGATATGTCCCAGGAGGAGGGACAAGAGGCGGCATAAGAGGCGGCATAAGAGGATGCGGCACACGCGCCGGCCCGGCGCCGCGGGGCGGCCTTCGCCCTGGATAGCGCCGCGCCATGCGCAAAATAAGGCGCCATTGACGCGTGCGCGGCCGGCCAAGGCTTGCCGCCTCTGCAACTCCCGGCTAGAGCGCTTGTGACGTAAAACCGGGGAGCGCCCGCATGCACCAGACGACGGCACGCCAGATCGACCCCACCAGCGATGCCGCCATCGCCGCCAGCGTGGTGCCCTTGCCGATCGAGCAGGTGGGCGCAAAGCTCGGCATTCCCGCCGACGCGCTGTTCCGCTACGGACCGCACAAGGCCAAGCTCTCGCAGGATTTCGTGCGCACCCTCACGGACGGGGACGGCGCCATCGCCCCGAGCCGCGCCGACGCGAAGCCGGGCAAGCTGATTCTCGTGACCGCCATCAGCCCGACCCCGGCGGGCGAGGGCAAGACCACCACCACCATCGGCCTCGGCGATGCCCTCACCCGCATCGGCAAGCGCACCGCCGTGTGCCTGCGCGAACCCTCCCTCGGCCCCTGCTTCGGCTCCAAGGGCGGGGCGACCGGCGGCGGGCGCGCGCAGATCGTGCCCATGCAGGACATCAACCTGCATTTCACGGGCGATCTGCACGCCATCGGCGCCGCGCACAATCTGCTGTCCGCGCTGATCGACAATCATATGTACTGGGGCAATGCGCTGGACCTCGACGCCCGGCGGATCAGCTGGCGGCGCGTGCTGGACCTCAACGACCGCGCGCTGCGCGAGATCGTCACCGGCCTCGGCGGCGCGCCCAACGGCTTTCCGCGCGAGGATGGGTTCGACATCACGGTGGCGAGCGAGGTGATGGCCATTTTCTGCCTCGCCAAGTCCCTGCCGGAGCTGGAAGAGCGCCTCGCCCGCATGGTCATCGGCCAGACCCGCGGCCGGCGCATGGTGACGGCCGGCGAACTGAAGGGCATCGGCGCCATGGTGGCGCTGCTGCGCGACGCGTTCCAGCCCAATCTCGTGCAGACCATGGAGCATACCCCGGCCCTGGTGCATGGCGGCCCGTTCGCCAACATCGCCCATGGCTGCAACAGCGTGATCGCCACCCGCAGCGCGCTGGCGCTGGCGGATTATGTCGTCACCGAAGCGGGCTTCGGCGCCGATCTCGGCGCGGAAAAATTCATGGACATCAAGTGCCGCCAGGCCGGCCTTGCGCCCGACGCGGTGGTGGTGGTCGCCACCATCCGGGCGCTGAAGATGCACGGCGGCGTGGCGGTGAAGGAGCTTTCGGCCGAGAATCTCGGCGCCGTCCATACCGGCATCGACAATCTGGTGCGCCATGTGGAGAACATGCGCGGCTTCGGCGTGCCGGTGGTGGTGGCGCTGAACCGCTTCACCTCAGACACCGCGGGCGAAGTGGATGTTGTGCGCTCCACGCTCGCCGCGCTCGGCGTGAACGTGCACGTGTGCACCCATTGGGCGGACGGCGGCGCCGGGGCCGAGGCGCTGGCCCATGAGGTGGTGGCGCTCGCCGCGCGCCCCAATGCCTTCGCGCCCCTCTATCCCGACGCCATGCCGCTGGCGCAGAAGATCGAGACCGTGGCCAAGCGCATCTATCATGCCGGCGGCGTGGCCTTCAGCGCCACCGCCGCCGCGCGCCTCGCCGAGCTGGAAGCGGCCGGCTTCGGCGCCCTGCCGGTGTGCATGGCCAAGACCCAGTACAGCTTCTCCGCTGACCCCAAGCTGCGCAATGCCCCGACCGGGCACACGCTGCCGGTGCGCGAGGTGCGCCTTTCCGCCGGCGCCGGCTTCGTGGTGGCGCTGGCGGGCGACATCATGACCATGCCGGGCCTGCCCTCGGTGCCGGCGGCCGAGCACATCTTCGTGGATGCGCACGGCGTCATTGGCGGCCTGTCCTGAGCGGCTAGCCTCGCGAAAGGCCCTGCGCGTCCAGGGCTTCGAGATAGGCCGCGAAGCGCGTCTCCTGCTCCAGGCCGAGGGTGCGCAGCAGCGGCCAAGTGTAAAGCCCGGTGCCGTGGCCGTCGTCGAAGCCGAGGCGCACCGCATAGGCGCCCACCGGCTCCACCGCGACGATGCGCACGGCGTCATTGGCGGCCTGTCCTGAGCGGCTAGCCTCGCGACAGGCCCTGCGCGTCCAGGGCTTCGAGATAGGCCGCGAAGCGCGTCTCCTGCTCCAGGCCGAGGGTGCGCAGCAGCGGCCAAGTGTAAAGCCCG
>NCEH01000002.1 GCA_002304505.1 Rhizobiales bacterium 32-66-11 | reverse complement strand
GGATTGCGCAACATGACGAAACGCAATTGCGTGGTATCGTCGATACATGTTCCAAAGACTTGATATTCGTGTTTTTCGGCAAGACCGCGTGTGGTGCTTGAATTTGGATCCTCCCGCCCCATACTGCTGTGGGTGGAGGCGGTGACGAATGCCTTCTTTTGAAGTGCGGCTTGTATTTGGGTGAACAGAAGCTCATCCTGGCAGGAATAAAGGCCTGTGCCGCGTTTTCCGGAAAAGTTCTTCTGCACATAGGTCGTCAGGGCAAGCGCGGCGGACTTGTCGAGGTTCGGGAAGCGATCGTTCACGAATCGAAGCACATCGTCTCGCCGTAGGAAGCTTGAGCCCTTGAAATAGGTGACGAAATCATCGTGAATTCTGCTGTTTGCGATATATTTCAGGAAGTTTGTGCAATCCTTGATGTTGTTCGTGCCAAATATCCGGTCGAGATAGAAGTTCGCATTCGAACGGGTCACGGGATTTTTGCTCTCATATTGCGAAAGCGTGGTCCGTAAAGATTCCTTCAGTGTGTAATAGGGTGAGTCAATATCGTCATTGACGGTGGAGCTGTAGATCCTCAGGACCGACGCGGACTTGTCGCCGAGCAAGATGCGAAACGATTCTGTCGCTTCGCCGCCGTCAAGCGCTTTGCGATAGTCCAGAGTCTCGCCATTACGCTTCGCCTTGCTGATGCGGACCCAGGCGAACGCCTTCTCGATCATATAAACCCAATAGGCGTTGTGACTCTGTAAACCGCTGCGCTTCAAAAAGCCAGAACTGAGGGTAACGTAGGTCTTCTCGAATTTGTAAAAGAGCGGCATGCCTTTGTCGTCATATAATCGAACAACCACGCTTCCACCGCGCAGATCCTTCATCATTCCGGAAATCAGGGAGGGATCAATCTGAACGATGCTGTTGAGTGCGGACAGTAGGAAACAATTCCCGAGCCGATCCTGGGCCGCGTCGGAAATCTGCGGAGGATGGGGAAACAGGTCCGTTTTATGGAGGAAGGTGCTGATCTTCGAGAAGCTGTCGCCGCGCTGGAGGGGAAAATCGCTATCGCGGACGGTGATGAGGGTCTTGGTATCGAAGCCGGTCAGGTCACCGTTGACGTCAAGCGGCATGGTTGTATCCGTTCCATACGCGCGATTTGAGTGTTATTTCGCGCCGCCTGCGAATAGATCAAACAACGCTGACAATAATATAACCGGGGCGCCAAAATGGATGTCGGGAAGACAATCTCTCTCCGCCGGCACCCCGCGCTCAGGTGGCTGCGTCTGGCCCCACTTCAGGGCGGTATCATTCGCCCCTTGCGGCTGGCGAGGCGCCCGCCGCGGGTCTCCAGCGCCCATCGGAGGGCGGGCGAAATCCAAGCAAATATCTATGCTCGCCTCTTACGTGATCAGCGGACGCGCGATCGGGGGGGGGGCTATTTTTGACTCGCCCATTCGATGTCTTGCTTGAAGAAATCCAGAACGTGGTTCGCACCCGTCATGCTTAAATGATGGGGATCAATGTACCAGATGCCGCCGCTGCCGATTCCGTTGCAGAGCTTTGCGTCGCAAACCGCGTCCAATGGGTCGATGACGCGCACGCTCGGGTGCTGTGCCGTAACCGCCGTGATCCAAGACACCGCAACGGCGCGTCGCTCCTCGACGGCGTCCCGCGGTTCCGAGCATATCCGAGGGCTCGCATCCTTCTGGATCGCCGCGGCTGCGCAGATTGGAATTTCCACGGAAAATTCCGGGCCTGGCAGGAGAACGAGGATCCGCCTTACGCCCACGTTTTCAAGCTTGGCCAGCATGGCATCGAAGTGTGTCTTGAAGACATGCTCCTGGTTCTTCGCTGGGGTGACTTTGTCATGTGCTTCCGACAAGGCTGCATCAAATTCATCCAATATTATTGGGTGGCGATTTGGTACGTAAATGTTCCAGCGTGCAAAAAGTATTGCAAATGATGGCTTCGGGCGAATGTGAGATAATTGATTCAGCGATAATTCACGCATCCGATAGCAAAGGTCACCTAAAGCGCCGCGTCCGAACCAGAATACTTCCACATCATCTATTGGTGGGCAGGTGCGTTCTGCTAAACCAATTAATCGCGTGCCGCCTATTTTCTGGAGAAGAGGTCGATATAGATTTTCCGCGTGCGAATCGCCGATTAAAAATCCGTAAGCATCATCGATGCTCGACAGGCAATCCTGTGAAAGTCCTGTTTTGGTTTTCGCGGTGCATTTCTCCTTCTCATAGAGCGCCCAGGACTGTTCGCCGGTTTCGAAGGTGCCGGCAAACGTGCTCGGGGCCGCGAGAGCATTCGTGGAGGCATTCCGGGCGCCGAGGTAAGCCACCAAGGCACACAAGGAGATCGAGCCGGTCAGCGCGATCGCGGGCGACGACCGCAGGAGCGCAGCGCGATGCCTCCGGATCGGACGCTCAAGGAGCAGATAGGTGAGAATTGCCAGCCCGAAGCTGATGGCGGCGGAGCGCAGATCAAGCAGGAGCGTGTGGTTGCCAAAATTGCGGAGCCGCTCGAGCGTCAGCACGGGCCAGTGCCACAGGTACCAGGAATAGGAGACCAGGCCGATCATCCGGAACGGTCGTGTGGCGAGAAGGCGGACTGGCACTGCGTGTTCATTGCACAATCCGCCAGCAATAAGAAATGTTGCGCCGGCAACCGGCAAAAGAGCGAGATAGGAGGGATAAGGGCCGAGGGTGGCCAGCCCCAGGATGCCCCCTAGCGTCGCAAGCAGTCCGAGCCAGGTCAGCAAGGCCCCGGCGCGGTGGCGCTTGATGGCCTCAAGAAACAGCGGGATCGCGCCGCCTGCAATGAACTCCCATGCCCGTAGCGGCATCATGAAGAAGGCTGGGTTTCGGTCCTGCGCGGTGAACGCGATGCATCCCGCCAGAGATCCGAAAAACAGAAGTGCGCCCAGCACTTCCAGCAGTCGCCGGGATCGGATGCGTCCGTAAACTGCCGAGAAAATCAATAGTATGATCGGCGCGATAAAGTAAAATTGCTCTTCAACAGCCAAAGACCACATATGAAGAAGCAATTTATTGTCGGCTGATGCGTCGAAATATCCCTGGTGGTCAAGAAATAATAAATTAATCCACATTCCTATTGAGGCTATTATTTCGCTTCTGAAAGACATCCACTGATTTGGAAAAACCAAAATGCTTTGTGCTAAAATAATCGTAACCACGACCATGGCTAAAAATGGCGGAAATATGCGCAAGAAGCGTTTGGCATAAAACTCACTTATCGAGAATGAATTATTCTGGATGTCGTTCACAATGCGATTGATGATCAAATATCCGGAAATAACGAAAAATATGTCAACCCCAATAAAGCCCCCGGAAAAGCCGGGGATTGCGACGTGATAGGCGACTACGCTGAAAACGGCGATGGCCCGTAAGCCGTCTATGAAATTTATGCGGGAGTCCGGAAGAGTCATCGCGTACTGCACCATCCTACCGCATTTGTCAGGGCGGCAGAAACCATAAGCGTCTTCAGTCCGCAACGCCGGCTGCGCCAAAATGAATGGTGGTTTGATGTCGCGGGGCCGCGCCGGTCCCCTGGGCGCGGGCAGGAGAAACCCGCGCCCAAGGAAGATCCGCTGCGTTCAGACCAGCCCCATCTGCGCCTTTCGGGCGGCGACCCAGCGGCCGATCATGCGGTCCGTCAATATGCCGAGGAAGGCGATGGCGAGGCCGGCCGAGAGGCCCTTGCCGGGATCGGCCTGGGAGATCGCCACCTGGATCTGCTTGCCGAGGTCGTTGGTGCCGACGAAGGACGAGACCACCAACATGCTCAGCGCCATCATGATCACCTGGTTCACCCCCAGCATGATCTCGGGCAGGGCATAGGGCAGCTCCACCTTCAGCAGGCGCTGCATGGGGGTGCAGCCGGCCATGGTGCCGGCCTCGGTGAGGCTGGGCGGCACGCGGCGCAGGCCGTGGTCGGTGAAGCGGATCGCCGGCACCAGCGAATAAAGCACGATCGCCACCATGGCCGAGACGTCGCCGATGCGGAACAGCATCACCACCGGCAGCAGATAGACGAACGCGGGCATGGTCTGCAGCGTGTCGCACAAGGTGCCGAGGATTTTGTGGAGCCGGTCCGAGCGGCTGCCGAGCACCCCGAGCGGCACGCCGATGAGAATGGCGAGGATCGCAGAAATGCCGCACAGATAGATGGTGGTCATGCCGCGCTCCCAGAGCCCGGCGACCGGGATGAAGGCGATCAGCGCCATCATGCCGAGGGCGAACCGCCAGCCGCCGAGCCGCCAGGCGCCGGCCCCCACCAAGGCGATCAGCGCGGGCCAGGGCATGCCGATGAGCGCTTTCTTCACCGGCAGCAGAAGGTTCAGCAGGATGAAGGTGCGGAAGGCCTCGGCGGCGGTGAACAGATGGGTGTTCACGAAGCTCACCACTTCCGACCACATGCTGCCGGTGGAGACGCGCCAATCGCGCGGCAGGACCTCCAATTCGGGTATGGCGAACGACAGCAGCGTGAAGCCGAGCAAAGCGGCAAGGCCGGCCCAGACATAGCGCCGCCGCACCACGGCCGCGTGTCCGTGCACCGGGCGCAGTTCCACCACGGCGCGGCTCATTCGGTCGAGCACGATGGCGAGCGCCACCACCGCCATGCCGGCTTCCAGGCCCTTGCCGAGGCCGTTCGGCTGGCGCAGCGCGTTGAGCACGTCGAAGCCGAGGCCGCCGGCGCCCACCATGGCGGCGATGATGATCATGTTGAGGGTCAGCATGATCACCTGGTTGACGCCGATCAGCAGATCGTCGCGGGCCGAGGGCACCAGCACCTTCCATAGCGCCTGGCGGGTGGTGCAGCCGGTCATGCGGCCGAGTTCGTCCAGCTCGGGCGGCACGGCCTTCAGCGCCATCATGGTCACGCGTACCATGGGCGGCATGGCGTAGAGGATGGTCGCCATGAGGCCGGAGACCGGGCCGACGCCCACCAGGAAGATCAGTGGCACCAGATAGGCGAAGGTCGGCACGGTCTGCATGAAGTCCAGCGTCGCCACCACGGCCGGCTGGAGGCGCGGCGAGCGAAATGCCCAGATGCCGAGCATCAGTCCGGAGAAGACCCCGAACGCCACCGCCAGCACCACCTGGGAGAGCGTGACCATGGCGCTGTCCCATTGCCCGAACAAAGCAATATAGCCGAAGCCGAGCGCGCCCAGCGCGGCGAGGCGCGCGCCGCCCAGCATATAGCCCCAGATGCCCATGGCGCAGACGATGCCGGCCCAGGACAGGCGGGGAATGTGGAACCCGTCCTCGCCGAAGGTGACGCCGGTGGAGAAGATCGACTTCGGCACCTGAAGCGCAGCCGCGAACAGGGACGCCACGAAGCGCGTCATGTCCTTGAAGGTGAACAGGCCGAAGCTGAGATCCCGCACCAGCCAATAGAGGAAGGCACGCAGCCAGTCGGAAACCGGCACCACCCAGGCGGTGGGATAGCTCAGCGCCCAGCGAAAGCTGTCCGGCGCGGCGAGGGGGGCCACCAGTAAAGCGGTGACGACGATGGCGATCAGCCAGCCGGGCGAGAAACGGACGCCCCTGCGGGCGGGCGCGACGGCGAAATCGCTCATGCCCGCGCCCCGCTGACCAGAACCTCGATGACGGCTGCGCGCTCCAGCTTGCCGACCAGCGTGCCGGCTTCGTCCACCACCGCGAGCGGGGCGGTGCTGTCCACGGAGAGGGCGGCGACCTCGGCCACGCCGGCGCTCGCGCTCACCGCGCCGCCGAGATGCTCGCCTTCGCGCGCCGGCACGGCAATGCTGCCGACCCGCAGCACCTTGGCCCGCGAGACATGCTTGGTGAAGGCGGACACATAATCGGACGCGGGGGAGATCACGAGCTGCTCGGGCGTGCCCACCTGGATCACCGCGCCGTCCTTCATGATGGCCACCCGGTCGCCGAGGCGGATCGCCTCGTCGAAATCGTGGGTGATGAAGACGATGGTCTTCGACAGCAGGCGTTGCAGCCGCAGGAATTCGTTCTGCATCTCGTGGCGGATCAAGGGGTCGAGCGCGGAGAACGGCTCGTCCAGGAACCAGAGGTCGGGCTCCACGGCGAGGCTGCGCGCGATGCCGACGCGCTGCTGCTGGCCGCCGGAAAGCTCGCGCGGGTAGTGGCCGGATTTGTCGCCGAGGCCGACCAGCTCGATCACTTTCAGCGCGCGCGCCTCGCGCTCCGCCTTGCCCATGCCCTGGACTTCCAGCGGGAAGGCCACATTGCCCAGCACGGTGCGGTGCGGCAGCAAGGCGAAATTCTGGAACACCATGCCCATCTTGTGGCGGCGGAGCTGGATCAGCTCCTCGTCGGTCATGCGCAGCAGGCTCTTATGCTCGAAGAACACGCCGCCGGCGGTGGGCTCCACGAGGCGCGACATGCAGCGCACCAGCGTGGATTTGCCCGAGCCGGACAAGCCCATGATGATGAAAATCTCGCCGCGTCCCACCTCCAGCGTCACATCGCGCACGGCGGCGAATAATCTTGCCTGGCGGATGTCCTCGGGGCTCGGGGTTTCGTTCGCCTGCATGAAGGCGGCGGCGCCGTCGCCATAGACTTTCCAGAGGTTGCGGCAGGTGAGCGCCACCGGACGCTCGGCGGGGGCCAGGGTCTTTGCGGCGACGGGCGGCGCGACGGTGGCGGCCTGGGAGGCTGCGGCCATAAGCTCTCATTCCAAGATCAAAGGGGAAAAGACGCCGGCCCCGCGGGGCCGGCGGTTCACAGTCCAAGGGGTCAGTACTGGCCCTTGTGATCGGCCATCCACTTCGCCACCACGTCGTCGATGGACTTGCCGTCCACGTCCACGGCCTTCACCATCAGGTTCAGCTCGGGACCATCCACCTTGAAATCCTTGAGCGCCTTATAGGCATCGGGCCACTTGGTCTTGGCCTTGGCGGAGATATATTTGAAGATGTCGCCGTGCGGCTTGCCGCAATCGAAGGCGAGGTCGGGGTTCACGCCCCATTTCGGGTCGGTGTAACAAGCGTCGGTATATTCGGGGAATTGCACCCATTCGCCTTCGAACACCGAGGGCACCCAATGGGGCGAATAGACCCAGAGGATGATCGGTGCCTTGCGCTCATAGGCCGACTTCAGCTCGGCGAACATGGCCGCTTCGGTGCCGGCATCCACCGCGACGAACGGCAGGTTGAGGGCCTTGATGCGCTCGGGGTCATGCCCGCCCCAGGTCGCTTCCATGCCGAGATAGCGGCCCTTGGGCGCGGTCTCGGGCACCGCGAAGGCTTCGCCGCACTTCAGCAGCGCATGCCAATCCGGCAGGCCAGGGCACTTCTCCTTCATATACATGGGGTACCACCACTCCTCCTTGGCCTTGGGGCCGAGGGGGCCGAGATTCTCGGTCTTGCCGGTGGCGTCCGACGCCTTCATGGCGTCGCCCGCGGTGGTGGCCCACAGCTCCGACATGAAGGTGATGTCGCCATTTTCCATGGCGGTGAGGCCGGTGAGATAGTCGATGGTGACGTATTCGACCTTGTCGCCCTGCCGCAGGTGCGCCCGCCAGGGCGGACACCAGCCCGCCGGCGACGACCGCAGCTTTCACATATTTACCCAGCATCTGTTGTCCCCTTGGTTCAGATCGTTGGATGCCACGCGAGCTATCGCGGCTCACGGTCGTCGAGGCTCGCCGACATGGCCCATGCAATGCCTGGGCCGTTGTGTGGGGGAGGCGGGCGGCCTGCGCTGGCGGCCTGCGGATCCCCGGTTCGAGCCTTCTGAAGGGGATTGTTCGCGCTCGATCGGAGGCGAGCCATATCCCTAAAGGGGTATGTCGGCCGATCTTTCAGCGAAGATTATTTTCTTCTCACGCAAAAAAAGGCCCCATTCTTGCAAGGCCGGAAGGGCCAGGTGAACGGAGGGCAGAACGTGTTCACTCCCGAGAAGACGGCGCGTTTGATCGAGCATATCGGCGAGGAGAGCCTCATCCAGGTTTTGGATGAAATGCTTTGCGAAGTCGTAAGCTTTGATTTTTCTACGATATTCGCCTATCCGTTTGGGCGTCGTCCGCTCTTTTTGCATGACGGATACCAGCATTACGCCTCCGCGCAGGCGCTCGATGCCTATCTCGGCGGCACTTATTTGCTTGACCCCTTCTATACCGCTTGCACGCATGGCCACACGTCCGGCCTCTGGCGCATGGCGGAACTGGCGCCCGACGATTTTTTTTCTTCCGATTTCTTCAATTCGGCCGAGGTCCATCCCTGCGTGTCCATGGAACCGGGCGCGCTGGTGGAGGAAATCGGCTTCATCGTACCGTTGCGGGGCGGCAGCTCGGCGGTCTATTCGCTGATGCGCATGCGCGGGCACGCGGCATTCTCGGATGCCGAGATGGAGATGCTGCGGGCCACCGAACCGGTGGTGCGCCAGACGCTGCGGAGCCATTTTCGCTCGCTGGAAGACTTTCCGGTGCCGCGGCAAACCCTTATGGAAGCAGCGTTCGAGCGCTTCTGCGAAAGCAGCCTGACGCATCAGCAGCGGCGCATCGTGCAATTGATCCTGCGCGGCCATTCCAGCACCTCGATCGCAGAGATCCTGGAATTGTCCGAGGGCACGGTGAAGATCCACCGCAAGAACATCTACCGGCGGCTCAACATCTCCAGCCAGACCGAGCTTTTCAACCTGTTTATCCAGGACATGAACCGCCGCCCGATGGTGGTTCAGCGGGCGGCGTCCGCACGGGTTTGAGGGTCAGGCGAACAGCAAGGCTAAGTGATCATTGAGGAACATGCCGTCCGGGTCGAGCTTGCGGCGCAGGTCGCGGAAGGCGTCCGCCTTGGGATAGAGCGCGTCCACATCCTCCCGGTTCATGAAGTGCAGCTTGCCCCAATGGGGACGGGAGGCATATTGGCGCAGAATGCCGTCCACCTCCCGCAGATAGGGCCAATAGGCGATGCCGGGCCCGCCCGAGACGGACACGGTCACGCTGTCCTGCTCATAAAATGGGCTGATCCAGCCTTTATCACCGGCAGTAAAACGGTATTCCAGAGGATAAATGCAATCGAGGTGCTTGGCCTGCATCAGCGCCCGCACCTCGCACAGGGCATCCTTTCCCTTTTCCAGGGGCACCGCATATTCCAGCTCGTGGAAATTCGGGACATATTCGATGGGGTAGATTTCCGAGGAATAGGCGATGCGCTCGAATTCGCCGTGCGCCGCTTCGGGCGGCTCGTCGGTGATGTCCATCACTTTCATCTCGCACACGTCGGAGAGCTTCGACGTGGTTGAGACCGGCGCCGTATCGGGCAGGCAATAGAGGTGGCGGCTCTCCGGCGTCGGGCACCAGAAAAAGCCGAAATGCCGATGCTCCGCCGCCAGCGCATCGTGATTTGCAAGGCAGGTCTCGAAATCGTCGCGCCACAGCCGCTCGCGCAGATTATAGGCGTCCATCACCTGCAGCGTGACTTCGCTGATCACCCCGAACAGGCCGATGGAGACCCGCATCGCATTGAGCAGGTCGGGATCCGCGTCGGTCACTTCCAGGATCTCGCCCGACGGCTGCACCAGCCGCATGCCCACCACCTGGGAGGCGAGATTGCCCAGCTTGATGCCGGTGCCATGGGTGCCGGTGGAGAGCGCGCCGGCAAACGCCTGGGTGTCGATGTCGCCCTGGTTGGTCAGCGAAAGACCCAGCGCCTTCAGCGCGCGGCCGGCATCTCCGATGCGGGTGCCCGCCGCGAGCGACACGCGCTTGCGCGCCATGTCCACCTTGCGGATGCCGCTGAGCTTTTCCAGCGACAGCCGCAATCCCGGAGTCGCCACCACGGGGGTGAAGGAATGGCCTGAGCCGGCCACCCGCACCTTCAGCCCGCGCCGGCCCGCCTCCGCCACCAAGGCGCACAATTCCTCTTCGCTCTCCGGCACCGCCGCGTGCTGGGAAATGAAGGACTGGTTGCCGACCCAATTGTTCCAGTGACCGCCTGCTCCGAGTTCCATGATGTCGTCCCTTGGCTTCGCCCGTCACATGGCGGTGAAGCAATTATCGACAAAAAGATGCGTCCCGCTCACGAAGCTCGCATCCTCGCTCAAGAGGAACAAGGCGGCCTTCGCCACCTCGTCCGGCCGGCACAGCCGCCCCTGCTGGGCGGCGAGGGCGGCGTCGGAAACGTCGATCCCGTAACGCGTCAGCTCTTCCACCTCGCGGATGCCGTGGGGCGTGCGGATGAAGCCGGGGCACACGGCGTTGCAGCGGATATTGCGCTCGCGGAATTCCACCGCGATGGCGCGGGCGAACATGTGGCAGGCGCCCTTGGTGGTGTCGTAGAGCACTTCCATGGGCGTGCCCGCTACCGCCGAGATGGACGAGGTACACACGATGGCGCCGCCGCCGGCCGCGATCATCCCCGGCAGCACCGCCTTGGTCATCAGGAACATGCTGCGCACGTTGATGCCCATCAGGCGGTCCCATTCCTCTTCCGTGGTGTCGAGGAACGGCTTCACCACCAGCGTGCCGGCATGGTTGAACAACGCCGTGACGGGGCCGAAGGAGGCTTCAACCTCGGCGACCGCCGCCGTCACGGCCGCGCTGTCCGAGACGTCGGCGGCGGCAAACATGGCCTGTCCGCCGGCGGAATTGATCTCCTGCGCCAGCGCCGCGCCCGCGCTGCCCGGCAGATCGACGATCGCGACCTTCGCGCCTTCCTGCGCGAACAGTTCGGAAGCGGCGCGCCCGCATCCCCCGGCGCCGCCGCTCACCAAAGCGACGCGCCCGGAAAGCCGCCCGCTCATCGGGAAACGCGCCATGCCGGCGCTTGGCCGGCGGCCCTGCGCGCCGGCGCGGCTTCGCGCGGCTCGCCTGTGTATCCTTGTCCCATGTGCTTGCCTCCTCGCACCGCGTCCACGTCCGCGGCAGATCGTGCGCACATTGTTCGAGCAAGCGGCTGGGGTGCCCATATCCCCAAAGGGATAGGGGCGGGAAACGAGTCCGCTGCACGGGGAATCTGCTATAGGCGAGGGCGGAACCCGCGGGGATGGCGGGGAACGGCCGCCTCGGCGCGCGGCATCGCAGACCGGACGCCACCGCCTTGACGATCTATCTTCCCATCGCCGAACTGCCGGTGGCCATTTTCGCGATCTTCGCGATGGGCCTCGCGGTCGGGTTCATTTCCGGCATGTTCGGGGTCGGCGGCGGATTCCTCATGACCCCACTGCTGATCTTCACCGGCGTGCCGGCGGCGGTGGCGGTGGCGAGCGTTTCGGCCCACATGGCCGCCTCGTCCTTTTCCGGCGCCCTGTCCTATCTGCGCAAAGGCTTGATCGACCTCCCTTTGTCCGGGGTGCTGCTGTCCGGCGGCCTGGTCGGCACCGGCGCCGGTGTCGCGACCTTCACGCTGCTGCGGGCCTATGGACAGGTCGATCTGGTGATCGGCCTGTCCTACATGACCCTGCTCGGCAGCGTCGGCGCGCTGATGCTGGTGGAGAGCGTGCGGGCGATTCTGCGGTCGCGCCGCGGGCAAGGGGTGAGCATCCGCCGTCCCGGCACCCACGGCTGGCTGCTGCGCCTGCCCCTGAAGATGCGCTTTCGCCGGTCGCGCATCTATGTGTCGGCGATCCCGGTGGTGGTGATCGGCTTCGGCATCGGCTTCCTGGGCGCGCTGCTGGGCGTGGGCGGCGGGTTCCTGCTGGTGCCGGCGCTGATCTATCTGCTGCGCGTGCCGACCCAGACGGCAGTCGGCACCTCGCTGGTGCTGACCCTCGTCACCATGACGGCGGCGACCATTCTCCAGGCGGTGGCCAATGGCACCGTGGATGCGGTGCTGGCGCTGATCCTGATGGTAGGCGGCACCATGGGCGCCCAGTTCGGCGCCCGCGCGGGCCAATCCCTTAAGGCGGAGCACCTGCGCCTGCTGCTCGGCCTGCTGGTGCTCGCCGTGGGGCTGCGCATGGGCGTGGATCTCGCCCGCCCGCCGGAGGACCCGTTCGCCGTCACCGCGAAGGGGAGGGGAAATTGATCCGCCTCCTGCTCGCCTGCGGCCTGTTCCTGCTGGCCTGCGCGGGCGCGCGGGCGGAGCGTCTGATCCTATCGGTCTCCGAGCCGCATGTGCTCATCCATTCCAACTTCACCGGCGCCGACCTGGTGCTGTTCGGTGTGGTCGAGGACGTGCCGCAGGCGGGTGCCCCGCCGCGCTATGATTTTGCCGTGACCGTGCGCGGGCCGCAGGAAACCTTCGTCACCTGGCGCAAGTCGCGCGTGCTCGGGCTTTATGTGAATACCGACAGCCGCACCTTCGTGGATTGCCCGGCGGTGCTGGCGGTGGCCACCAATCGTCCGGCGGAGGAGATCGCCCCGCCGCAAGTGCTGCGGCGGGAACAGATCGGGCTCAAACGCAATATCTTTCTCCAGCGGGTCGGGCCGGATTTTGCCGATGTGGTGCCCGACGATCCCTTCCGCCTCGCCTTTCTGCGGATCAAGACCGACGAGGGGCTCTACGGCGAGGCGCCGAACGGAGTGAATCTGCTATCGCCGACGGCCTTCCGCACTCGTTTCCGCATTCCCGCCCGCGCGCCGGTTGGCACCTATGAAGTGAGCGTGAAGCTGTTCGCCGACGGGCAGTTGCTCCAGACCGCCGCGACCTCGGTGGTGGTCGAGAAGGGCGGCTTCGAGCAGCAGCTGGCCCGGTTCGCCGAGGATCACGCCTTGTTTTACGGCCTTGCGGTTGCGATCGGCTCGCTGATGGTGGGGCTCGTCGCAAACCTGTTGTTCAAGCGCGACTGAGCGCGCGGGCCGCAAGAAGGTTGGCGCACGCCTTCGAGATGCGCTAGGCAATCCTTGCGTTTCAATGCAGGGCGGCGGCGTTTCGCGCGCATGGGGGGATACATGGCCTCGGGTGATGTTTCTGTTTCCATCGAGGGCGGCGTCGCGCGGCTGACTTTGTCGAACCCGGAACGGCGCAATGCCATTTCCAGCGGCATGTGGCGCGCGCTCGCGGCGTTTGCATCCGACACTGCCAAGCGGACCGACATCCGCGTCGCGATCATCCGCGGCGAGGGGACGCTCGCCTTTTCCGGCGGCGCGGATATTTCCGATTTCGATGCCGCGCGTTCGGACAGCTCGGGCGCGCAAACCTATGACGAGCTGGTGGAAGGCGCTTGCGCGGCCATCGAGGCGGTGGCCTTTCCGACCATCGCTTTGGTCCATGGCGCGTGCGTGGGAGCCGGGGCGGCGCTGGCGGCGAGCTGCGATCTGCGGGTGGTCGCGGAAGAGGCCTTCTTCGCCATTCCCGCCGCCCGGCTCGGGCTTGGATATGATCCGCGCGGCGTCGCGCGTTTCGTGCGCGTGTTCGGCAGCCAGGGCGCGCGCCAGCTGTTTTTTGGCGCCGAGCGTCTGAAGGCGACCCGCGCCTATGAGACCGGCGCGGTCGACCAGATCGCCCCGGCCGCCGAGGTGGATGCGGTTGCGGAAAAAGTGGCGCTGCGCATCGGCGAGAATGCGCCGCTGACACTGCGCGCCGCAAAAGCCTCGATCCGCGCGGCGGAATGCGCGGGCCATGGGGTTGCGGCGGAAGCACGCCGGCTGACCACGCTCGCCAATGCCAGCGCGGATTATCGCGAGGGACGCCTCGCCTTCGCCGAAAAACGCATGCCCCGTTTCAGCGGCAATTGAGCGGCCGCGCCGTGCTTTTTCGCAACTGGAAAAGGCACGGCGGGGCGTTGCATTCGCCCCGCTTTAGCGGATATGGTCCGCGCCCATCGCGATGGGGCGTCGCCAAGTGGTAAGGCAGGGGATTTTGATTCCCCCATTCCCAGGTTCGAATCCTGGCGCCCCAGCCATCGTCCGCCCCCTCGCGCACCCCTGTCTCCCGTCCCTGAACGCCTTTCGCGCGGAACAGGACATGCCGGCGCCGCGCGCCTTGGCGCCGGTCGTCAACTGCCAATCAGGGTCTGGAACCCGTCTGGCTTGGTTTGTGCATGGTGGTCCAGTCGCGCGGACCTGTCGGGCGAGGAACAGGTATTATTAGATTACCAATATCTCTGTCGCAGGCGTGCCTGATGCTGCAGGATAAGTTCTGGCAATAATATAAAATCGAACAGTTTTAATATTTTCAGGCGGTCGGCGAGTCGTTTCTTTGTTGGGGGCGGGCATGAATGAGTTGGTGACGAAAATTCGCGTTCACAACGAAGATTTTTTCGTGGCGAGCACCATAGAGCGCTGCCCGAAGAGCATGATGCTGCGGGAATTGGTCAAGAATGCATTGGAAGCGGCGACATCTGCGCCCCTCGGATCGCGACGGGTGGAGATCAATGCCTGCCTTGTAAACGGCGTGCGCAAGCTGCGCATCTGGAACACGGGCCTTGGAATGAATGCGGAAGAGCTGTTCCGCATGTGCGACATCGCCTCCTCCATCGGCAAGATGCAGGGGCTGGATGGAAATTTCGGCATGGGGGCGAAAGTAGCCTCGCTGCCCTCGAACCATCATGGCGTGCGCTATCGCTCATGCCGCGAGGGCCGTGTCAGCGAAGTGCTGTTGGGCAAGCGCAATGGTGTCTACGGGCGCGTCCTGCGCCGCGATCCGGTCACCGGGGAATCGGCGGCCGTGATCGACGTGACCGACCAGGTGACGGCCGAGGGCGCCGAGACCGCAAGCGATTGGACCGAGGTGGTGCTTCTGGGCAATCGCGAGAGCCAGGACACCATTGCCGATCCCTATGACGGAAACCCGAAGGTTGCCAGATCCTGGCTCCAACTGGCCCTGCAGCATCGTTTCTTCAAGATCCAAGGCGATGTGGACGTCCTGCTCGGGCCGGATCTGCATGACCATCCCGATGTGCGTCCATTAATTCCGCTGGCCCGGATCGTTGACGAGAGCTTCGCCCGCTGGGACACGGTGCAGGTCGCGGACGGCGTGAAAATACATTTCGGCCATGATCCCGCCCATCCCACGCGACCCGGCGTCAATGCCTCCTTCAAGAGCAGTTTCAGCCGCGGCTTTGCGTTCTGCGGCCTGCTCCATGGTGACGAACTCTACGAACTGCGCATGGCGGGAGGCTGGACCGCCGAGGCGCCCAATTTCGGCATCAGCTCCCATGCCCGGCACCTGTCGCTTCTCGTCGAGCTGGCCGACGATTATCCGGTGCGCGCGGAAGGCTATCGCCAGTTCCTGCGCTACCAGAACGGTGCGCAGGATCAGGTGCGGATGATGGACTTCGCGACCCTGGTGCGGGCGAATCATCCCGATTGGGTGCGCGAGATGATGCGCAGCGGTTCGCCCGATCAGGCGCTGATCGGCAGCGTGAAGCAGCAGCTGGAGAAGCTGATCGCGGCGCTTGGCCTCAAGCGGCTGCGGCCTCAGTTCCGCAGTCCCCCGCTGGTTCCCAAGCCGCCGGCACCGGTCAGCGAAAAGGTTCAGGAGCCGGCGCCCAAGCCCCCGGTTCAGTCAAAGGCGGAAACCGACGCCAAGCCTACGCCTCCGAAACCAGCTGATGAAAAGGCCAAGGCGCCTCCGGCGCCGAAAGACTCGCCCGAAAAGGTCGAGGATTTCGAGGAAATGCCGGAACTGTTGCTGTTGCGGAGCCCGCAGGAGGTGGCGGATCGCAACCTTCAGCACCGGGCGGCGCGGTTTTACCCCGAATCCCACCAGCTTTATGTAAACCTGCTGTATCCCAGCGTGCAGCAGCTCGCCGAGCAACTGATCGCCTTGGCTCCGCTCGAGGCGTCTCCTGTGCTTGTCCGGGCGGCCGCGCAGGCTGCCGCGGAGAACGCCCTGGTCCTGCGGCTCGGGCGCGCGCTGATCTATGGCCTGGCCAAGCGCAATGCTGCCGAGGGGTGGAACGACGCCGACAAGAAGCAGGTGCTCTCCAGCGAGGTGTTGACCCTCATCGCCGACGACCTGCCTCTCGCCTTTCCGGCGGCCAAGGACGCCTTCGACCAGCGGATCGCGCGGATCACGCGGGAAGCCGCCGAAAGTCCGCTGGCGCTCGAGGACATGGGTGCGATGTGAAAGGGCGGATCCGCTGCGCTTCGCCATGGAGGAAGCGCAGCGGCCCACTGCCGCGCGGCGCATGCCGGAGCGGTGCAGGTCGAGCCGGCCGCTGGGCTCCAGCCCCGCGTTTCGCCGCCCTCACCGGGCCGGCGGATCAATCTTGATGCCGCCGGGGCCGATGGTGATTTCCGTCGAATTCTGTTTCCGCTGATATTCCTGATAGGCGTAATAGCTGCCGGCGCCGACGACGAACGCGAGAATGATGATCACGGCATACAGGGCACTGCGGGGCATGCTTTTAGCTCCTTGAGGTGTCTGAAGGTCAACGCCAAAGCCACGCCCGAGTTCCATCCGGCTTGGCTCAAGGCTGTGCCGCGGCGTCTTTGCCGCAGGCGCGCGGCCCGTTGCTCTTTCGCCACACCGCGGCCAAAAGCTTGGACTAGGATCTAAGCCCTATTAGGATTGGATCCATGACCCGCTTCTTCTCGACCTTCCGTAGCGTTGGAATTCTCCTGGCCGTTGCCCTCGGTGCGGTGCTGCTGTTCACCTTGCTCGGAAGCCTGCTGATCGCGGTCGGTTTGTTCGTCACGGCCTTGGTGGTGATTGGCGGCATCCGCTATCTGCTCACCGGCAAGGGCGTGGTGGAGGTCCGCACCCAGACCTACCGGACGGGCGAATTCGAGATGATCGACGTTACCCCGCCCAAGCCGCCCCGCCGCGATCGTTGAGCCGGCCTGACAGCGCCGCGAGACCCTGCCCGAGCCCTTTCACGAGCCGGTCCTCCCAGGCGCGACCGCGCGTTCCGGGCCCTCCGGGCAGATGCACGAACACCACCGGCACGTCGCGCCCCGCTGTGAGCGCGAGCACGCGGTAATAAAGTCCGTTGCAGAGATAGCGTCCGGCATCGCGGGAGAGCGCCGCCGGCAGGCCGGCCCTGCGCATGGCCGCAAGCAGGCGGGGCAGATCCGCGCTGCTGCGGATTTCCTGTGGTCCCTCGCTGAGCTTGCGCGTTGGCATCGTCGCGCCGCTCGCGTCGGGAAAGGAGCCGGCGGCGTTCACGGCCCGGCTTTCCACGCACACCACGCGCCGCCGGGATGCGACGCCAAGCAGCAGGATGGCGTCCGGCTTGAGCGCGTGGATGCGCGCCTCGGCCTGATCCAGAGCCGCCCAGCGCGTGGGCAGGATTTCCACATGCCGCTCGGTGTCTGCGAGGATGGGGCGGGCGAGCCGGCCTAGCCGCCGCGCCACCTGCGCGGAGGGATTCTTCGGCACGCCGGGAAATGGCCCGAAGCCGCAGATCAGGATCTGTCGCTTTCCCCGGTCCATGCGCTAGAGCCTTTTCAGCAAAAGTGGTCTCCGGTCCGGCGTTCAGAAAACGCGTCGAAACAAAGCCTATCTCAGGTTCGGCAACCCGGTGTTCGCCGCACGTGCGCTAGAGCCCAAGCAATGCCGCGATCTCGTTCGCGGCGAGCGTCGGGGAGAGGGTGCCTTCGGCCACGCCCTTTTCCAGGCCCGGCACGCGCGCCTTGATGGCGGGATCGCTGGCGACGCGCTCCGCCACCTTCTCGTGCAGCAGGGTCCACATCCAGCGCACTTGCTGGGCGCGGCGCGTGGCGGCGAAGGCGCCGGCAGCTTCGCAGCGCGTGCGGTGGTTGAGCACTTCGGCCCAGAGCTTATCAATGCCCTCGCCCGTGAGGCCGGAATAGGTGAGGACCGGCGGCGACCAATGGGCGGCGCGCGCGCCCAGCAGATGCAGCGCCGCGCGATATTCCCCCGCCGCCGCGCGCGCGCGGATGAGATTGTCGCCGTCCGCCTTGTTTACGGCGACGATGTCGGCGAGTTCCAGCACGCCCTTCTTGATGCCCTGGAGTTCGTCTCCCGCGCCCGGCAGCATCAGCACCAGGAACGTGTCCGTGAGATCCGCCACCGCGGTTTCCGACTGGCCAACGCCCACCGTTTCCACCAGCACCACGTCGAAGCCTGCGGCCTCGCACAAAAGCATGGTTTCGCGCGTCTTGGCGGCGATGCCGCCGAGCGTGCCGCTGGAAGGCGAGGGGCGCACGAAGGCGTTGGGGTCGACCGAAAGGCGGGCCATGCGGGTCTTGTCGCCGAGGATGGATCCGCCGGTGCGCGTGGAGGAGGGGTCCACCGCCAGCACCGCCACCTTGTGGCCCTGCTGCGTGAGATAAGTGCCCAGCGCGTCAATGGTGGTGGATTTGCCCACCCCGGGCACGCCGGTGATGCCCACGCGATAGGCGTTGCCGGTGCGCGGCAGCAGGCCTTGAAGAAGGATTTCAGCGCGGCGGCGATGATCCGGGCGACGGGATTCGATCAAGGTAATGGCCCGCGCCAGGGCGGCGCGCTCGCCGCGAACGACGCCTTCGGCAAGCATGGCGTCGTCGTCCCTCACCTGCGTCATGACATTCCCTTCGGCGGCCCCAGCCATTGTGATTCCCGCTTTGCGCGATGGTGCGGCGCCGAGCATGCCGGCTTCGCGACCCGCGCTCAATGGGGCGAAGGCTCAATGGGGCGAAGCTGGAACAACGCGCGCCGGCGCGCGTTGTAGGGTCATCTTTCCCCGCACAGGAGTTTCCTCATGAACTGGGACCGCATCGAAGGCAATTGGAAGCAATTCACCGGCAATGTGAAGAGCCAATGGGGCAAGCTGACCGACGATGATCTCGCCGAGATCAAGGGCAATCGCGAGGTGCTTGAAGGCAAGTTGCAGGAGCGCTACGGCCTCGCCAAGGACGAAGTGAAGCGCCAGGTGGATGCCTGGGCCGACAACAGCCGCATGAATTGAGGCGCGCGGACCGCTTGGTCCGTCACCGCCTGGTTTTTAAAAGGGCGCCGCGCCGCAGGGCCGCGGCGCCCTTTTGTTGGGCGCTTCAGGCGAGCTTGAGGATCGCGCTCGCGTCGAGCCGCGCCAGCGCATCGGCCGCGCGGACGCCGCCGATTTGCAGCCCCGGGGCGATCTCTACCAGCGGCACCAAAGCGAAGGCGCGCTCCATCAGGCGCGGATGGGGCAGTTGTAGATCGCTGTCCTCGATCCGCGCATCGCCGAACGCCAGGATATCAATATCGATGGTGCGTGGGCCGAAGCGCACTTCGCGCGCGCGGTCGCGCCCCAGCATGCGCTCGACCAGCAGCGCGAGATAAAGCAGGCCGCGCGCGTCGAGCGGGCAATCCACCGCCACGACCTGGTTGAGATAGGGCGGCTGAGGCACCGGCCCCCAAGGCGGCGTGCGGTAGAGCGCCGAGCGCGCGACGATGGTCAGTCCCGCCCGCGCCAGTGTCGCCACCGCGAGGGCCAGCGTCTCGCGCGGCGCTCCCACATTGGCACCAAGGCAGAGGTAGGCGCGGGTGAGGCTCATGTCGCGTCGCGGATCGCTTCCGCGACGCGCGCGGCCTGGACATGGGCGGCCACATCGTGCACGCGAATGATCTCGACCCCCGCCATGATGCCGATGACGTTGGAGGCGATGGTTCCCGGCACGCGCTCCGCAGGCAGGCTGTCGATGACCTTGCCGATGAGCGATTTGCGCGAGGTGCCGAGCAGCAGCGGATAGCCCAGCACGCGCAATTCCGGCAGGCGGGCGATGGCGGCGAGATTTTGCGGGAAGGTCTTGCCGAAGCCGATGCCCGGATCGAGCACGATGCGATCCGTGCGCACGCCGGCGCGGGTCGCGCGCCCCAGCGCGCCATCGAAGAAGGCCAGCAATTCGTCGATGATATCGAGGCCGGCATCCACCTCGGCGCGATTGTGCATGAGCACGGCGGCGGCCTCGCTGTCCGCGACCACCTGGGCCATCTCGGGGTCGCGGGTGAAGCCCCACACGTCATTGACGATCACCGCGCCGGCGGCGATGGCGCGGCGGGCGACCTCGGCCTTGGACGTGTCGATGGAAATCGGCACGCCGGTTTCGGCCTGCAAAGCCTCCAGCACCGGCGCGACGCGCGCCCATTCCTCGTCCGCCGCCACCGGAACATGACCCGGCCGGGTCGATTCCCCGCCGATGTCGAGAATGTCCGCCCCTTCGCTCGTGAGGCGCCGTGCGGTGGCGAGCGCATCTTCCACCGCGAGGCTGCGGCCGCCGTCGGAAAAGGAATCCGGCGTCACGTTCAATATGCCCATGACCAGGGTGCGCGGGCCGAGGGGCAGGGCACGGCCGCGCGCCTGGAGCATGCGGGGAGCAGCGGGAGAGGTCATCTTTGCATCAACTCCGATGCCGGCGCGGGCCCGCCGGCTCACGCCACCTGTCGCAAACCCGGGACGGCGGCGACGATCCGGTCCACCAGGTCCGATCCCGCCTTTTCGCGTGCGAACGCGACCACTTCGCGGGTGGCATCCTGCACCTGCGGCATGGTCATGCCGGCTTCCATCATCTGGTCGGCGATCCGCATCAACCGCGCCATGCCGCCGAAATGGCCGGTGGCGGCGGGAAATGCGGCTTCGTCGGGCGGCATCTGCAATTCGCCCTTCAGGTCCGGGATGGCGGCGACGAGCTCGGCGATCGCGGCCGGAGGCGCCTCGCGCGAGAGAAACGACAGCACCATTTCGATGGCGGCGCGCGCGGTCTGCTCGCTCACCCCGACCTTGTCCATGAGTCGAGCGGTCAACTCATCCATGGGCAACTCCTTCTCGCGGTTTCGTCGGGCCGGCGCGGCGGGATATTGACTGCGCCGCACCATGGGCGCAAGCGCGCAAAAGCGCTCGACGCCACTTGCCCGCACGGTGTTGCCCGCGCGACAAAGCGGACAGCGAAGTTTGGGAGGATGGCATGGCGAGCCCCGATTCGGACGGCAAGATCTTTCTCGGCGCGAGCGTGACCGGAAAGAGCGTGCATCCCCAGTATCTCACTTTGCGGCTTGCCAATCGCCACGGCCTGGTGACCGGCGCCACGGGCACCGGCAAGACGGTGACACTCCAGGCGATGGCGGAAGGCTTCTCCCGCGCCGGGGTGCCGGTGTTCGCGGCCGATATCAAGGGCGACCTCTCCGGCGTCGCGGCCAAGGGAGAGGGCAAGGATTTCCTGCTCCAGCGCGCCAAGGAGGTGGGGATCGCCTATGAGGCTGATACCTTTCCGGTGATCTTCTGGGACATGTTCGGCGAACAGGGCCACCCCATCCGCGCCACGGTTTCCGAGATGGGGCCTCTGCTGCTGGCCCGCCTGATGGGCCTGAACGAGACCCAGGAAGGCGTGCTCAACATCGTCTTCCGCGTCGCCGACGAACAGGGCCTGCTGCTGCTGGATCTCAAAGACCTGCGGGCCATGCTGGTGTGGGTGTCGGAAAATGCCAAGAGCCTGTCCGCGCAATATGGCAATGTCTCCGCCGCCAGCGTCGGCGCCATCCAGCGCCAATTGCTGATGCTCGAGAACCAGGGCGGGGACCGTTTCTTCGGCGAGCCGGCACTCGACATCAAGGACCTGATGCGGGTGGACCGCTCGGGCTATGGAACCATCTCAATTCTTGCCGCCGACAAGCTGATGAGCGCGCCGCGGCTGTATTCCTGCTTCCTGCTGTGGCTGCTGTCCGAACTGTTCGAGCAATTGCCGGAAGTCGGCGACGTGGAAAAGCCCAAGCTCGTGTTCTTCTTCGACGAGGCGCACCTTCTGTTCAACGAGGCGCCGAAGGCACTGCTGGAGAAAGTGGAACAAGTGGTGCGGCTGATCCGCTCCAAGGGGGTCGGGGTCTATTTCGTCACGCAGAATCCCCTCGACGTGCCCCAGAGCGTCCTCGCCCAATTGGGCAACCGGGTCCAGCACGCGCTGCGCGCCTTCACGCCCCGCGACCATAAGGCGGTGAAGGCGGCGGCAGAGACCTTCCGTCCCAATCCCAAGCTCGACACCGCGCAAGTGATCATGGAATTGGGCAAGGGCGAGGCTCTGGTCTCCACCCTCGAAGGCAATGGCACGCCCACCATGGTGGAGCGCACGCTGATCCGCCCTCCCTGCGGCCGGATCGGCCCGGTGAGCAATGCGGAGCGCCAGGAAATTGTGCGGCAGAGCCCGGTGGGCCATCTTTACGATGCGCCTCTGGATCGGGAATCGGCGTTCGAGATTCTTCAGCAGCGGGCGGCCGAGAAAAGCGCGCCTGAAAGGGGCGCCCCGGGCAAAAGCGCGCCCGAGCGTGTCCGCCCGACGGGTCCATCCACAGGGCCATGGGGCCGCGCGACCGTGCCGCCGACCGGCCCCGCGCCCGCCCGCGCGCCGTCCCGCGCGCCCGCGTCAAGCCGCATGACCACAACGGAAGTCGTGGTGCGACAGGTGGCGCGTTCCGTTGCGTCGCAGGTCGGAACCCAGCTTGGCAAGGCGATTTTGCGCGGCATTCTCGGTAGCATCAGTCGGTGATCGGAGCGGGCCACAGTTGCGTCCACGGTGCGATGTGGTATCAATATAGTCGTGTCGAACGTGATTGCGGGGTTGCGTTCGGCCGGAGCTGCTTAACCAGCGCCCCGGCCGTGCAGCGGCCGGTGCGCTTCTTAATGGGAGCGCCCCATGAAGGTGTTGCCAACTGCCCGCATTCTCGTTGTCGATTCGGACTCGGCGCGTCGTGAAGTCACGTGTGTCGGTCTGAAGGCGCTGGGCGTCGGGGCCGTGACTGAAGTCGCCTCCATAGCCGAAGCGCTGAACGCTCCGCGCGCTTTTGATGTGATCGTGGTCCAGGCGGCCTCGATGGACCTCGTGCCTGATCATCCCTTCCGCGAAGGGCCGGACGCCGTGCCCGGCATTCTCGTGACCGAGGGGGCGCCCACCGTTCTGGCCCGCCTTGCCAGTCGCGCCGGCTATGATGCGGCGGTGGCCATGCCTTTGCTGCCGCGCCTGCTCTACCGGCGCATCGGCTCTGTGCTCCAGCGGGCGCGCCGCGCCCAGAGGCCCGCCTTGTCCAGCCATGACGATGCCACGGTGCGCAGCCCGCTGCTTGCCGCAAGCTGATTGCCGAAAGCCGAGGGCGCCGCGCGGCTCAACGGCCGCGCACCCTCTCGCAGGCGCGCATCGCCGCCTGCGATTTCAAAGGCTTGGCTCTGCCGGGACAAGATTTTCCGCGCGCGCGTGACAGGCGATGGCGCGGTCACGCCGGCGCATGCCATCACCCGATCCATTGAACGATCCATCTTGCCTCAAGGCCCGGGGCGGCCCAGCATCGCGCCCGATTCCCTCGGCTGCCCGGCCTGGGGCGGAGGAGGAGAGGCAGATGGCGCTGGACCGGATTCTCGATCGGATCGACGGTGAGCTCGACGCGAGCCTGGCCCGGCTCAGCGATTTCCTGCGCATCGAGAGCATTTCCACCGACCCGGCGTTCGCGGACGAATGCCGCCGCGCCGCGAAATTCGCCGCCGATTCCCTGGTCGAACTCGGCTTTTCCGCGCAAGTTCACGAAACCACCGGCCATCCCGTCGTGGTGGGTCGTACGGACACCGGCGCCGCCCGACGGGTGCTGTTTTACGGCCATTACGACGTGCAGCCGGTCGACCCGCTGGAGCTGTGGGACAGCCCGCCGTTCGATCCCCAGATTCGCACCAGCCCGGACGGCCGGCCGCAGATCGTCGCGCGCGGGGCCAGCGATGATAAGGGCCAGATCTTCACCTTCCTCGAAGCCCTGCGCGCCCATCGCGATGTCACCGGCGCGCTGCCGGTGGATGTGACCGTGATGCTGGAGGGGGAGGAGGAGTGCGGCTCGCCCAGCATGCCGGCGTTCCTGAAAGCCCATGGCGCGGAACTCGGTGCCGATCTGGCGCTGGTCTGCGACACCGGCATGTGGGACCGCGACACCCCCGCCATCACCACCTCGCTGCGCGGCATGCTGCATGCCGAGATCACCGTGACCGGGGCGAGCCGCGACCTGCATTCCGGCCTGTTCGGCGGCGCGGCGCGCAACCCGCTGCATGTGCTCGCCCGCCTGATCGCGGACGTGCACGACGCCAAGGGCCGGGTGACCATTCCCGGCTTCTATGACGATGTGCGCGAACCCGCGCCCGCCGTGCGCGCGCAATGGGAGGGGCTCGGCCTCACCGCCGAGGCGTTTCTCGGCCCGGTGGGCCTGTCCATTTCCACCGGCGAGGCGGACCGGCTGCTGATCGAGCAGATCCAGTCGCGGCCCACGTTCGAGGTGAACGGCCTGTTCGGCGGCTATATGGGGCAGGGCACCAAGACCATCATTCCCGCCAAGGCCACCGCCAAGGTCACCTTCCGCCTGGTGGCGGACCAGGATCCGAAGGCGATCCGCGCCGCCTTCGAGGCGTTCGTAAAGGCACGCATTCCCGCCGACTGCACACTCGACCTCATGCTCGGCGAGGGCAGCCCGGCGGTGATGGTGCCGCCGGACAGCGCCGATCTCGCCAAGGCGGCGGCGGCGCTGAAGGCGGAATGGGGCGTTGCCCCCGTGACCATCGGCAGCGGTGGTTCCATTCCCATCGTCGGCCAGTTCAAGGCCGCGCTCGGCATGGACACGCTGCTCATCGGCTTCGCGCTGGACGATGATCGCATCCATTCGCCCAACGAGAAATACGACGTGCGCTGCTTCCGACAGGGCACCCGCAGCTGGGCTCGGATTCTCAGCGCGTTGGCGGCTGAATAAGGCCGCGCGCGGCTTCCCCCCCTGCTCCATTTCTGGCACGTAACGGGCGAAGCCGAGGCGGGGTGAAGCCATGACGGATGCGGAAGCCGAGGGCCTGGTCGATGCGTGGGCGTTCGATGGCAAGGGGCGCGCCAGCAAGCTCAGCTGGGAGGAGGTCGAGGCCGGCGCATCCCCGGATGGCGGCTTCGTATGGTTGAATTTCCGCCACGTTCAGCGGCGCCCGCAGGAATGGCTGCGCACCCGGGCGGGGCTCGACAATTCGATCCTCGAGGCGATGCTGGACGATGAATCGCGCCCGCGCTGTTCCATGTTCGCGGATGGCGCCATGCTGGTGCTGCGGGGCATCAACCTGCATCGCAATTCGCTGCCGGAAGACCCGCTCTCGGTCTATTTCTGGGTCGATGCCAAGCGGGTGATCTCGTTCCATCACGAGCCGATTTCCGCGCTTGCGGATTATGCGGATTCCTTGAGCCGGCGGCATTGCGCCCACACCCAGGGGGAGATGGTGGCGGAAGTCGCCATGCGCCTCGTGGACCGGCTCGACGCCGTGGTCGCGAGCCTCATGGACGAGGCGGACGAGCTGGAAGACCTCGTGCCCACCACCGGCGCCGGGGAGATGCTGCCCAAGCTCGCGGTGCTGCGGCGGGTCTCCATCAAGCTGCGCCGGCATATCGCGCCGCAGCGCGAGGCGCTCAATCATTTCTCGCTGGAGGATGATCCCTGGATCGGCCCCAAGGACCGCAACCGCTTGCGGGATGCCGGCGACCGGGTGGCGCGCTTCACCGAAGAGCTGGATTCCATCCGCGAGCGCGCCTCCCTGATCCGCGACCAATTGGTGGACCGGCGGGCGGAGCAGATGAACCAGTCCATGCTGGTGCTGGCGGTGGTGACCGTGGTGTTCGCGCCGCTGACGCTCATTTCCGGCCTGTTCGGCATGAATGTGGGCGGCATTCCCGGCACGCAGGATCCGGATTCCTTCTGGGTCATCTCGGTGATCCTGGTGATGTTCGCCGCCGGCCTCGTGGTGCTGTTCCGCCGCCTCAAATGGATCTGAGGCGGCCGCGCCGGCTTGGCTCGAAAAGGCGCCAGGCGGGCCGCGGCACCAGACTGTAAAACCGCCGGGCACAGGACGGGCCCGGAGGTTCTTTGTTTCGGGCGCTCAATCCTTGCCGGGCTTCACTTGCCGCTGGCTCACTTGCCGCGGACTCACTTGCCGCTGGCGAACACGCTCGGGAAGGTGCGGCCGCGCACGTCATAGACGCGGGCATAGATCACGCCCTCGCGCTCCACCTGCACCAGCACCGGCGCCTGAACCTGGGCGCAATAGAATTCGCCCAGCATCAGCGCGAAATCCGCGCCCTCGGTATTATAGGTGGTCTCGAAGCGCGGGCCGAGCTCCACCGCCGCCGCATGGTGCGGCCCGCAGACCGCCACCTTGAACTTGCGACCCTGGGGCAGGGAGCGGCGGTGCTCATCCACATATTCGTCCAGCTGGGCGGAGGCCTGCTTGAAGGCAAGACCCCAGTAATCCAGCATGAACTGGCTGTCGGCGCCGCGCACGCCGCCCACCAGATGATTGTAATAGGTATATTGATAAGGGTGGATCTCGGCGAATTCCACCGCCGGGAAAGCAAGGCCAACCATGAAGAGGCCGGCGACCGCCGCGCGTGCCGGCCGGCTGAACGTGACCGCCCATTGCCAGATCCAGTTGCCGGCGAGGCCGCCGAGCAGCGCCAGGGCGGGGGTGACGAACACGAAATGGCGGATGCCATTGTACATCACCGGCCGGGTCACCACGGTCAGCAGGATCGGGAACGCGGCCGCCAAGAAGATCAGCAGCAGGCCGGCGCGGCGCGTGCTGCTGGCCTTGCCGAAGAAGGCGGCCACGAGTGCCCCGGCGGCGCCGGACAGCGAGAGGGCGAGGAACAGTTCCGGCATCTGCACCGCGAACAGGGTCGGCACATAAGTGCGCGGCATGTCGGGCACGAGCACGGGGCGGCCCTCATACAGCTCGCGCCAGGGGACTTCCCAGAAGTTGGAATAATAAGCCAGCGCCCGCAGGGGGTTGAGCGGCTCGACCACGGCCCAGGGCCAGATCAGGCCGAGCACCAGATAGGCCAGCGGCAGGCCGAGCGCGATCAGGCCGACAAAGCCGGCGGAACGCGCCAGCATCGCCCTGAAGCCCATCTGGCGCCATTCGATCGCCAGCAGCAGCAGGAAGGCGAGCCCGGCATAGCCGACCGCGATCAGGCCCAGCACGCGGGTGCCCACCGCAAGGCCGAGGCAGAGCCCGAACAGGGTGACGGTGCGCCAGGTGGGCTTGGGATATTCGTCCAGCGCCCGCACGATGGCATAGAGCAGGGCGGCCACCGCCACGGCGAAGGGCGCATCCTTCGCATTCATGAACATATGGCCGTAATAGAGCGGGCAGATCACCAGCAGGCACAGCGCGACGAGGCCGCAGACCGGGCCGCCGAGCCGGCGCCCGGTGCGCCACACGATGGCGAAGCCGATCACGCCCACGATCGCGCCCAGAAGCCGGCGGATGCTGAAAATATCGACCGCCGGCAGCGATTTGTGAATGGCCGCGGCCACCAGATCGAAGCCGCCGCCGTAATAATAGAGGTTGACGAAGGAGAACACCTTATCCTGCGTCAGGCGCGAATCGAAATATTTGTACAGCAGGTCGCCGTATTGGGAGTGGGTGAAGTCGTCCCACCCCAGTCCGTAATCCCCGAAGGTAAAGACGGCGAGGAGGAACACAGCCGCAATGAGGGCCAATGCCGCGCGATCTACGCTGGACGCGGGCAGACGGAAGAGACTTGCGACTGGCATGGAAGAAAGCATCCAACTCTTACGCTGTGCACCAGCTCCGAAAACATGACCGGCACGCGGCAGCTTGCCTGCGCCATCAGTCACGTAACCGTGAGCGAAAGACTATTTCTGGCGAGCGCGAGCGATGCAAGAAGTTTATGCATTGCGACGCAGCAATTATCACTACTCGTCAGGATTGTGCTGCGTAAATCAGCTTGAAGGCGAAAGCTTGCGCGGATCTTGTGCATTCGCGGCAGAAGTTAGCCGGATATAAGAAAGGCCGGAGCAAACATTGCTCCGGCCTCGTGTGGCGGTATTATTTTGCACCGCGGCTGCATCGATCCGAAACGCCGGACCCCGCGAAGCTCAGGCGGCCTTGCTGTACAGCTCGGCCACATAGTCCCAATTGACCATGTGCTCGAGGAAGGCCTTCAGATAGTCGGGGCGGCGATTGCGGTAGTCGATATAATAGGAATGTTCCCACACATCGACGCCGAGCAGCGGCGTACCGCCGTGCACCAGCGGGTTCTCGCCGTTCGGGGTCTTGGTGATGGCGAACTTGCCGTCCACCAGCGCGAGCCAGGCCCAGCCGGAGCCGAACTGGCCGATGCCGGCGGCGGTGAAGTCTTCCTTGAATTTCTCCACGGAGCCGATGTCCGCGATGATCTTCTTTTCAATCTCGCCGGGAATGGCGCCGCCGCCATTGGGCTTGAGCCACTGCCAGAAATGCAGATGGTTGTAATGCTGGGCGGCGTTGTTGAAGAGGCCGGCATTCTTGCCGAACGACCCCTTCACGACCTCCTCGAGGGATTTTCCTTCGAATTCTGTTCCCTTTAGGAGATTATTACCGTTATTGACATACGCAAGATGATGCTTGTCGTGATGATATTCGAGCGTCTCGCGGGACATATAGGGTGCGAGGGCGTCGTAAGAATAAGGCAGTTCGGGAAGCGTGAAAGACATCTGGCGTCTCCGCGTTCGGTCCGGGAGGAGTTCTACGACCCCCCCGCCGGTGACCGGGCAGGGGCGGGCGCCTGAACTGGGACCTAGATAGGCCGGGCAGGGGCGAGGGACAACAGCGCATCGGGCTGAATTGTTTCTTTCTCTTTCTAATGTATGAGACCGGGGGCACGCCGGTCGTGCGTGGAGTTGAGAGAATGTGGCGAATCCTGGTGGCTCTCGGTGGGCTCTTCGTGGCGGTCGGCCTTCTGGCCCTGGCGCTCGGGGCGGCGATCTTCGTTTCCAATTTCGGCAATGCGCTGATCGCCACCGGGGCGGTGAGCGTCAGCGGCGGTATCGTCGTGATGTGCATTGCCCTGGTTCTGAAGGAGGTGGCGCGCCTTAACGCGCGCTTCGACGTCCTGGAAGGCCACGCTCCCGCCGGCGCCGCGCCCCTGGCGCTTGCCGACGAGCATGCCGAGCGCGAGGCCCACGAGGCCGATTTCACGCCGCTCGAGGAGTATGAGCCGCCGGCGCAGCTGCGCGAGCCGCCGGCGCGGACGCGCCTGCCGTTTGGCGATGGCGTTCCCCCGGCGGACCAGCGGCGCGGCCGCGTGCTGGATCGCCCGCAGGAACGGGTCGAGGAGCCGGTGCCGGATCGCGTGGCGCTGGAGCGGGCCGGCATGGAACGGGCCCTCGATCGCTCGCTGGAACGGGCGGTGGAGCAGATGCCCGAGCGCGCCGAGCGCCCCGCCTTCGAGCGCCCCCCGGCGGTGCGCAATCCGCTGGACCGTCCGCCTCAGGAGCGGCTGCCTCAGGAGCGGCTGCCTCAGGAGCGTGCACCCGAGCGCAACCCGCTCGATCGCAACCCTCTGGATCGCAACCCCTTCGAGCGCATCCCCGCAGATCGCATGCCGCTGGGCGGAACGCCGGATCCCCTGCTGCCCGAACGCGCGGCCCCGCCGGAGCGGATGCCGCAGCCGCGCGCGCCGCAAGATCGGGCGCCGCAAGATCGCGCGCCTGCCGAGCGCGGCCCGGCTTCGCGCCCGCCGCAAGATCGTTTCCCGCCGGAACGCGCGCCGCAAGACCGCGCGCCCCAAGATCGCGCGCCCCAAGATCGCGCCCCTCAGGAGCGTCCCCCTCAGGAGCGTGCGCCGCGTCCGCGCATCGGCTCGGACCTGCTGCCCGAGCGCGTGATGCCCGAGCGGGCGCCGGAGCGTCCGGCGGATCTGCCCCCCGCCGAGCCGGCTGCCGCGCCGCCCCTGCCGGTGCCGAACCGCCCCTATGGCGCGCCGCCGCCGCGCCGCACCGAAGTGCCGGAACCGACCGTTCTCAAGTCGGGCATCGTCGGCGGCATGGCCTATACGCTCTATTCCGACGGCTCGATCCAGGCGGAGCTGCCCGACGGCGTGCTGCGCTTCTCCTCGCTCCAGGAATTGCGCGACCACGTCTCCAAGACGCCACCCGCGAACTGATCGGGGTTTCTTCCCCGGCACGGACCGACATCGCGGACCCGAACAAGATCCCGGAACGCCAAGCGTTCCGGGATTTTTTGTGCCGTGCGTCCCTGACACCCGCCCTTCTGCCGTTGCCGTTCCGCAGGCCTGCGCGCGGCCGGAGCCAGCCTCGACCCGATCGCGCCGCGGCGCCTTATGGAAAAGAGACGTCGTATACGCGAAGGCGGGAAGGCTTATGGTGTCCCCATGGGGGGCAATGCACACGCGCGCAGAGGGCGCGTGGGCCCCCCATGGTGGGGCCCTTCGCTCCGTGTTCCTGGCCCCGTGTTCCTGGCCCCGTGTTCCTGGGAGAAACGCCATGTGTCAGAAGTGCAGCGACGACCGTCTGAATCCCTCGCGCCGTCATCTGCTGAGCGGCGGACTCGCGCTGGCGGGCCTTGCCGCGAGCGCCCCGTTGTTCGGCACGGCGTTCGCGCAAGCCGCCGCGCCCGATCCGACCGCGCCCGCGCCCAATGCCATATCGCCCGATGCGGCGCTGGGGCGGATCATGAAGGGCAATGCCCGCTATGCCGCCAACACCCGCATCAACAAGGATTATTCCGCCGGTCGCGTGGAGCGGGCGCGGGCGCAATATCCCATCGCCGCGATTTTGAGCTGCGCGGATTCGCGCATCGCCCCGGAACTCGCCTTCGACCAGGGGCCGGGCCGTCTGTTCGTGGTCCGCGTCGCCGGCAATTTCGTCAATGACGATGGCCTGGCGAGCCTGGAATATGGCGTGAAGGTTTTGGGCGTGCCGCTCATCATGGTGCTCGGCCATTCCGGCTGCGGTGCCGTTTCCGCCACCATCAAGGTGATCCAGGAGGGCGTGACGCTGCCCGGCCACCTGCCGGAACTGGTGGGCGCCATGAAGCCCGGCATCGAGGCGGCGATCGCCCGCAAGCCGAAGGACCTGCTGGCCGAGGCGACGGCCGAGAACGTGCGCTACAACACCCGCCGGCTCGCCGAGGCCAAGCCGATCATTGGCGAGCTGGTGGGTGCCGGCAAGGTGAAGGTGGTCGGCGCGGTCTATGACATCTCCACCGGCCAGGTGAAATTGCTCTGAGAGCCGGTGCGTGGGGGCGGGCGCGGCCTTTCGGGCCGCGCCAACCGGGCCGGGTGTGCGGTTCGGCTTAAGCAAGCGCCTTAAGCGCGCGCCCGGTCCGTCAGAGACAAGGCGAAGACATAGGTGAGCGCCACTTCGTCCAGCCGGTCGAACCGGCCGGCGGCCCCGCCGTGCCCGGCCTCCATATTGGTGCGCAGCAGCAGCGGCGCGCCGGAAGTGGCGAGCGCGCGCAGCCGCGCGACCCATTTTGCCGGCTCCCAATAGGTCACGCGCGGGTCGGTGACGCCCGCCAGGGCGAAGATGGCGGGATAGTCCTGCGCCGACACATTATCCACCGGGGAATAGGCGCGGATGCGCTCGAATGCCGTCATGGAGGCGATCGGATTGCCCCATTCGGGCCATTCCGGCGGGGTCAGCGGCAAGCTGTCGTCCAGCATGGTGGCCAGCACGTCCACGAACGGCACTTCCGCGATGATGCCCTTGAACAGGTCCGGCCGCATATTGGCGATGGCGCCCATCAGCATGCCGCCCGCCGAGCCGCCCTGCGCGACGATGTGCTCGGGCCGGGTAAAGCCGACGGCGACCAGATGTTCGGCGGCGGCGATGAAATCGGTGAAGGTGTTGGTTTTCTTGTCCAGCTTGCCGTCGGCATACCAATGCCACCCCTTGTCCGTGCCGCCGCGCACATGGGCGATGGCATAGACGAAGCCGCGATCCACCAGCGACAGGCGATTGGTGGCAAAGCCGGCGGGAATGGTGATGCCATAGGCGCCATAGCCGTACAGCAGGCACGGGGCGGAGCCGTCGAGCGGGGTGTCGGCCCGGTAGAGCAGGGAAATCGGGATGCTCTCCCCGTCCGGGGCGGGGGCGAAGATGCGGCGGGTGACATAGGCCGAGGGATCGTGCCCGCTCGGCACCTCCTGGCGCTTCAGCAGCGCGCGGCCGCGCGCGTGCATGTCATAGGCCCAGACCTCCGCGGGCGTGGTCATGGAGGCATAGGTGAAGCGCAATTCGGTCGTATCGAACAGGAAGCCGCCGTTGAGGCCGAGGGCATAGGCCTCCTCGTCGAAGGCGACGGCATGCTCCTCGCTGGAGAACACCGCGCGGACGACGATGCGCGGCAGGCCGTTTTCCCGCTCCAGGCGCACGATGAAGCCGCGATAGGCCACATGGCTCAGGATCATCCGGCCCGGCCGGTGGGGTACCAGATCCACCCAGGACGCGCGGCCGGTGCCGTGGCTCGGGGCGGTGACCAGCTTGAAATCCTCCGCCCCGTCGGCATTGGTGAGGATGACCAGGCTGTCATTGCCGTCGAGATCGGGATGGTGCTCCACGTCATAGCGCACGCCGGTTTCGCGCGGCGCCACGCAATGGGGCACAGGTTCCGGCACGGCGAGGTCCAGCAGATGGACTTCCGAGGTCTCGTGATCCCCGCAGGCGATCAGGCCGAAGGCGTGGGACTGGGTCTTGCCCAGCGACACGAAGAAGCCCTTGTCCTTCTCCTCATAGACCAGCACGTCGTCGGCGGGGTCGGTGCCGATGCGGTGGCGGTGGACGAAGGCCGGGCGATGCTCGGCATCGCGCTTGATGTAATAGAGATATTCGCCATCGGCGGACCATAGGATGTCGCCGGTGGCGCCCTCCACGCGGTCCGGCAGATCCGCGCCCGTTTCCAGGTCGCGTACGCGGATGGTGAACAGTTCCGAGCCCTGCTCGTCCGCCGCCCAGGCGAGGCGGCGGTGGTCGCGGGTGTGGCTGTCGAGATAGAGGCGGAAATTCGGCTTGCCCTGCGCCTCCTTGTCACCGTCCAGCATCAGCTGTTCCGGGCCCTCGGGCAGCGGGACGCGGCACAGCAGGCGATGCTGCCCGCCGGCGCGGTGGCGCGAATAATAAGCGAACGCGCCGTCCGGGGCGGGGACCGAGGAATCATCCTCCTTGATGCGCGCGCGCATCTCCGCGACCAGCCGGGTCTTCAGCGCCTCATGGGGGGCGAAGAAGGCCGCGGCATGGGCATTCTCCGCCTCCAGATAGGCGCGGATGTCCGGCGCCAGCACCGAGGGATCGCGCATGACGTCGCGCCAATTGTCGGCGCGCAGCCAGGCGTAATCGTCGGTGAGGGTGAGGCCGTGGACGACCTGCGCGGTGGGGCGGCGCTCCGCCCGTGGGGGATCAACCTGCATCGGAGGTATCGGAAGCGGGCGTTTCGTCCAGCTTGAGCGCGAGCGCGGTTCCATTCATGCAGAAGCGCAGGCCGGTGGGCTTGGGGCCATCGGGAAAGACATGGCCGAGATGGCTGTCGCAGCGCGCGCAGCGGCTTTCTACGCGCACCATGCCGTGGGCGCGGTCCTCGTGATTGCTGACGGCGGCGGGGTCGAGGGGAGCATAGAAGCTCGGCCAGCCGGTGCCGGAATCGAACTTGGTCGTAGAGCTGAACAGCGGCGTGCCGCAGGCAGCGCAGAGATAAGTGCCGGCGCGCTTCTCATCCCAATAGGGGCCGGTGAAGGCGTGTTCGGTGCCTTGCTGGCGCAGCACGCGATATTGAGCGGGGGACAGCTCCGCGCGCCATTCGGCCTCGCTCTTCACCACCTTGTCGCCGGCCGGGATCGTGCTGGATGTCGGGGCTTTGGCTTCTGTGCTCACGGCGCTCTCCCAGTATTTCGCTCCCTCGAAGTAGGCATTCCCCGGCCGCCCCGCAAGTCGCGGCCGGATCCGCGCCGCGCCGCCGGAACATGGGGGGAAGCGCTTGATATGATGAGACAATGCGCAAGAGGTCTTGGGCTGGGCTAGTGGAGGGCAGGGGTTCGTGCACGATCGCGTAATAGCGAGGAAGAAGAGTTGTACTTTTCGCGAGAATGAACTTGCAATTCGTTGCCCTTCAACATAACTAGCTATGGCGGTGCCATCGTCGAGTCGATGCAAGCGTCGCTTGGCGGGCCGAAGACAGCGTTGGTGAGGCAACGGCTTCGCCGGTCCCGCATGCTAATTCGATTTCCGTTTCAAACCAGAAGAAAGTCCCATGAGCGAAGCATCGGAATCGACAACTTACATCGAGCTGGCGGCGGATATCGTCTCTGCCTACGTCAGCAATAATTCCGTGTCAGCCGCCGAACTGCCCGCCTTGATCAATGAAGTGCATGCCGCGCTGCAACGCGTTTCCAAGGGCGAGGTTGAGGCCGCGCCGGAACCGCTGAAGCCCGCCGTGCCCGTTAAGAAGTCGGTGACGCCTGATTTCATCGTCTGCCTGGAAGACGGCAAGAAGTTCAAGTCGCTCAAGCGGCACCTGCGCACGCAGTACAATATGAGCCCCGAGCAGTATCGCGAGAAGTGGTCGCTGCCGGCCGACTATCCGATGGTCGCCCCCAATTATGCCGCCGCGCGCTCCGAACTTGCCAAGCAGATGGGTCTTGGCCAGCAGCGCCGCCGTCGTCGCTGATTTGTAGAGTTCGGCGCACAGGTTCTGACACCGGGCCGAGTTTCGCTCGGAGGTGGAATCGGGCCTTAGAATGGCGCCGGATGACGTGGGCTTCGGCCGCAAGAAAACGGTTACAAGCAACGCCGCCCGGATGGGCGGCGTTTTTATTTGCCGATTGCTCACCCGCACCCTTCGCCGCCCTTCACGCGCCGCCCGCGGGCGGCCGGGGGCGCGGCAAAATCTTGTCCCCTCCGTCGTCGCCAGCTTCGCAATAAGACGCAACCAGGCGCCGCAAAGCCGCATGTCGGATGGGGTCATAACATTGTCCGCTGTGGGCTGAGCGTCGCGCGGCCCGCAATGCACTTTGTGCCGCCGCACGATTATTTGCGGTCAATAAGGTCAATCCTTCGAGCCGGGCGTTAATCGACTCATCCTTATCCGTGCAGCGAAACGCGCGGATGCCCCGCGCCCGGGGCGGCACGACCGCCCGGAGCGGTGCGGCGCGGGTGCGCGCGCGGGAACGGCGGGTGTTCTGTCGGTGGGGATCGTGCGCCATGATGCCTCCTGCGGCTGAAATCACAGCATGCCTCAGCTTTTGAATGTGGGGATAATTTCCTAAATTCAGAGGCGTAAAAATCGACCATAAAATCATATAAACATATGATTTTGTTATATATAAAATAATCGCAACAGGCGGTGTGCGGGAAAAATCTTTCCCGTCTTGATTTCATTCGCGCCTCCATATAGGAATAAATACTCCAATCGGAGAGCGAGATGCGTCCAAAATCCCGCCGAGGCCAAGCCCGTCCCCCCGCGCCACCCCCGTGCGCATCCCGTCCCCGCAGCCGAAGCGCGTCCTTCTCACCCGGCGCGCCCTTGCCCGATGACGCATTGGCGCGCTGCCGCGCGGCGCGGCTGCTCGCGGCCGCCTTCGTCCATTTGCCGCCGCAGGATCTGGAGGGCACGCGCGGCCGCGCCCCGGTCACGCTGGCACGGCATGTGGCGCTCTATGTGGCCCATGTGACGCTCGGCGTGCCGCGCGGCGCCGTTGCCGATCATTTCGGGCGCGATCGCACGTCCATCGCCTATGCCTGCGCGCGCATGGAGCAGCGCCGGGAGGCGCCGGACTTCGATCGCGCCTTGTCAGCGCTCGAAGACTGCGCGGCCCATGCCATCGCGCAGGGCGTCCCCGTCCCGATGCGCCGCGCCGAGGGCGCCGCAAATCCCGTTTCCGGAGGTTTGGCATGACCGCAAATCCACTCTCCCCCGCCCGGCGAGGCGCTTCGGCCCGCGGGATAAGTGTGCGCCAGTCAAGTGCGCGCGTGGCGGTCCATCGCGTGCTGGTGGACGGGCGCGAACAGGATGTGGCGCTGCATCTTGAGGAGAGCCCGCTGGCCTGGCTCGCGCGTCGCAAGGGCAAGGATGGGCGCCCGCTCATCGACCCGGTGCAGGCTCTGGCGGGCGAGCGGCTGCGGGCGGATTTCACCAGAGCCCAGCTCACGCCGCGCGTCACCACCAATTGGAGCGCGACCGGCGGTGGCGGCGGCGCGGGGCCGGACGCCTTCAGCGACGCGGTGCTTGCGGCCAAGTGCCGCGTGGATCGGGCGATTGAGGCCGTTGGTCCGGAGCTGTCCGGCGTGCTGCTGGATGTGTGCTGCTTCCTCAAAGGGCTGGAGAGCGTGGAAAGCGAGCGCGGCTGGCCGTTGCGCACCGCCAAGGTGGTGCTGGCGCTCGCCCTCGATCGCCTTGCCGCCCATTACGGCCTCGCCCGCGCCGCCCGCGGCCGCGCCCATGTGCCGGGACGGACCTGGCGCGCGCCTCCTGGCGGGACGGAGTGAGGCCCAGGGGCGCAAGATCAGGCTCTGCGCGCCCCGTACCCGGTGGCCGGATCGCGCTTGACCCGGCGCCGGCATCCCCTCAAATGGCCGCGTCGGTGCGCGTGCGCCGCGCGCAAGGGGGTGGCGGCATGATCAATTCCTATCTGAAGGCGATGCGCCAGTATGCGACCTTCACCGGCCGCACCAGCCGCAAGGATTTCTGGTTCTATGTCCTGGCGGTCATCCTGCTGAGCATCGCGGCGCAGGCACTGGATCTCGTGCTATTCGGCGGCGAGGTGGAAACCGGCGACGGGATGGTGGAATTCGAGAGCTACGGCATTCTCATCGCCATCGTGCATCTCGTGCACTTCGTGCCGGGTCTCGCGGTCAGCGTGCGTCGGCTTCACGACACGGATCGCACCGGCTGGTGGCTGCTGTTGGAATTCACCGGCATCGGCGCGCTGGTAATCCTGATTTTCAACGTCCTGGCCGGCACGCGCGGACCGAACCGCTTTGGTCCCGATCCGCTCGCTTATGGCGCGCCGGTCGCGCCGGCCCCCACGGGCACGATCCTGCCCGGCCGGTAAGGGCCGGGCCTCTGCGCTCAGGCTTCGGCCAAGGCGGCGCGGGCGTCGGCGCGGATGCGCTCCACCATGGAGCGCAGGCCGTTGGAGCGCTGCGGCGTGAGATGACCCTCAAGGCCGATGCGGCGGAACACCGCCAGCGGATCGGCCTCCAGGATCTCGCGCGCGCCCTTGCCGGAGAGAATGGAAAGCAGCACCGCCACCAGGCCGCGCACGATATGGGCGTCGGAATCGCCCTTGAATTCCAGCACCGGGCCATTCGGCCCGTCGCGCCGCCCGCTCACCAGCCACACCTGGCTGGTGCAGCCCTGCACTTTGTTGGCCTCGGTGCGCTCGGCCTCGGGGAAGGGCGGCAGGGCGCGGCCCAGCTCGATGACGAAGCGATAGCGGTCTTCCCAATCGTCGAGAAGCTCGAAATCGGCCACCAGGGCCTCGATATCCTGATCCGCTGTCATCGCACCTGCCCGTAAGACGCCGCCGACGCCGTGTCGGCGTCATTGGTCGGTTCTGCGCCATATAGGCTGCGCGCAGCCCCGGCAAAAGTCGAGACAAGCAAAAAATGCGCCGCACGCGGGGGCGGCGGCGCGATATTTCGCGGGAAAAAGCGGTGGGCGCGGTCCGGCGGGGCGATCCGGCGGGCCGCGGTCAGGCGGGGCGCTTCAGGGGCGTGGGAATGCCGGGTGTCGCGGCGGGGGCTGCGGCGGGCTCGCCGCCCCAGCCGGGAATGAGATCCTGCGGCGTCAAGCCGTGGCTGGCGGCCGATCCGCCGGGCGCGGCGGCGTCGCTGCGCGCATGGCCGAGCGCGTCAGCCACCCATTTGATGCCGACCTGGGCCTTTTCCGTCAGGTTCACCAGCATGTCGCCGCCCACGGCGCAGGCATCGGGCTGGCGCTGGCAGAAGCCGCGCGCGTCCGCCACCGCCGATTGCACGGCCACAAAGGCCTGCCACGGGCCGACCTCGCGCCCGTCCGCGGATGTGCCGATGGGCAGCAGCAGCAGGATCAGGCCAAGCCAGAACGTCATGCGGATCAAAAAGAACATGGAGCGCCTCGCTTCAAGCTCCCCCCGGCGGCCCGCGAACCGGCGGGCCTGGACCATCTCCCCGGCGAAACCGGCATCGACCGGCCTCAACCTTTGGATAACCATAGATACCAGAACGCGGGCCCTGCCGCAGCGCCCGCGCCGCCTCCCGCCCCCCGACTTTTCAAGACATCGTTAACGCTGGACCGGGCCGGCCCGCGGGCCTTAGCAGTTCGTTTAAGGGCGCCGTGCAAGCTTATGCGGGATGAACGAGGGGGCGCCGCAAGGCGCTGTGGGCAGCCATTGCGTGTCGCGACTGTGATGAGACACAAGCTTGGGCCGGATGTGCGGGCGGCGTATGCATCCGACACTCGGGGCAGCCTTGCCGATATCGGCCTTCTGGCGCGGCGCAGCACAAAGGCGCTCGGCGCGCTGTCGCTGCTGTGCGCCGGCGCGGGCGGCGCGGTGCTGGTGGCGGAAGCCTCGGGCCTCGCCTCGGGCGGGGCATCCGACGGCCTGTGGCTGCTGGCCTGCGGGCTGGTTTCGGCAGCGCTCGCGGGGGTGTCCGGCGGGCTGTCGCGCACGGCGGTGCGCCTGCGCGGCGCCGGCTCGGGCGCGGACCTTGCCCTTGTCACCCATCACCTGCGCTCCGGCGAGGTCATCAGCATTGCCCATGCGCACGCCCCCTTCGCCGCCATGCCGGGCGCGCAGCTGGTGGGACACGGCCTGTTCGAGCGTATCCTGGTGGCGGACCGGCCGGCCTTCCTCGCCGCGGTCTCGGGCGCGGCGGGGCTGAAGCAGGACGCCCATGACCTGCGCTGCGAGGTGCGGCTGCGCTGCGAGGCGGACGGTCTCTCGCCGGAATTCGTGTGGATGGAGATGCGCGCCTTTCCGCTGGATGGCGGGCGCGTGCGCGCCTGCTGGCGCGACATCGGCGCCCAGAAGGCCAGGGCCGAGCAGGAAGCCGCCGCCCGCCAGGAGGCCGAGCGCGCCAATGCGGCGAAAAGCCAGTTTCTCGCCGCCATGAGCCACGAGTTGCGCACCCCGCTGAACACCATTCTCGGCTTTTCGGAAATGCTGCTGGGCGACACCGCCGGCCGCATGGACGGGGAGAAGCGCGCCGAATATGCCCGCATCATCCATGACAGCGGCCAGCACCTGCTGGGCGTGGTCAATGATATTCTCGACCTGTCGCGGGTCGAGGCCGGCGCCTATGAGCTCCTGGTCGAGCCGGTGGACGTGCGCCGGCTCGCGCAGACCTGCCACGACATGATGGCGATCGAGGCGGTGCGGCGCGACGTGCGCATCACGCTCAGCCTGTCGAGCCGGGTGCCGCCGATTCTCGCCGATCAGCGCGCCGTGAAGCAGATGCTGCTGAACCTTTTGTCCAATGCGCTCAAGGTCAGCGCGCCGGGCACGCGGGTGGAGGTGTCGGCGCGGGTCGAGGGCGGCTCGCTTCTGATCGCGGTCGCGGACCAGGGGCCGGGCATGTCGCCGGCCGACGTGGCGCGGCTCGGCGAGCCGTTCTTCCAGACCGGCGACATGGAGCGCCGGCGCACCGGCAGCGGCCTCGGCCTTGCGGTGGTGCGGGCGCTGGTGCGTCTGCACGACGGCGCGTTCGACGTCGCGAGCGTGCTCGGGCGCGGCACCACGGTGACGCTCAGCCTGCCGCTGACCCGCCCCGCCGTGGTCGTGGCGCCGTTCGCGCGGCCCGGCGCTGCCGCCCAACCGGACGGGGAGCGGCGGCGCGCATGAGAATAGATTATGGGGAAAGCCACCTGCCCGGCGGGCCGGGCGAGCTGCCGTTCGCGGACGCCCCGCGCGGCCGGCTCGGGCTGCGGTTTGCGGATGGGCTTGCGGCCCTCGTCGGCGTGGCCCTGACCGGCGCGGTGCTGGCGAACGTGTTCGTGATGCAGAGCGGCACGCGGCCCGGCCCGGTGCCGGGCGGCACCGCCGTGCCCATCGCCCCGGTGCCGGCGCCCAAGCCGCAGGCCGCTAATGGGGCGGCGGGCACCCATGTGCCGGCGGCCGCGCTTTCGCCGACCCCCATGGCGAACACGGCGGTTCCCATCGTGACCGCTCCGGCCGGCGGCATCCTCGGCACGGTCAATATTTCCGGCGCCACCAATGCGCCCGCCACGCCGGCTGCCGCGGCAGCACCGATGAACATCGCCCCGCCGCGTGCCACCGCTCCCGCCCAGAGCGCGGCCGCGGCCGCCGCCGCCGCCATCCTGATGCCGCCGGCGCCGGTGCCCGGCGGGGCCGGCAGCGCCCGCACCGGCGCGGTGACCCGCCCGCCCGCGCGGGTGCCGGGCATTGCCGTTTCGGGTTCAGACACGGTGACAGGCTCGGTGCGCCCGCCGGCGGAACTGGCGCCGTCCTCACGCATCCTTGGCGTGCAGAAGACCCTGGCCAAGCTCGGCTACGGCCCGCTGAAGCTCGACGGCAAGCCGGGCCTCGAAACCCGCCTTGCCATCCAGCGCTTCGAGCGTGATCGCAACCTGCCGCCCGACGGGGAGGTTTCCGACCGGGTGGTGAAGGAGCTGATCGCGGTCTCCGGCACGGTGATCGACTGACATGCGGCTGAAGAGCGCCATATTCGCCGCTGCCATCGTGCGCACCGCCAATGGCGCGGGCGCGTTCGCGGCGGTGCGCCGGCGCGGCTCCGAGGAGGCCGGCGCGGTGTTCGTGAAAGTGGCGACTCTGGACGGCTGCGCGGCGCTCTACGGGCCGGCGCCGCAGAGCGCCTTCGACGCGGAGACCTCCGGCGCGCGCCTGTTCGCGGTCCTGGTGCCGCCCGGTTCGCCGGACGAGGTTAGCGAGGCGCGGATGGTCAAGGAAATGCGCTTCGACCCGGACCTGTGGCTGCTGGAGATCGAGGACAAGGCCGGCCGCGCCTTCATCGAGCTGGCCCCCGGCTGAGCGGCGTCAGGCCGAGCGGTCTCAGGCCTAGCCGAGCCGGTCGAGGTCCGGGCGGATCCGCGCTTCGATCCCTGGCGGCAGGTTGGGATACTCGGCGGCTTTCTCGTCGACGAACCGGCCGTGGCGATAATCCTCCGGCATGATCGGGCTGCGCGCGCCCTCCAGCATCAGCGGATCGAACGCGACGCCGACACAGGCCGCAACCTTCCGCGAGGTCGCCTCGGGATCGGTGACCAGGTCCTCGTGGCGGAAGGTGCCGCCAGCACCCCGTGCGCGGTGATTTGCTCCAGCACCCGCACCGAGGCGCACCAGCGCCGGCCGCCTCCACATGGCTCAGGCCCGCCGCACCTTGGGGACAAGCCGGGGCGCGAAGGGACATTTCGGGCATTTTTTGCATTGCGCGAGCCACAACGAAGCCGGCTCACCTTCAATCAGAACACGCCGGCGCGCGAACGCAATCCGCGAGAGGTATTATGATATTCATGCAATCGCACTTATTGCACAGCCTGGGGAAACTTCCGGAGCCTATCTGCGTTGTAAGGGTCACGGTGGCCCACGAGGAGAAGCGACATGGGAACGGTGTTATCGTTCTCCGCGACGCGGGGAATGCGGGCGCGAAAAGCACGCGTGCAGGCGGACGGGGACGCGTCTCAAACCGAGCAACGGCCGGACAGCGCGCAGATTTACATCTTGCCGGTGGTGCGCATCGAGCGTCATGGCGATGCGCCGGTGGCGCAGGCCCCGGCACCGAAGCTGCGGCCGCCGCAAGGACCGTCTCAGCGCCAGGCATAAGCCGCTGCGCGCGGCGATCAGCCGGGCGGCGGAACGTGAGGCGAGGAAGCGTCCAGCGGCGAACGGCGCCGCGCGCCAGCCTGCACTCTCGCCGAGCCTGCGCGGGCGAGGCATCCCGAGGCGTGATGCGCCCGCGTCTTCAACAGGTCTCCCGCCCTTATTGCGTGGCGGTGCAGCTCGCGGCCTCGAGCTGCTTGCGCACGGCATCTCGCACATCGCCATAGCGGGCGAACGCGCGAATGAGCACGATGCCGGTCGTGCTCGGCGATTCCACCACCAGCCGGTCAGCCGCCGTGATTTCCTCATCCTCCGGCAGCGCCGCGCGCTGGGCCGGCGAGAGCAGGTCGAGTTCGATCACGCGCCCGGCGGCCTGGTCGTTCAGCGCATAGAAGGCCAGCCCGCGATTGGTATAAAATGAGATCGAGGTATAGTCGCCGGTCTGCGGCACCCGCACCTTCAGCGGCCGTTCGCGCAGATCATAGCGGCACACCGCGCTGACGAAGGCCGGATCGGTCATGGGCAACACGCCTTCCCCTGCGTCCGGCAGCAGCACCAGCCGGTTCGACGGCGCCAGCGCGGCCAGCCGCTGATAGGCCGACGCCTGGGCGAGCCGGGGCATGGCCAATACCGAAACCAGATGCACGATGCCGGCCAGCACCAGCACCATGGCGAGCGGCAGCAGCAGCAGGCGCGGGGCCGCAGGCACCGCCTGGAAAATCGCGGCGAGCCGTTCCACCGGGCCCGGCGCGCGGGCGGTGGAGCGATAGGCCGGGCGGGTGCGGCGGAACAGGGACGCGAAGGTCATGGGCATCGCTCCGTGACGATGCGCGGCAATTGCCCCTCGTCCTGCGCGCCCGAGGCGAAGCTGAACGGGGCATCATAGAGGCGCAGCGCCACCCGCAGGCGGCCGCGCGCCCCGGTCGGCAGCCAGTTTCCCGCCCGCGCCCGGGGGGAGAGCGACACGTTGATGCTGCCGTCCGGCTCATAGACCAATTCGGCGCTGGTGAAGCCGTGGCGCTCCGCCGCGTTCGGCACCAGGGCGCCCTTGTCGTCGGTGAGGGTCAGCGTCCACAGGCGCGACTGGGGCAGGGCGCCCAGGATGCGGATGTCGCAGCGCCCGTCCAGCGGCGCGCCGGCGGTGTCGTGGTCGGCCAGGAACAGCAGGCCGTCGGCCAGCTCCAGCGGCAGTTCGCCGGTGCGCGCGAAGGCGGCGGCGGCATAGGGATCGGCCTGGGTGGTGCCCGAGCGCGGCCAGCCCTGCCAGGCGCCGAGGCGCACGATATCCATGCCGCGCGAATGGGTGACGGCGAAATAGGTGGCGCCGAGGCCGATCGCCGCCGCAGCGGCGAGGGTGGTGGCGAGAGTCAGGAGGCGCACGGCGGGTCCAGGGTTCCGATCACAGCTTGGATTCCGGTCAAGGCTTGGGTTCCGGTCAAGTCTCGGACTCCGGTCAATTGGTGCGCGTCGGCGCCGCGGGGGCGCCGGCTGCGGGCGTGCCCATGGCGGTCGGACCGGGCAGGGGCGGCAAGGGCGGCGCGGTGCGGAAGATCTGCTCCAGGCGGATCAGGCGCTCGGTGCTGCGCGGCGACAGGGTGATCGGGCGCTGGATCGAATCCAGCTCCGGCACCTCGATGGGGGAGGGCTTGTCTTCCAGCTTGGGGGCCGGCTGGTCGCCGACGCCGGGGATGAATTTGCGCTCCACCCCCTGGTGGGCATAGGCCATCACCTTCTGCCAGGTCATCGCCGGCAAGGTGCCCCCGGTCATCTTATTCATGGAGGTATAATCGTCGTTGCCGAACCAGACCGCGCCCACATAATTGCCGGTGAAGCCCATGAACCAGGCGTCGCGATAGGCATTCGTGGTGCCGGTCTTGCCGGCCACCTTGATGTTCTCCAGGCGCGCCCGCCGCCCGGTGCCATTCTCGACCACGTTGTTCAGCATGGGGTTGATCATGTCGATCACGCTCGGCGGGATGATTTCCACCGATTTGGGGGCATCGCGGTCGAAGCGCCACACCACATCGCCGTTGGAGACGCGCATCTCGACCACCGCGTGGGGATAGACGCTGCGCCCGCCATTGGCGAACACGCTGTAGGCGGTGACCATGTCGATGGCCGTCACCTCGGCCGCGCCGAGTGGCAGCGGCGCGCTCGGCGCCAGGGGGGAGGTGATGCCCATCTTGTGCGCGAGATCGATGATCTTGGCCCGGCCGAACTTCTCCGCGAGCCGCACCGCCACCGTGTTCAGCGAATGCTGAAGCGCGGTGATCAGCGGGATCGAGCCCATGTAGGAGCGGCCGTAATTCTGCGGGCACCAATTGCCGAGGCAGATCGGCGCATCCTGCACGATGGTGGTGGGCTTGTACCCGTTCATCAGCGCCACGGTGTAGACGAACGGCTTGAACGAGGATCCGGGCTGGCGCAGGGCGTCGGTGGCGCGGTTGAACTGGCTCTCGCCATAATCGCGCCCGCCCACCATGGTGCGCAAGGTGCCGTTGGGCTCCATGATCACCACGGCGCCCTGGCTCACCTTGTAATCCTTGCCATATTGCCGCAGCGCCTGGTCGAGCGCGGCTTCGGCCACCTTCTGGATATTGGGATCGAGCCCGGTGCGCACCACGAAGCTGCGCTCGGTGATGGATTTCGGCAGCGCGTCGACCAGCTTGCGCACCTCGGCGAAGGCATAGTCGAGATAATAGTCGGGCACCGCCATGTCGCTGCGGTCCACCGGGGTCGCAGGATTGCGGCGGGCGCCGAATACCTGCCCCTCGGTCATGAAGCCGGCATCCACCAGATTGTCCAGTACCGTGGAGGCGCGCGCGCGGGCGGCCGGCAGATTGACGTGGGGCGCATATTTGCTCGGGGCCTTGAACAGGCCCGCGAGCATGGCAGCCTCGGCGAGGTTCACCTCGCGCACCGACTTGCCGAAATAATATTGCGCCGCCGCGTCCACCCCATAGGCGCCGCCGCCAAGATAGGCGCGGTCGAGATAGAGCTTGAAGATCTGGCTCTTGGTGAGCCGGCTTTCCAGCCACAGCGCCAGGAACGCTTCCTTGATCTTGCGCTCGATGGTGCGCTCGTTAGAGAGGAACAGGTTCTTGGCCAGCTGCTGGGTGAGCGAGGAGCCGCCCTGGCGCACGCCGCCGGCCTTGGCATTGGTGACCATCGCGCGGAACGTGCCGGCGACATCGATGCCGAAATGCTCGTAGAAGCGCCGGTCCTCGGTGGCGAGCACCGCCTTCAGCAGATAGTCGGGGAAATCGGCCAGGGGCACGGTGTCGTTCTGGCGCACGCCGCGTTCGCCCAGAACATTGCCGTAGCGGTCCAGGAAGGTCACGGCCAGCTCGGTGCGCTTCAGCCAGTCGTCCGAGGTCTCGTGGAACGCCGGCAGCGCGAGCGCGAGCACGACCACCGAGCCCGCCGCGCCCAGGGTGAAGCCCTCCGATGCCATGCCCACCAGGAAGCGCGGCACGCCGGAGAGGGAGAAATGCTCCATGAAGGCGGAATAGCCGCCGGTGACCCGCCGGGTGAAGGTGCCCAGCTGGAACAGGGTGCTGTCGATGCGCGCGTCGAAATCCAGCAGCGCGTTGCGCAGCCGGGTTTTGAAGGAGGGTTTTGGGCCTTCGCTCACCGCTTGATGCTTCTCATCGCCGGTCTGGCCAGAAGCGCGCCGCGCCCCGCGCGCCCCTGCCAAACGTCGCTATTGCCAATGCCGCCTTGCGAAGCGGCGCTGTCGCCAGACGCCGCCATCATCCTTAGCTCGTGCAGCCGCGTGTCAAAAACACGGCGGCCGGCGGGCAGCCTTGTCTATAACCCGCGGCGCGGATCGCCGCGAGTGCCACGTGACGCGGCGCAAGCAGACGTGAGGACGGGGTAAATTTTCGCCACGCGGTTCAAGCCGCGCGCGGCTTCGTGGTAAGGAGACCCATGCCAGACCGCGCGCCCTCCGATCCCGTGCCCACCGCTGTCCCCGACGTCGCGCCGGACGCCGGCACCCCTGGCGCGGCGGTGCCGTTCTGGCGCGCGAAGAGCCTGGCGCACATGAACCCGACCGAGTGGGAAAGCCTGTGCGACGGCTGCGGGCGCTGCTGCCTCGTGAAGCTGGAGGATGAGGACAGCGGCGACATCGCCTATACCGACGTGGTATGCCGGCTGTTCGAAACCCATTCCTGCCATTGCTCGGATTATCCCAACCGGCAGGAGCAGGTAAGCGATTGCGTGCGCCTGACGCCGGAGGCGGTGGCGGAATTGTCCTGGCTGCCGCCCACCTGCGCCTATCGCCTGTTGGACGAGGGCAAGGACCTGCCTTGGTGGCATCCGCTGGTGTCCGGTTCGGCCGAGACGGTCCACGAGGCGGGAATCTCCGTGCGCGGCAAGGTGGCGGGCGGCGAGCAGATGTTCGGCCTGTTCGAACTGGTGGACCATGTCGTGTCCTGGCCGCTGCGCTGGCCCAAGGGATCGCGCGGAACCGGCCTGCCGGCCCGCCGCACCCGCGCCGCCCCACGCCCGCGCAAGCCGCTCACCGGCGCCTGACGCCCACGGCATCTGACGCGCCCGCGCGGCGTTCAGGCCGGTGCGGACCCGAGGCGGCCCGTCAGGTCCGTGCCACGCACCAGCACCCCATAGCCGAGGCCCAGCAGGCCCAGCCCCACGAGGCTGCTGACGCTCCAGCACACCCAGGCGTCGAGCGGCACGCTCGCCCAGCTGAAGGATTTCTCCAGCACGAAGCCGGTGAATTCCACCCACCGCCCTTCGAGATAGATGCCGGCGAGGCCGATCAGCCAGACCGGGCCGGCCTTCGCCTGCGCGGCGCAGAGCACGATCATCAGCGGGATCAGCGGCTCCAGCGAATTGCGCCTGAGCCCGTCGCGGCTGTAGCCCCAGGCCAGCAGCATCAGGGCGAAGGCCGCCACGATGACGGCGCACATCTGGCGCAGCCGCACATCCGCCCCGGGCCGCGCCAGGGCCATATAGGCCGGGAAGAACAGGCAGAAGCCGAGGCCGGCGGGGAGGGTCTTGGCATATTGCACGGTCCAGCGTAGCGGCTCGCTGACCTCCCCGTCGTTCCAGGTCCGCATGTGGTTGGAATAAAAATAGACCGTCGGGCTCAGGGTCATCCAGAAATTATCCCAGCGGGTCGCAAGCCAGGACAGAACGGATTGCGCCGGGGCGGTGCCCTGCCCATCGCCGCGCAGATAATCCATGAACATGTCGTGGCCGCCGAGCCAGGCCTTGTAGGTGAGCCAGGGCGCCATCAGCACCAGCGTGACGAGCCCGAACACGAGGCCCGCGCGGACCGCCGCGGTCCAGGTCTCCCGCGACGATCCGGCGCCGCCGAACCCGGTCCACAGGGCGATCAGCCCCAGCGGCGGCAGGAACAGCAGGCCCACCGGATGACTCAGCCAGGCGAGCACCCCGCATGCCGCCGCCACGCCCCAGCGTGCGCGCAGGAGCGCGGCCAGAGCGAGCAGGATGAAGAATCCAGCCAGCACCTTCGGCCAGAGGAAAACGGTATTGATCAGCATCGCGGGCGCCAGCGCCACCCACAGGCAGCCCAGCATCCAGGGGCGGCTGGCGGGCTTGATCCCGAGTGCCAGCAGCAGATGGCCGGCGCCGAGCACGATCATGGCGTTGGTGATCCAGCCGAGCAGGCGGGCGAGATAGGCGCCGTCGGTGGTGCCGGGCCAGGGCTTGCGCTCGATGTTCGGCGTATCGTGAGGTGCGGCACCAAACAAGTAGAACAGCGCATTGGTGGCGAGCGGCACCAGCGGACCGCGCGAGGCTATTGTCCATTGTTCGCCGAAATAATCCTTGCTGCGCTCGATACCGTCTTTGCCGTGGAACATGTAGGTGGCGGTGATGTAGGGAATGAAATGGTCCGGCGGCGAGGCCACCATGCGCGCGGGGATGACCGTGTCCGCATGGGTTTCCTGGGAGATGGGCAGGGGATTGAGGCCGACCGCCATGGCCATGGCGATCATCGCTCCCCAGAGCGCGAACACGCCCGGCCCCTGGTCACCGAACGAAGCCCTCAACCTGCCCGGTCGCCACCACAGCCGCGCGAGATCCAGCGCGAGGATCAAACTCGCCCCGCCATGGAGCAGCGCCACCACCAGAGAACTGGCAGGATGGACGATCCACAGCAGCAGGCCGGTGGCGGCGAGGGCGAGCAGGCCCGGCACCGGCACGAAGGCCGAGGGCAGGCGGCGCGCGGCCGCGGCGCGCGCATTCCACCACGCTCCGGGAACCAGCAGCAGCGCCACAATGAGCAGAGCGGAGAGACACACCCAGCCGTAATTCGTGTCCATCGTGGGAAACCTCTGGAGCTCCGGCAGGACGCCGTGCGGCCCGTGACTCTCGCGCATGCGCACCGCAACGCGCACCGTCTATACCCGTCCGCGCCGCCGCATTGAAGCCGCCGGAACGGGCCGGGGCCGCCCACCGGCGGCGACAGCGCGCGCGGATGTCATCGCTCGGGGCTTGATCTTGACGCGCCGAAGGGGTACCGAGCGCGCCCTTCTGCGCTATGTTGCAGCGCACGCACCTCGCTCCGTTTTCGGGAACCCCACCATGGCGGCCTGCGGCCTCGATTTCGGCACGTCCAACACCACCCTTGGCCTCAACGGCCCGGCCGGGCCGCATCTGGCGCCCGTCGAGGGCGATGCGGTGACGGTGCCGAGCGCCATCTTCTATCCGCGCATCACAGCGCCGGTGATCGGCCGCGCGGCCATGGCCGCTTATGTGAGCGGCGAGCAAGGGCGCCTCATGCGGGCGCTGAAATCCGTGCTCGGCAGCGCGCTGGTGGATGAGACCACGGCGGTCGGCCGCACGCGCGTCACCTTTCGCAAGGTGATCGGCGCTTATATCGCCGAGGTGAAGCGGCGCGGTGAGATGAAGGCCGATGCGCCGCTGGATCAGGTGGTGCTCGGCCGCCCGGTGCATTTCGTCGATGGCGACGCGGCGGGCGATGCGCGGGCACAGGACGTGCTGGGCGACGTGGCGCGCGAGATCGGCTTTTCCGATATCTCGTTCCAGTTCGAGCCGATCGCCGCCGCGCTCGATTACGAGCGGCAGGTGAATGGGGAAGAGCTGGCGCTGATCGCCGATATCGGCGGCGGCACCTCGGATTTTTCCATCGTCCGCATCGGCCCCGAGCGGCGCAACAAGCCGGACCGGGCCGACGACATTCTCGCCAATGACGGCGTGCGCATCGGCGGGACGGATTTCGACCGCGCGCTCAGCCTCGGCATGGTGATGCCGCTGCTCGGCCATGGCAGCCCCATGAAGCGGCAAGGCCTTTCCGCCCCGGCGAGCCTGTTCCAGGATCTCGCGACCTGGTCCTCCATCAATCGCCTGTACGATCCGCGCGTGCATCGCTCGATCCGCGAGATGGAGCGCGAATCCGCCCGCCCCGAACTGATCCGCCGGCTTGCCCATGTGGTCAGCGAGGAGCGCGGCCATACGCTGGCCATGGCGGCGGAGGAGGCGAAGATCGCGGTCTCCGAGGACGGCCAGACGGCGATCGACCTCGCTTGGCTGGAACCCGCGCTCGCGGTCGGCATCGTGCACGACGACCTTGTGACCCATACCGACACCCTGTCCGGGCGGATCGCGCGGCGCATTACCCAGTGCCTGAAAGAGGCGGGGGTGAAGGCGAGCGACATCGACGCGTTGTTCCTCACCGGCGGCTCGACCCGCCTCGCCCATGTGCGCTCCGCCATCGTCGCCATGGCGCCGCAGGCGCGGATCGTGGCGGGCGATACCTTCGGCTCCGTGGGCACCGGGCTCGCGGTCGAGGCAGGGCGGCGCTACGGGCGATAGGTCGGGCGCCTTTTCCCGCCGGTTCCTTTCCCCGCCGTGCCGGCATTTCCCCCGCCGCGCTCCGGGCGCTGCGCGGGAAGCGCGACGGGGCGCCCGCTTTGCCTTATCCCTGTCGTCCGAAAAGGCTATTTTCTCCTGCCGCATCCCGCGCGGCGATGCGGACCCGGATATGCAGGCCAAGCGCGTCACCTTTCCACGCTCCCTGACGCCCTATCTGCTGCTGGCGCCGCAGCTGGCCATCACGCTCGTGTTCTTCATCTGGCCGGCCGGGCAGGCGGTGGTCTCCTCGCTGTTCGCGGAGGATGCCTTCGGCCTCTCGCGCGCCTTCGTGGGGCTCGCCAATTTCGCCGCCCTGCTGCGCGATCCCACCTATCTCAACGCCTTCCAGGTCACGGCGGTGTTCTCCGCCAGCGTCACCGTCCTCGCCATGGTGCTGGCGCTGGGCTTGGCGCTCGCGGCGGACCGGATCGGCAAAAGGGCGGGGCCTTATCGCGTGCTGCTGGTGTGGCCCTATGCGGTGGCGCCGGCGGTGGCGGGCATCCTGTGGTGGTTCATGTTCAACCCCACCATCGGCATTCTCGCCCGCGCGCTCGACGCCATCGGCATCAGCTGGAACCATTTTCTGAACGGCGAACAGGCGCTGACGATGGTGATCCTCGCCGCCGCCTGGAAGCAGGTGAGCTATAATTTCCTGTTCTTCCTCGCCGGCCTCCAGGCCATTCCCGCGAGCCTGATGGAAGCCGCCGCCCTGGACGGCGCCGGGCCGGTGCGGCGGTTCCGCTTCGTGGTGTGGCCGCTGCTGGCGCCCACCAGTTTCTTCCTGCTGGTGGTGAACCTCACCTATGCCTTTTTCGACACCTTCGGCATCATCCACGCCACCACCGGCGGCGGGCCGGGGCAGGCGACCACGATCCTCGTCTACAAGGTGTTCCGCGACGGCTTCGGCGGGCTCGATCTCGGCGGCTCGGCGGCCCAATCGGTGGTGCTGCTGGCCATCGTGATCGCGCTCACCGCCGTGCAGTTCCGCCATATCGAACGCCGGGTGCAATATTGATGGCCGGCTCCGGACGCCTGCTCAGCCTGCTGGCCCATCTCGCGCTGATCCTCGGCGTGGTGGTGATGGTGCTGCCGGTCTATCTCGCCTTCATCGCCTCCACCCATTCCGGCGGCGATTTCCTCTCCGGCCGCGTCGGGCTTTTGCCCGGAAGCCTGTTCCTGGAGAATTACCGCACCGCTCTGTTTACCGGCTCCAGCACCCAGGGCTTTCCCCCCGTGGGGCCGATGCTGCTGAACAGCTTCATCATGGCCATGGCGATCGCGCTCGGGAAGATCGCCATCTCGCTGCTGTCGGCGTTCGCGGTCTGCTACTTCCGCTTTCCGCTGCGGCAAACGGCATTCTGGCTCATCTTCATCACGCTGATGCTGCCGGTGGAGGTGCGCATCCTGCCCACTTTCCAGGTGGTGGCGGACCTCTCGCTGCTGAATTCCTATGGCGGCCTCACCCTGCCGCTGATCGCCAGCGCCACGGCGACCTTCCTGTTCCGCCAGGTGTTCATGACCATTCCGGACGAACTGACCGAGGCCGCGCTGATCGACGGCGCCGGGCCGCTGCGGTTTTTCTGGCACGTGCTGCTGCCGCTCTCGCGCACCAATATCGCGGCCCTGTTCGTGATCCTCTTCATCTATGGCTGGAACCAGTATCTGTGGCCGCTGCTGGTGACCACGGACACGCGCTATTACACCATCGTCATGGGCATCCAGCGGCTCGCGGCGGCGGCGGTGGAGGCCGATCCGGTATGGCATCTGGTGATGGCGACAGCCATCCTCGCCATGCTGCCGCCGATCCTGGTGATCGCCTTGATGCAGAATCTGTTCGTGCGCGGGCTGACGGAAACCGAGAAATAGCCGGTTCGCTCAGGGCCTTGCCTTCTCCGCCAGGGCCTCGCGCAGGCGGCCGGTGGCGGCGCGGCCGAGGATGAGGGGGGCGGGGAGGCCCTCCAGCGCCACGTGCGCCCGGTCGCGCGAGGGGGTCTCGATGCTGCGCAGGCGGTCGCAATTCACCATCAGCGAGCGGCCGAGGCGCAGGAACGGCGGGCGCGGCAACAGGGTCTCGAAGGTGCCGAGCGTGCGCAGCATCATCAAGGGCGGCTGGCTGGCGAGGAAGACGCGGGTGAAATCGCCGTCCGCCCGCAGCGCCACGATCTCGGACGGCGATGCGAAGACGGTGCGATGGGGCGTGCGCAATTCCAGCGGCGCGCCGGGAGCCGACAGAGCCTGCGAAGGCTCGGCGGTCGGGGTCGGCGTTTCGGCGCTGGAAAGGGACGGCACGGAAGGGGAGGGCATCGAAAGGGAGGCGGCGTTGGGGGCGATCCGGCGCAGGGCGCGGCGCAGGGCGTCGGCGAGCCGCTCGGGCGAAACCGGCTTCAGCAGATAATCCACCGCATCCACCGCGAAGGCTTCCACGGCGTGCTGGGCGTGGGCGGTCACGAAGATCACGTGCGGCGGGGTCTCCAGCGCCTGGAGCAGCTCGAAGCCGCTGCCGTCGCTCAGCTCGATATCGAGGAACACCAGGTCCGGCGGCTCGCGCACCAGCAAATCGAGCGCGTCTTCCACGCAATCGGCCTCGCCCGCGACGCGCACCTGCGGGTGCGCTTCCAGCAGGCGGGCGATGGCGCGGCGGGCGCGTACCTCGTCGTCCACGATCACGGCGCTCAGCACGGCGCACCCTCCAGGATCAGCTCGGCCACCACGCGGCGTCCGGCGGGGCCGGTACTGCCCGGCGGCACAGCTTCGTGCAAGGTGAAATAATGCCGTCCGGGATAGTGCAGGGCGAGGCGTCGCCGCACATTGGCGAGGCCCACGCCGCCCCGGCGCGGCCGCTTGGCGGAGGGGGCGAGCGTGCCGGTATTGCCGATGCGGATCCGCAGCCCCGCGCCTTCCGCGTGGATCGCGATGTCGATGCGCAGCCCGTGGCGGCGGGTCCCGTGCTTGATGGCGTTTTCCACCAGCGGCTGAAGCAGGAAACTGGCGATGGGTCGATCGGCGGCCTCGGGCGCCACGTCGAGGGTGGCCACCAGATGGTCGCCGAAGCGCGCTTCCTGGATGCGCAGATAGGCGGCAAGGCTCGCCGCCTCCGCCGCCACGCTCGCCACCGGCTGGTCGTAGGTGGCGAGCGAATGGCGCAGATAATCGGATAGCTCGCGCACCATCACATGGGCGGCGTCGGGATCGTCCAGGATTTCCTCGCCGACGCCGTTGAGGGCGTTGAACAGGAAGTGCGGATCGAGCTGGAGCCGCAATTCGCGCAATTCGGCCCGGAGGGCCTCGGCCTGCGCCAGGGCGACCTGCTGGCGGTCGCTGCGCGCGCCGATTTCCGCCCGCACCCAGAAGAAGGCGAGGCTCCAGCCCATCATGGTGAAGAAATAATAGATCAGCGGCGCCAGCACCTGCTGTTCCGGCCGCCAATTGGGGATCGGCCAGCCGAAATAATCGCGCACCAGGCTGATGCATCCCACCAGGAAGGCCGCCGCCACGAACGACAGCGCGGCGATCCACGCCAGGGCGCGCAAGGTGATGGCGGCATCGAGCCCCACCTTCAGATAAGCCGCGCGCATGGCGGTGGTGACGAGGATCAGCAGCGGCAGGGCGATCAAGGTCAGGCTGAGGGAGATGACGAAATTCTCGTAGGAGACCCATCGGTTGGTGAGGTCGACGATGGAAAACAGGCTCCATCCCGTGACCTGGGCGCGCGCGAACGCGGGGCGCCGCGCCCACCAGGCGGCGAGCGGATTTTGCGCCAAGACCGCGGCCTGCCTCGTCAAGATCTCCGCTCCCCACCGCCGCCGCCCCTTTTCCGGGCCTGCGGTCCCGCTTCGCAGGAAAAGCGATTTGCGCCCCTGCGGCAAGGCACGCGGGCGGCATTGGCTGTGTGCACGGCAAAAGTCGCCGGCATGATCGATTTTTCCGCCCGGTTCATCGACTTCAAAAAGCGTCGGTTGACGCTTCGTGAGATGCAGATGCGGTGTCCCAGATGGGCTCGCAATTCTGGAGCAATGACAGATGGCGAACGTGAATTACGCTGTTGCCGACAATTGGGGTTCGGGCTTCGTCGGCGCCATGACGGTGCCCGCCGGGTCGGCAGGTCTCAACGGGTGGACGGTGGAATTCGATGCCGCCTTCGACATCTCCAACATCTGGGGCGCCGAGATCGTCAGCCACGTGGGCGATCATTATGTCATCCGCAACGTGGCGTGGAATGCCAGCGTGCCGGCGAACGCGAGCGCCTCGTTCGGCTTCCAGGCCGAGCCCGGCAGCGCCGCGACCAGCGCCAGCGGCTTCACGCTGAACGGGGTGGGCGGCGATCCCGCTCCGGTCCTGCCGGCTCTTTCGGTGGCGGACGCGGTGGTGGCGGAAGGCGACAGCGGCACCAGCGACCTCGCCTTCACGGTGAGCCTGTCGGCGCCCTCGGCGACGCCGGTGACCGTGAGCTATTCCACCGCCAGCGGCACCGCCTCTGCCGGCAGCGATTTCACCGCCGCCACCGGCTCGCTGACCTTCGCGCCCGGCGAGACCTCCAAGGTGGTCCATGTGGCGGTTACCGGCGACACGGCGGTGGAGGCGAACGAGACCCTCTCGCTGACCCTCTCGGCGCCCGCGGGCGCGACGCTCGCTGACGCCGCCGCCACCGGCACGATCCAGAACAACGACACAGCGCCCGGTGGCGGGGAAACCGGCACCGGCGAAGGGCGCGTGTTCGCCGTGACCACCTCGGGCGCCGATATCGTCGGCTTCGATCCGGCCAAGGACAAGCTCGATCTCGGCGGGGTGAGCGTTCACAATTTCATCGTGGTGGATACGCCGGCCGGGGTCGGCTTCATGAACCCCTGGTCGGGGGAAATGGCGATCGTGCAGGGCGTGTCGCTCGGCCAGCTCACCATCGACAGCTTCATGCCGATCGAGAACGACCATCTGCGGCAGGATCTCTCCGGCGCGCTGGCGTGGGAGCAGGGCGTGACGGGCGAGCCGAACACCGTCTATGCGCGCTCGCACGAAATCGGCCAGATCGACAAGGTGGCGTTCGATCCGGCGAGCGACGTGGTGGACTTCCGCTATTTCGGCACCCGCGAGCAGATCTACATGGTGGACAGCTCGGAAGGGGTGGTGATCTCCAATTCCGGCACCGGCCAGGCGCTGATCCTGCTCAATGTGAAAGTGGCTGACCTCACGGTCGAGAATTTCGAATTCCATTTCGCCCAGGTGCGCGAGGACCGGGTTCATCAGCAGCTCGGCTTCACGACCGTGCCCGATTCCCAGGTGCTGCCGCAGGGCGTGCCCATTGCCGGCACCGACGCATGGCCCTCCCACACCGGCACCGGCACCCCGCCGAGCGGCCAGCAGGGCGAGACCTTCACCATCTCCTGGGACTACGGCGCAGCCCGTGTGCTGGATTTCGACCCGGCAACCGACAAGCTCGATTTCGGCTGGTTCAAGGCCCATGAATTCACCATTGCCGAAACGGCGACGGGGCTGGTCGTCAGCATCGAGGGCAATAATCAGACCTATACGCTGCCCGGCGTGACGCTCTCCCAGCTTGAGATCAACAACATCATCGCGCTCGATACCAGCGCGCGCGCGGAATGGCAGGCGGCGATCGACGCCGCGCCCCCCGCGCCGGTGCTGCCGGTGCTCAATGTCGCCGATGCCAGCCTGGTCGAGGGCGATGCCGGCACGGCGGTCCTGATGTTCACCGTCACCCTCTCGGCGGCTTCCGCGAGCCAGGTGAGCGTGAGCTATTCCACCTTGAACGGCACCGCGACCGCGGGCGCGGACTATGCCTCCAGCGTCGGCACCATCATCTTCGCGCCCGGCGAAACCTCCAAGATGATCCATGTGCCGGTGACCGGCGATACGCTGAGCGAGCTGAACGAGAGCTTCAGCCTGCATTTGTCCGCCCCGGTGGGCGCGAAGATCCTGGACGGATCGGCCGTCGGCACCATCGTCAATGACGATGTGGACGCCGACCCCTCGGCCCCGCCGGTCATCTCCATCGCCGATGCGCAGGTCGCCGAGGGCGATGCGGGCGAGGCGCACTTCATGTTCATGGTGACGCTGGACAAGGCGTCCACCACGCCGGTCACCGTGCGCTATGCCACCGCCAACGGCAGCGCCACCGATGGCTCGGACTATGGCGGCGACAGCGGCACGCTCACTTTCGCGCCCGGCGAGACATCGCAGATGGTGCATGTGCATGTGACGGGCGACACGGCCGTGGAGGCGAACGAGACCTTCACCGTGACCCTTTCCGACGTCACCGGCGCCACCCTCGGCGATGCGGTGGCCACCGGCACCATTCTCAACGACGACAGCGCCCCCGGCACGCCGCCGGCGCTTTCCATCGCCGATCTCGCGGTGAGCGAGGGCGACGGGGAACACAGCCATTTCGTCTTCACGGTGACGCTCGACAAGCCGGCGACCGGCCCGGTGAGCGTGCAATATGCCACCGCCAACGGCACGGCGAGCGCCGGTTCGGACTATGTGGCCGGCGCCGGCACCCTCACCTTCGCGGCGGGCGAGACGTCCAAGACCGTGCATGTGGACATCATCGGCGACATGGTGGTGGAAGGGAACGAGACCTTCTCCGTCACCCTCTCCAACCCGTCCGGCGCGACCATCGCCGACGGCACCGCCATCGGCACGCTTCTCGACGACGACAGCGCCCCCGTGGTGCCGCCGGCCGTTTCCATCGGCGATCTCACGGTCGCCGAGGGCAATGGCGAGCATGCCCACTTCATGTTCACCGTCACCCTGGACAAGCCGGCCCTCGGCCCCGTCACGGTGCAATATGCCACCGTCGACGGCACGGCGGTCGCCGGTTCGGATTATGTGGGCGGCACCGGCACCGTGACCTTCGCGGCGGGGGAGACCTCCAAGACGGTCCATGTGGACATCATCGGCGACACCGTGGCGGAGGCGAACGAGACCTTCACCGTGAAGCTCTCCAACCCCTCGGGTGCGACGCTCGGCGATGACACGGCGGTCGGCACCATTCTGAACGACGACGCGGCCCCCGTGGTGCCGCCCGCCGTCTCCATCGCCGACGTCACGCTCGCGGAAGGCAATTCCGGCACGGGGCAGATGAGCTTCACCGTGACCTTGGACAAGGCGCCGACCGGCCCGGTGAGCGTGCAATATGCCACCGCCAACGGCACCGCCACGGCGGGCTCGGACTATGCGTCCAAGACCGGCACCATTACCTTCGCGGCCGGCGAGACCACGAAGACGATCCAGATCGCAGTCACCGGCGACACGGCGGTGGAGGCAAACGAGACCTTCACCGTGAAGCTCTCCAACCCCTCCGGCCTCACCATCGCTGACGGCACCGCCACCGGCACCCTCACCAATGACGATGTCGCAACCCCGCCGGCGGGGTCCGCGGGCCTCGATTATGCGGTGAACGACAATTGGGGCTCCGGCTTCGTCGCCAGCATGACGGTGGAGGCCGGCGCCTCGGCGCTCAACGGCTGGACCGTGGAATTCGATTCCGCCTTCACCATCACCAACATCTGGAATGCGGAGATCGTCAGCCACGTCGGCTCCCATTATGTGGTGCGCAATGCGGCGTGGAACGGCACCGTGGGCGCCGGCAAGGAGGTCGCGTTCGGCTTCCAGGCGAGCACCGGGGCGGGCGGCACGGCGGCGACGGGCTTCCTGGTGAATGGCACGCCGGTGGGCGGCGATCCGGCCCCGGTGCTGCCCACGCTTGCGGTGGGCGATGCCACGGTGACAGAAGGCAATGCCGGCACCAGTGATCTCGCCTTCGCGGTCTCGCTCTCGGCGGCCTCCGCGACGCCCGTCACCGTCACTTATGCCACCGCCAACGGCACGGCGAGCGCCGGTGCCGATTATGCCGCCCTCACCGGCACGCTCACCTTCGCGCCCGGCGAGACCTCGAAGGTGGTGCATGTGCAGGTGAGCGGCGATACGGCGGTAGAGGGCAACGAGACCCTCACGCTGAACCTCACCAATCCCACCGGCGCCACCCTCGCGGACGCCAGCGGCACCGGCACCATTCTCAATGACGATGTGGCGCCCGTGCCGCCCGTGGTGTCGATCGCCGACGGTTCGCTGGCGGAGGGCAATGCCGGCACGTCGCACTTCATGTTCACCGTGACCCTGGACAAGGCGGCGATCGGTCCGGTGAGCGTGCAATATGCCACCGCCAACGGCACCGCGACCGCGGGCTCGGACTATGCCGCCCAGACCGGCACGCTCACGTTTTTGGCCGGCGAGACCTCGAAGGTCGTGCATATCCAGGTCACGGGCGACACCTTGGTGGAGGGCAACGAGACCTTCACCGTGAAGCTTTCCGCCCCCACGGGCGCGAGCCTCGGCCATGCCACCGCGACCGGCACCATCGTGAATGACGACACCGCCCCGCCGGCCCCTGTGCCGGAAATCTCGGTCAGCGACGCGTCCGTGGTGGAAGGCAATCCCGGTTCGGCCGGCGGCGGCCTGGACGGCTGGCTCTCCACCTCCGGAAACCAGATCGTCGATGCCGACGGCAATTCGGTGCAGATCGGCGGGGTGAACTGGTTCGGCTTTGAATCCGACACCATGTCGCCCCACGGCCTGTGGACGCGCGGCTACCAGGACATGATGGACCAGATGAAGGATCTGGGCTTCAACACCATCCGCCTGCCGTTCTCCTCCGACATGCTGCATTCCACCCGTCAGGCGGGCAGCATCGATTATTCCAAGAACCCGGACCTCGCGGGCCTGACTCCGCTCCAGGTGATGGATAAAATCGTCGATTATGCCGACGAGATCGGCATGAAGATCATCCTCGATCATCACCGCAGCGATGCCGGCGCGGGCACCTCCGCCAACGGGCTCTGGTACGATTCGAGCCACAGCGAGGCGCAATGGGTTTCCGACTGGCAGATGCTGGCGCAGCGCTATGCCGGCGACACCGCCGTCATCGGCGCCGACCTCCACAACGAGCCCTATAACGGCACCTGGGGCGGCGGCGGCGCGAACGATTGGGCGGCGGCCGCCGAGCGCGCCGGCAATGCCATCGGCGACGTCAATTCCAACTGGCTGATCTTCGTCGAGGGCATCGGCAGTTACGAGGGCAATAATTACTGGTGGGGCGGCAATCTGATGGGCGTGCGCGACCGCCCCATCGAACTCGATGTCGAGAACAAGCTGGTCTATTCGGCCCACGATTATCCGAACTCGATCTATCCCCAGCCCTGGTTCAGTGATCCGAGCTATCCGGCCAATCTGCCGGAAAAGTTCGACCAGATGTGGGGCTATATCTACAAGGAGAACATCGCCCCGGTGTACATCGGCGAGTTCGGCACCAAGCTCACCGACCCCAAGGATGCGCCCTGGCTGGAGGCCATCACCTCCTATCTCGGCGGCGATCTGGACAATAACGGCACCACCGACATCGCGGCCGGCGACAAGGGCGTGAGCTGGACCTATTGGTCGTGGAACCCCAATTCCGGCGATACCGGCGGCATCCTGAAGGATGACTGGACGAGCGTGAACACCAACAAGCTCTCCTATCTCGAAGGCATCGAATATGATTTCGGAGAGGCCGGCAGCGGCGGGACGGGGGCGCAGGCGCATGCCTTGTTCACCGTCACGCTGAGCGAGGCGGCAACCGGGCCGGTGACGCTGGATTTCCACACCGTGGCGGATACGGCGGGCGCGGGCGATTTCACCGCGGTCAGCGGCACGCTCACCTTCGCCGCGGGCGAGCAGACCAAGATTATCGCCGTCCCCATCACCGCCGACCGGGTGGCGGAAGCCGACGAGCATTTCTCGCTGGTGCTCTCCAATCCCACCGGCGCGACGCTCGCCCATGCCACCGGCATCGGCACCATCGTCAATGACGACGGCGCGACTTCGACGCCGCCCACGACCCCCACCGACCCGACGACTCCGAGCGAGCCGGTGCACGACACCGACCTCCAGGCGCTGTTCTCCAGCGTGGATTCCTGGGGCAGCGGCTTCAACGCCTCGATCGCGATCCACAATGACGGCGCGGCCGCGGCGCACGGCTGGCAGATCGAGATCAACATGCCCTACGAGATCGAGAACATCTGGAACGCGGAAATCGTGTCCCACGATGCCGACGGCTACGTGATCCGCAACGCCGCCTGGAACGGCGACATCGGCCACGACGCCAGTGTGAGCTTCGGCTTCATCGGCAAGGGCCAGCTCGATGCCGCGCACATCGACCTGCTGATCTGAGGCGGGTCCCACGGCTGCGGCGGGGCCGGGCGGAGCAGATCCGCTCCGGCGCCTCTGTCAGATGGGTGCGCCGAACCCGCGCGGCGCACCCGCTTTCGTTCCCCTGCGGACGCACCGCATCCTCCTCCCTCTCCCGCTTGCGGGGGAGGGGGTAGGGCGCGTGTGTGGGGAAGGTGCGCGGGCCATCACACTTGGGCAGGTCTCGCCGTGGCGCACCGGATCGCAGCACCCGGAAGATGCCGTTCAGCACGTGCCGGTCATCGACGCGCGGTACGCCTCGTGGCGTGTTGGGCCGCAGCGGCTCGATCGCGCACCACTCGAAGTCCGTCAGGTCATATTGGCTCATGCCGATGCTGAAACAGCATTTGGCGAACTCCGGAAGCGGTGAGGCTGCTATCGACTTCATTTCGGTCGTTCAGAGTTGGCAGAGCCAGATACGAAAGCGTTCTTGTCGCTTGGAAATGGCAGCGTGAAAGAGGATGATAGCTCGGTTTGAGCTATAACACCTCAACGGTAACTTTCGTGCTCGGATGATAGGACCTTCACGTGCCCAAGGCCGACACGTTGAAGGAATGATCGCATCAACCTCCGGTCAGTTCGATGTTTGGGGCCCAGAACTATCTCCCTAATGGCCTCTCGAGCAGGATCGGCTATCAGGCACGGAATAAATGGCCTGACGGAATCTTCACCTGCGAAGTACTCGATTTCTGGAAGGCTTGCCCGGTGTCGATACCGGAGCAAACGCCATTCACACTCCTCTTGGAAAGTTTTTGGTTTGGTTCCGTAGATGCGGAAGTGCAGAGGAGCCAGCGTCTTCATTAGTTGGGAAAGGAGCGCTGGAGATGACTCGTTTCGAGCGACGAAAAGGCCATGTGTTTCGGCTTCTCGATCTGCGAGCGCGCGCAAAGCATCTTGGCGTGTAAGCCCGCCTTTTAGAGAGACAAACTCACCATATGAGGAGAACTCGTCCTCCACCTGTCGCGCGATTGGAACCAGCCTATCTCGCAGTTCTGCCTCACCGTAGTTGACCTTCAATAGCTCATAGAAGGCTTTGCCGAAATTGACCGGGTCATAATCGCGGATCAAGAAGTCGGAGGAAAAGCCAATCGAAATTCCAGTTCCGTCGCTGGCATAGGCCCGCCACTGACTTAAAAGGTCTCCGTTCTCCGAAAGGCAAAATGCGAAACCCTCTGTGGAATCCGCATACCCCTCAACAATCACGGAAGCGACATCAACTACACCTTGTGGCAAGCCGGTTTCCCGAAGCAACAGAGCGAATAGCCTGCTTAAGACTCTACCTTCCAAAACATCATTCGCTGCAGATAGTGGCGATAACCGGAACGTTCGAGATTGCAGAATGGCAAAGCCAGTTTGGGTTGAGCAATAATGATATAGGACCTGATCCATGATCACCCCTCGAGGGGACACACAACCTCGCCAACAAAGACAACGAGAATTAGCGTATCAGTACCAGATTTTACGGCTATCTGCATGGCCGTTCCCCGAACCAGGCTGTCTGCTTCCCACCCCATCTCGGTCATTCCCGGTTTATGGGTTCACCACCGAGTTGGAACGATGCCGCGTGACGCCGCCCACATCGACCGGCTGATCTGAGGTCTTTCGATGAGCGACGGCCCTCCCCCCTTGCGGGGGAGGGATGGGCGGGGGGTGTCTCGCCCCGTGTCCGGGCGGGTGGAGTGTTGCGGCGCCATACCCCCCACCCCAACCCTCCCCCTTAAGGGGGGAGGGGGAAAGGTCGCACTTGTGGGGGGATGAAGGAAACTACCCCGCCTTCCCCTGGCCGGAATCGCGCAGCGCGAGGCCGCCGACGGCCGACCAATCCAGATCCGCGCCCCCTTGCGCCAGCAGCGAAAGGAAGCGGTCGCGCAGCAGGCTCGCCAGCGGCAGCGGCACGCGCAGCGCTTCGCCCGCCGCCAGCGCGAGGCTCACGTCCTTCAGCCCCAGCGGCGCGGCGAAACCGGCGGGCGAGAAGGTCTCGTTCGCGATGAGGTTGCCATAAGTGCGATAAACCGGCGCGCCGAACAGGGTCGAGGTGAGAAGATCGAGATATTCGCTCTTGTCGATGCCGGCCTTGCCCACCAGAGCCATGGCCTCGCCCAGGGATTCGATGACGCAGGCGAGCAGGAAATTGCCGCTGATCTTCACCAGATTGGCCGCCTCGGGTTTTTCGGAAAGCGCGAAGGTGCGCTGGCCCATGGCCTCGAACAGGGGCGCGCAGCGCGCGACGCTTTCCGGCGCGCCGCCGGCGACGATGAACAGCTTGCCCGCCGCCGCCACATCCGGCCGCCCGAACACGGGGGCGGAGACATAGGCTTGTCCCGCCTCCCCATGGGCCTTGGCCAGGCGTTCCGACAAGGCGACGGAAATGGTGCTGTGGGAGATGTGCAGCGCGCCTTTGGGCAGGCTCTCGAGGATGGCGCCATCGCCGAGCACGACGCTTTCCACCGCCGTGTCGTCCGCCAGCATGGTCAGCACTGCTTCGCTTTGGCAGGCCTCGGCGATGCTGGCGGCGCGCACGGCGCCGGCCGCGACCAGCGCATCGGCCTTTGCGGGCGAACGATTATAGACGCTCACCCCATGGCCGGCCTTGAGCAAATTCGCGGCCATGGCTTCGCCCATGCGGCCGAGCCCGATGAAACCCACTTTCATGATCAGCTCCTTTCATGATGCCCGGCCGCGCGGCGCGCGGCCGGTGCGTGCGGGGCCTCAGGCGGGGCGCACCGGGCCGGTGCCGGCGCCGGTCGCCGCGATGGCCGCGGCGATGGCTTCAAGATCGGCGGCGGTGAGTTCCAGGCGCGCGGCATCGAGCCAGCCGTCCACCTGTGCCGGGCTGCGCGCGCCGACGATGGCGCCGGTGACGCTGGGCCAGGCCAGCGTCCAGGCCACCGCCACGGCGGCGACGCTGGTGGTGTGGGCCTCCGCGATGGGTTTCAGCGCATCGGCGAGCTTGAGATTGCGGGCGAGATTTTGCCCCGTGTATTCGGCATTGCGCGAGCGCCAGTCGTCCTTCGGCAGAGCGGCGGCGCGTGCCGCGGTGAAGCGACCGCTCAACAGGCCCGATTGCATGGGGCTGTAGACGATGACGCCGGTATCGTGCGCCGCGCACCAGGGCAATTCGGCGCTCGCCACATCGCGGCGGATGGCCGAGAACGGCGGCTGGAGCGTATCCACATGGCCGAGCGCCTCGGCCCGCGCCAGCTGTTCCGCATTGTGGTTGGAAAGCCCGACCGCGCCGACCTTGCCCTGCGCCTTCAGGTCCAGCAGCGCCTGCCAATAGATTTCGATCTCGGTGCCGTCATTGGCCGGCCAATGCATCTGGTAGAGGTCGATGCGCTCCACGCCGAGCCGCTTCAAGGAGGCTTCCACCTCGCGCTTGATGCTCTCGGGGGCGCCGATGCGCTTGGGCAAGGCGGCGCGATCGGCTTCGTCCCAGATCAGGCCGCACTTGGTGAAGACATAGGGCCGATCGGCGGCGGGCATGTCCTTCAGCGCGGTGCGGACGATCTCTTCGGAATGGCCGAGGCCGTAGACTGCGGCGGTGTCGATCCAATTGATGCCGCGCTCCACCGCATGGCGGATGGCGGCGACCGATTCGCTATCGTCCTGGCTGCCCCAGCCCACCGCCCAATCCGGGCCGCCGATGGCCCAGGCGCCGAAGCCGACGCGGGTGATGTCCATGCCGGTGCGGCCGAAGGGACGGGTGGGCAGGCTTGTTTTTGGCATGATGCGCTCCATTGGCAGGCGGGCGGTGTGAGGCGTAGATGGGTCGCGTCGTTCAATCATTCCAATGGATTTTTGAGATGCGATATATCTGCCGGGTCGCTTAATCGGAGCCCGCCATGGAATTGCGTCAGCTTCAGCACTTCATCGCCGTGGCGGAAGAAGGCCATTTTACCCGCGCGGCGGGGCGGGTGAACATCGTCCAGTCCGCGCTCTCGGCCTCCATTCGCGCGCTGGAGGGGGAATTGGGCGCGCAACTCTTCGTGAGGAGCACCCGCCAGGTGCGCCTCACCGTCGCCGGCGGCGTGCTGCTCGACAAGGCGCGGCTGATCCTGGAGGCGGTGGGCGCGGCGCGGGCGGCGGTGGTGGAGGTGCAGAATCTGGAAAGCGGCAAGCTTTCTGTCGGCACCATGCAGAGCCTGCCGCCGTTCCTGGATCTGCCGGCCCTGCTCGCGCGCTTCCATGCCCAGCATCCGAAGATCGAGATCCGCCTGACCCAGGGCAGCGCCGACCATATGCTCGATTGCCTGCGCGAGGGGCGGCTTGATCTTGCCTTCTTTCCGCTGGGCGAGGATGCGGGCGATGTGGTCACGCGCCTGATCGCGTGCGAGGAAATGGTGCTCGCCTGCGGGCCGGGCCATGCGCTCGCCGGGCGGACGGACGTGCAGCCGGTGGAATTGGCCCGCGTGCCGTTCGTGGATTTCGAGCGCGGCTGGGGCACGCGGCGGCAGGTGGACCAGATCTTCGCCCAGGCCAATATCCAGCGGCGCATCGCCTTCGAGGTGAACGAACTCGGCACGCTGCTGGATCTGGTGGCGCAGGGGCTCGGCGTGGCGCTGGTGCCGGAGGCGATCGCCCGCGGCCATCACCCCGCCGTCGGCATCGCCCATCTGGCGGGGCCGGAAATCTGCTGGGAACTGGTGGTGGCCCATGTGGAGACGCCCGGCCAGGCCCATGCCAATCCGGCGGCGCGCGCCTTCCTCGACCTGCTCGGCGCCTCCGGCGACGGGTCCGCGCCGTGCGAAATGCGTCCGGCCCCGGCCCTCGCGCCCGGGTCCTGACCGCGTTTTAACCGCGCCGCGCCGCGCCGTCCCCCTCACCCCGACCCTCTCCCCGTGTGGGAGAGGGGGCGTAAGGGCGGCGAGAGGGGGCGTAGGAGCGGGAGGCGTTTGTTCCGCCGGGATTCCCCTCTCCCCGCAGGCGAGAGGTCGGCCGCGCAGCGGACGGGTGAGGGGGCGCGGTTGGGCGGGCGCTTGGCCCCTCACCCCAGCCCTCTCCCCGTGGGGGAGAGGGGGCGCGTGGGCGGCGAGAGGGGGCGTAGGGGCGGGAGGCGTTTGGTCCGCCTGGATTCCCCTCTCCCCGCCGGGGAGAGGTCGGCCGCGCAGCGGACGGGTGAGGGGGTGCGCGATTAGGTGGGCGCTTGGCCCCTCACCCCAGCCCTCTCCCCGTGGGGGAGAGGGGGCGCGTGGGCGGCGAGAGGGGGCGTAGGGGCGGGAGGCGTTTGGTCCGCCAGGATTCACCTCTCCCCGCCGGGGAGAGGTCGGCCGCGCAGCGGACGGGTGAGGGGGCGCGATTGGGCGGGCGCTCGGCCCCTCACCCCGGCCCTCTCCCCGTCGGGGAGAGGGGGCGCGTGGGCGGGGACTCTTGCCTATTTCTGCCGGCGCATCGCCTCGGCCAGAGCGGCGGCGAGCGCGCCGTCGGCGGGCTTTGAGGGCTTCGCCTGGGTCGCGCGGCGCACGTCGGCGGGCGAGGCGCCCGATTGCGGCGGACGCGGGCCGGAGGGGCGGGCGGCGGCGTCATCCTTGCGCATGGTGAGGGCGATGCGCTTGCGCTTCACATCCACCTCCACCACCCGCACCTTCACCACGTCGCCGGCTTTGACCACCTCGTGCGGATCCTTCACGAACCGGTCTGCCAGCGCCGAGACATGCACCAGCCCGTCCTGGTGGACGCCGATGTCCACGAATGCGCCGAAGGCGGCGACATTGGTCACCACGCCTTCCAGCAGCATGCCGGGCACGAGGTCCTTCATGTCGTTCACGCCGTCCGCGAAGGTGGCGGTCTTGAATTCCGGGCGCGGGTCGCGGGCCGGCTTCTCCAGCTCGGCGAGAATGTCCTTCACGGTCGGCAGGCCGAAGCGCTCGTCCACGAACACTTTCGGATCGAGCGCCTTCAGCGCCGCGCTATCCCCCATGAGCGCGCGCACGTCGCGCCCGCAGGAGGCGATGATCTTCTTCGCCAGCCCATAGGCCTCGGGATGCACGGAGGAAGCATCCAGCGGCTCGGTGCCGTTGGTGATGCGCAAAAACCCGGCGGACAATTCGAATGTGCGCGGGCCGAGCCGTGCCACGTCGAGCAATTGCTTGCGGCTCTTGAACGCGCCCACCTGATTGCGATGCGCCACGATGGCTTCCGCCAGCGACGTGCCGAGCCCGGAAATGCGGGCCAGCAGGGGGGGCGAGGCGGTGTTCAGATCGACGCCGACCGCGTTCACCGCATCCTCCACCACCGCGTCCAGGGCCTTGGCGAGGCGGCTCTGGTCCACGTCGTGCTGGTATTGGCCGACCCCGATGGATTTCGGCTCGATCTTCACCAGTTCCGCCAGCGGGTCTTGCAAGCGGCGGGCGATGGAGACCGCGCCGCGCAGCGAGACATCCACGTCCGGCATCTCGGCGGCCGCCGTGGCCGAGGCGGAATAGACCGAGGCGCCGGCCTCGCTCACCACCACTTTCATGGGCTTCGGCGCGGGCAAAGCGGAAATCACGTCGGCCGCCAGCTTCTCGGTCTCGCGGCTCGCGGTGCCGTTGCCGATGGCGATCAGCTCCACATTGTGCTTGCGGATGAGGTGGGCCAGCTCCGCGCTGGCGCCGGCAATGTCGTTGCGCGGCTGGAAGGGATAGATGGTGGAGGTGGCGATCAGCTTGCCGGTCTGGTCCACCACCGCCACCTTCACGCCGGTGCGGATGCCGGGATCGAGCCCCATGGTGGCACGCGCGCCGGCCGGGGCGGCGAGCAGCAAATCCTTCAGATTGCGGGCGAACACGCGGATCGCCTCTTCCTCCGCCCGCTCGGTCATGGAGGTCATGAGGTCGATGGAGAGATGCAGCGAAAGCTTCACCCGCCAGGCCCAGCGCGCCACATCGCGCAGGAAGGCATCGCCCGGCCCGCCGGCGGCGGAAATGCTGTAAGCGGCGGCGATCATGCGCTCCACCGGCTTGATGGGGGCGGGATCGTCGGCATCCACGTCGAGATCGAGCGAGAGCACCTCTTCGTTGCGCCCGCGCAGCATGGCGAGTGCGCGGTGGCTCGGCACATTGGCCCAGCGCTCGGAATGGTCGAAATAATCGCGGAACTTGGCGCCCGCCTCCTCCTTGCCGTCGATCACCTTGGCGCGCAGCACCGCATTGGCCTGCATATGGGCGCGCAGGCGGCCGATGAGCTCGGCATTCTCGGCGAAGGTCTCCACCAATATGTCGCGCGCGCCATCCAGCGCCGCCTTGGTGTCGGGCACATCGGCGCTGAGGAAGCGCGCCGCAAGGTCCGCGGGGATGCTGGCGCGATCGGCCAGGATCGCCTCCGCCAACGGGCCGAGGCCGCGCTCGCGGGCGATTTCCGCCTTGGTGCGGCGCTTGGTCTTGTAGGGGAGGTAGAGGTCCTCCAGCTCCGCCTTGGTGGTGGCGGCGGCGATCTTCGTGGAGAGTTCGTCCGTGAGCTTGCCCTGGGTGGAGATGGATTTCAGCACGCTCTCGCGCCGCTGCTCTAATTCGCGCAGATAGGAGAGGCGCTCTTCCAGCGTCCGCAATTGGGTGTCGTCGAGGCCGCCGGTCGCTTCCTTGCGGTAGCGGGCGATGAAGGGAACGGTCGCGCCTTCGTCCAGCAGCCCCACCGCCGCATTCACCTGCGCGGGCCGCGCCGCGATCTCGCGGGCGATGATCTGGGCGATCTGGTCGGAGGTGGCGGCCATGGGGTCTCCTGCGGCGTTTTTCGGGGCGCCCTTGTGGGCTGATTCTGGACTGCACGCCAAATCGGGCCGGCCTATGGTCGCAGAGTCAGCGCCTCTTGCGAAGCGCGTCGGGGGCAGGGGGTGGATCGGACGGGCCGGGTGGGTCTGCCGGATCGGCGACGCGGGATCGGCGATGCGGAATTTGCGGGGAACGCGCCGCCGGATTCATGTGCGGCGAACATTCGCCCGAAAAGCTGGTTTGGTGTGCCGCCAAGGCGCGGAGAAGCCTCACAAAACCCCTGTTCGTCCGCGCTAAACCATTGTTTCACGTGAAACATTTTGCGCGAAAGACGGGGCGGCGCCAGCGGGCTGATCGGATCGCGCCAGGTCCGACCGACAGTCAGCGGCGTGGCGTATCGTCGAGGCGCCTTGCGGCAGGTCCGCGCGCATGTCTTTTTTCCACCGGTTGTCATGGCCGGGCTTGTCCCGGCCATCTCCCGTGTTGTGTGTCAAGTGTCGCGATGAGCCCATGGCTGGTTATCGCGGGCGATGGCATTGAGCGTGACGAGGAGTTTTCGCATGACGGCGGTGAGCGCCACCTTTCCAGGGCGCTTATTGTGCGAGACCAAGCGCTGGTAGAAGTCCCGCATGATGCTGTTCCAGCGCATGGCGGATCGGGCGGCGTTGAACAGCACGCGGCGGACGCCGGGCCGTCCGTGGCCTGTGGAGGCCCGGGCGACCCGCTTGCCGCTCTCGCGATTGCGCGGCGCAAGGCCGACAAGGGCTGCGATCTCCTTGCCGGTCAAAAGGCCCAGTTCGGGCAGTTCGGCGATCAGGGTGTGAACCGTCACCGGGCCGATCCCCTTGAGCGTGCGCAGGTTGGCCGCCCGCTGGGCCAGTTCGGCATTGGCCGCGATGCGCGCGGCGATCGCCGCCTCGATGGCATCGAGCGAGGCTGTGAGGACACCGATGATCCCGCCGATGTCCGCCCGCACGATCCCGGCCTGGGCAATGGCGGCGCGGCACCGCTCGGCCTGCAGCAGATCGACCAGCTGGCGGCGGCGCACGGTCATTTCGCGCAAGGCAAGGTCACCTTCCACGCCGCATCCCAGGGCGCGCCGGGACAGTTCGCGCCGGGACAGTTCGCGCGCGGCGAACTCAGCCAGCAATTGGGCATCGCGGGCATCGGTCTTGGCCTTGACACCGCAGCGGGTGCGGAAAGCCGCCACCTCGTTGGGGTGAACACGCGCGAACGGCAGTTTGGCGGCCACCAGATCCTGGCGCAGCACCCGCTCGTAGCCGCCGGTGGGCTCGAAGGCGATCAGGCCGATCTGGCTCGGCTCGAGCGTGACCCGCCAGGCTGTCACGGCCGCCGCCGTATTGGCAATGCGCACGCCGCGCCCCACGGCTTGCCCGGCATCATGGCCGGCGATGTCGAGCCAGTCTTTGGATACGTCGATCCCGATGTAGAGCTTGCCGTCCATGGCACCCTCCGGCATGTTTGAGCGGTGGTCTGCACGCCGGATTGCATTCGGGCGAAAGCCCCCAACTCCCGTACGCGTGTGCGACCGAAACGCCGGCGGGTCCGAGATGACCACGGTCGAGAGACCCTCCACGCATCGGAGTGCCCGCCGGCGTCCCATCCTAGCAGGACGGGCAGCTACAACATGCAATCCACGCCGGGCCGCCCGCGCGGGACATGAAACGCCGGTGCCAGCGGTACCGCGTGGATGCACGGGTCGAGCCCGTGCATGACGATGCTCTGCTGCAACGGCGTCAAGCCATGACTGTCGATCGCGCTCTATTGGCGCGGCGGGCGATGGCTGCGCACCCAGCGTGCCCGCACGATCAGGAAGATGAACAGCAGGATCGAAACCACCGCCAGCACCGTCCCCCAATTGCTGGCGATGCGCAGCACCCGGCCGAGCGTGTCGGTGCGCTCGCCCACCTCCTGGGTGATGGGTGCGCGGGTATCGAGCTGGACGATCGGGCCGTCGGAGGTCAGCACCGTGAGATCGCCGCGGCCGAACTGGAACGGCCGGTCGAGGTCCGGCGCATCGGCGCCGAGGGTGCGATACATGATGCCGCGCTGGCCGTTGGCGACCACCGCCTGGGCGACGCCCGCCCCGGTGACGCCGGAGACATTGAGCAGAACCTCGCTCGGCCGCTCGCGCAGGATCAGCCGGTCCTCGGCGATGGTCACCTTGCTGGTGGCGCCGGCCACATTGGTGTCGAGCGCGAGGAACGTGCCTTCCGGCCGCGCCTCGGTGTCGTTGGCGACCACGGTGAGCTTGGCGCGCTCCGGCGAAATGCCGGCGGCGGCGGCGATGGCGACCATCTGCGGCAGCCGCGACGCGCCGGCCTGCAAATAGGCCTGAGGTACGAAAATCTCCGCCTTTTCCGCCAGATAAGGCACAATGCCGACGAAATCCTCGGTCTTCGGCGCCGGCTCCAGCATGACCCGGCTGGAGGGCAGCACCGCGACCGGGAAGGCTTGGGGCGTCTCGCGGCACCGGTCGCTCATGGGCTGGCGCTGGAACGAGACGCGCAACACGTTGCGGGCCGTCAGCGCATAGTCCGGCACCGCCACCTTGATGGTTTCCGGCTGGCCGTTGGCGGTCAGATTGCGCGCGCCGAGCAGGTAATCATTGAGGAAAACCGAGGCGATGGGCGCGGTATCGCCGGCGCCGGGGGCGGCCGAGACATCCACCGCGAACGCCGCCGGCACGCGCCCGCCGGTGACCACGGTCGCAAGGTCGAAGCCCGCGCTCCAGTCGCCGCGCGCCAGCACGTCGAACGATCCGGGGGTTCCACCAAGGCGCGACAGCGGCACTTCGGCCGCATTGACGAGATCGGGGCTCGCCGCCGTGATGGCCCGCACCCGCGGCACCACCAGCATGCGCCGCCACAGATCGGCAAGAATCCCCGCCGCCGGCGCGCCGGCATTGGCGGCAACCGTGATCACCGGCCGCCCGGCAAGCCGGGCGAGGCTGACATTCTGGTCCGCGCCGGGCTCGGAAACGGCGGCGCCGGCATTGCTCCATTTGTCATAGGCCTCGCCGGCGCTTGGGCTTGCGGTGCGGATCTGGTCCCGCAGGGCGGCAAGGGCATTGGCGACGGCGCCGGAAAGGTTTTCGTCCACGATCGCGATGTCGGCGGCGATGGCGCCGGGGCCGCTCACCACCAGCAGCGCGCCGATCTCCGCCTCATTGGCGATGCGGTGCTTGTCCTTGCCGGAGATGGCGGCGAACGCGGGCACGCCGGCGAAGCCCGGCGGCACGTCGAGGCCGGTCAGGTCCACCTCATCGCCCACCTGGGGCAGGGACACCATGCGGGCGCGCCGGCCCGCCCGCTCCAGCACGGCGGCGATGCGCCAGGCGGCGTCGAAAGCATTGCGCGAGAGCGGCGCCGGCGGCATCAGCAGGATCGGATGGGGCGGCAGCGCGCTCCAGGCGGTGGTGATGTCGGTCACCGCATTGCGGTCATAGGTATAGGTCAGGCGGGTGTCGGGGCCGATCTCGAAAATATTGCCGATCGCCCGCTCATCCGCGCACAATTGCTCGGCCACCACCGAGGCCCAGGCCACGTTGAGATCGAGAAAGCCGGTGCGCCGGGCATTGGTCGCCACCGGAATTTCGAACAGCACCGCGCTTTTCTCGCCCTTCACCTGCTGCGCCACCTGCGGCGTGCCGTCGATGGAGACGAGATAAGTGGTGCGCCCGCCGTCGCCGCGCAGATAGCGGCCCTGGAAATTCAGCCGGGCGCTGCTCAGCGGCATGTTGGCGGGCACCGGAAAGAATACGGACCGCCGCGCATCGAGCCCCGACAGGCCGATCGGCTGGAGGATGCCGAGATCGGCCAGGGTGAGCGAAACGGTGACAGAGCCGTCACCGGCGATCCGCTGCATGGCATAGGCGACGGGATCGGTGGGCGCGGGTGTCAGAGCGGCGGGGGCATTGTCCTGTGCCAGGGCCGGCAGGCCGGCGGCGCAGATACCGCTCAAGGGCAGGGCCAACGCGAGGGCGAGCCTCCAGCCCTTCGTCGCGAGGTATCCCTTCGCGCCTCGTCCCGCCATCCCCGCGTCCTTTCACTCAAACCCGCGCGCATACACTTCCGCGCGTGTTACCTAATTGCCGCTCGCAAGTCACCAAAGTGATAACACAGACCCGTTTCAGGGGCAGTCCCGGCAATAAAATCTCATGGTGGGGCGGGAAAGTCGGGCGGCGAGGGCTCAGGCGGCGAAAGTCGATGTGCTGCGCGCGCACAAGGTATCGACGATGCGGCCGGACGCCTTGCCGTCGCCATAGGGGTTCAGGCGCTGGGCGAACCTTGCGTAATGGGCCGGATCATCCAGCAGGCGCGCCACCGCCGAAACGATGCGGGCCGGGTCCGTGCCGACCAGTTCCACCGTGCCGGCGATCACCGCTTCCGGCCGCTCGGTGACGTCGCGCATCACCAGCACCGGCTTGCCGAGCGAGGGGGCCTCCTCCTGCACGCCGCCGGAATCGGTCAGCACAAGGGTGGCGCGGCGCATGAGATAAAGGAAGGGCACATAGTCCAGGGGGGCGATGAGGTGCATGTTGGGGCAATCGCCGAGCCGCTCCATCACCGGGCCGCGCACATTGGGGTTCAGGTGGACGGGATAGACGATGTCCACGTCGCCGCGCCGGGCAAGGTGCGCCAGCGCATCGCAGATGGCGACGAAGCCGGCGCCGAAATTCTCGCGCCGATGGCCGGTCACCAGAATGAGCCGGCGCGCCGTGCCGAGGTCCGCGAACCGGGCATCCAGCTCGAGGTGCAAAGCGGGATCGGAATCGATGCGCGCGAGGGTCAGGAACAGGGCGTCGATGCCGGTGTTTCCGGTCACCGTGACGTGCCCCTGCACGTGTTCCGACGCGAGATTGGCGGCGGCCGCGGCGGTGGGCGCAAACAGGTGATCGCACAGGCGATCCACCACTTGCCGGTTCATTTCCTCGGGCCAGGGGCGGGCGAGATCATAGGTCCGCAAACCCGCTTCCACATGCCCCACCTTGATGCCTCGGTTGAACGCGGCCAATGCCGCCGCCAGCGCCGTGGTGGTATCGCCATGGACCAGCACGCGGTCGGGCCGCGCCTGATCCAGCACCGGGTCGAGCGCCGCGATCACCCGGGCGCACAAGGCGTTCAGCGTCTGGTCGGGCCTCATCACGTCGAGATCGTAATCTGGGATAATGCGGAACAGGCCCAACACCTGATCGAGCATGGCGCGGTGCTGCCCGGTGACGCACACGAGCGAGGTCAGCGACGGTTCCGCCGCAATGGCTCGGCGGATCGGGTGGGAATGCCGTGTCAGACGCCTCGCATCCCGCTACAAGGAAGCGACGCTCGAACTCACATTTCTGTCGGAAACGGTCGTTACCGCTCCGGCCCCGAAACGCAGAACGCAATTCGCATGAAAAAGACTACTCAATTCTTTACGCGCCGCACTGCATTATATGTGTTGCTCGGTGGAGCGGCGATCCCGCTGGTGTCGTCGGCCCTGATTCCAGGGCCGACCCCGACTCGTCTTGATGGCAGTTTCCTGCAAATCTGGAAAGACGATCTCAAGCTCTCCCAAACCCAATGGGCGGAAAAAGTCGCTACACTGCGTGCATTACAATGCCATGACGTGGTCCTGCAATGGACAAGCTTCGGTGACGAATACCGTATGTCGGATGAAAGCGTTCTCACTTTCATGGATCTCGCCTATGCGGCAGGCTTGAGCGTGACCGTTGGACTGCCTTACGATCATCGCTATTGGAAAGTGCTGATGGGCCAGGAGCAGATCGGCTTGGCGGCGTTCATGTCCGAGATGGCGGAGGCCGGCGCCAGATTTATTTCAAATACACCATATTCGTCTCATCCTGCATTTGCCGGATGGTA
>NCEH01000085.1 GCA_002304505.1 Rhizobiales bacterium 32-66-11 | reverse complement strand
AAATGCCCGCGCTGCACCATGTGCGCGCGGTCGTATTTCATATTGTCGCGCAGATAGTCGAAGCCCAGCTCGTTGTTGGTAGCATAGGTGACGTCGCTGGCATAGGCGGCGCGGCGCTGGTCGTCGTCAAGGCCGTGGACGATGATGCCGGTGGTCAGGCCAAGGAAATTATAGACCTTCGCCATCCATTCGGCGTCGCGCCGGGCGAGGTAGTCGTTCACCGTCACCACGTGCACGCCCTTGCCGGCGAGCGCGTTGAGATAGACCGGCAGGGTCGCGACGAGGGTCTTGCCCTCGCCGGTCTTCATTTCGGCGATGTCGCCATTGTGCAGCACCATGCCGCCGATCAGCTGCACATCGAACGGGCGCAGGCCGAGCACGCGCTTGGCCGCCTCGCGCACGGTGGCGAAGGCGGGCACCAGGAGGTCGTCCAGCTTCTTGCCGGCGGCGAGCTGGGCGCGGAATTCGGCCGTGCGGGCGCGCAGCTGATCATCCGAAAGCGCGGAGATTTCGGGTTCGAGCGCGTTGATCGCCGCCACCATGGGGCGAAATCCGCGGACCATGCGGTCGTTCGCGGAGCCGAAGATCTTGCGGGCAAGTCCACCTAGCATCGTGACGTCTCTATTCCGTCCCGTCTCTTGTAGCGGAGGGGCGGAGACGGGCCGCCGGACCCTCCGGTCCATGAACGCGCTGTTCGACACGCGCAATGCGGCGCCAGCAAGTCCACGCTTGTTATTCGCTTCGCCCGGGGCCGACCGCGCCCACGTCCGGCTGAAAGGCCGTTACGGGTCACGTGCCCATCCGGGATACGACGGGAGACTTATGAACGGGTCGCAGGCTTGTCAATGAGAGCCGGCCGCGCCGCGCCGCTTCCGGACCGATATTCCGGTTCGGCAGAAAGCCGGCATCGCGAATTTAACCCGTGATCCCGCACTGCGGTCATGCGCTGTCATGGACTTGTCCGAGGGTGCTCAGTAGTATCCCGCACGATTGAGGTCCCGGGGGATTGACGATGATGGGGCGGGTAACGCGTGTTTGCCGCGTCGGCTTGAATGCTGGCTTGCAGGCAGGCCTGGGTATGGCTGGAACTCCGGCACGGTTCGCGCTCGCGATCCCGGTGATCGCCGTGGCGCTCGCGGGCTGCGAGGAAAAGAACACTTATGTCGCCCCGCCGCCGCCCACCGTTACCGTTGCCGAGGCGACGTCCCAGCCTGTGGTGCGGTATCTCGAACTTACCGGCAACACCGCCTCGATCAATACGGTCGACCTCAACGCCCGCGTCCAGGGCTTCCTGACCGACATCAAATATAAGGACGGCGCCCTGGTGAAGAAGGGCACTGTCCTGTTCGTGATCGAGCAGGACCAGTACAAGGCGACTTTGGAACAGGCGAAGGCGACGCTTTCGGCCAACCAGGCGCTTCAGGTCCAGGCCGAGGCCGAGTTCAACCGCCAGAATCAGCTCGCCAAGCAGGACTTCGCCTCCCAGGCCACCCTCGACCAGGCCCGTGCCAAGCGCGACCAGGCGGTGGCGAATGTGCAGAACGCCCAGGCCGCGCTCGATATCGCCAAGATCAATCTCGGCTATACCGAGGTGACCGCGCCGTTCGACGGTGTGGTGACGGCCCATCTCCAGGACATCGGCGCGCTGGTGGGCTACAGCGGCCCCACCAAGCTGGCCACCATCGTCGAGGTGAACCCCATCTATGTGTGGTTCTCGCTCTCCGAGACCCAGGTCCTGAACATCAAGGAAGGCCTCGCCAAGCAGGGCAAGACCCTGCAATCGGTCTCGCGCGACCTCGCCAATATCCCGGTGGAGATCGGCTTGCAGACCGAGCAGGGCTATCCCCACACCGGCAAGCTCGACTATGTCGCCCCGCAGGTCGATCCCAACACCGGCACGCTCACGGTGCGCGGCATCTTCGAGAACAACGACCTCGCGCTGATTCCCGGCCTGTTCGCGCGCGTGCGCCTGCCGCTGGGTCCCGCCACGGACATGGTGGTGGTCGATGACGCCGCCATCGGCACCAACCAGAGCGGCAGCTATGTGCTGACGGTGGATGCCTCCGGCAAGGTGGCCCAGCAGGTGGTGAATCTCGCGCAGATGCAGGACAATGGCCTGCGCGCCCTCTCGGGCGGGCTGACGGCGGGAACCCAGGTGGTGGTCAATGGCCTCCAGCGGGCCGTGCCGGGCTCCAAGGTCACGGTGGAGAAGGGGAGCATGACCCCGGCGCCGCGGAAGAAGCCCATCACCCCGGCGATGAACACGCCTGCGGCCAGTCCCACGACCGCGCCCGCGGCAACGACTGCCCCTGCGGCAACGACCACGGCTCCGAACACGCCTGCGCCCGCGACTCCGGTCGCGCCCTCCGCGACGCCGAAGAACTGACGGCCGATCCCTCGAACCACAGGCGGCGAACATGATCTCGCGCTTTTTCATCGAGCGACCGGTCCTTGCCAACGTCCTCGCTCTGCTTTTTGTCTTGATCGGCGCTGTCTGCCTGGTCCGCCTGCCGGTGGCGCAATATCCCAATATCGTGCCGCCGACCGTGACGGTGAGCACCACCTATCCGGGTGCCAGCGCCAAGACCATCATCGACACGGTGGCGCTGCCGATCGAGCAGCAGGTCAACGGCGTCCAGGACATGCTGTACATGCAGTCCTGGGCGGCCAGCGACGGCACCTATACGCTGGTCGTGACCTTCGCCATCGGCACCGATCCGAACATGGCGCAGGTGCTGGTGCAGAACCGCGTCTCCATCGCCTTGGCCTCGCTGCCTGCGGCGGTGTCGACCCAGGGTGTCACGGTGCTCCAGAAGGGCACCTCGATCCTGGAGTTCGTGGCGCTGACCTCTCCGGACGGGCGCTATGACGGCCTGTTCCTCTCCAATTATGCCGCCATCTACGTGCAGAACGAGCTGGCGCGCGTGAGCGGCGTCGGCACCGTGGCCATCTTCGGCGCCGGCGATTATGCCATGCGCGTGTGGATGGACCCGGACAAGATGCAGGCCGTGGGCCTGACGCCGTCGGACGTCATCAACGCCATCAAGGGGCAGAGCCAGGAAGTCACCGCCGGCCAGGTGGGCATGCCGCCCACGCCCGCGGGCACGAACTTCCAATATACGGTCAATATCCAGGGCCGCCTGAACGACGTGCCGGACTATGAAAACATCATCGTCAAGGTGGACAACCAGGACGGCGGGCGGCCGGGTCGAGCTGGGCGCGCAGAGCTACAGCAAGACCTTCATGCTGGACAACAAGCCGGCGACCGGCATCGCCATCTTCCAATTGCCCGACGCCAATGCGCTCGACGTGGCGGCGGCGGTGAAGGCGAAGATGGACGAGTTGCAGACCTCGTTCCCCGAAGGCGTCGCCTATACCGTCCCCTTCGACACCACGCTGTTCGTCTCCGCCTCCATCGGCGAGGTCTACAAGACGCTCTATGAAGCGGGCATCCTGGTGCTGGTCGTCATCGTCCTGTTCCTTCAGGACTGGCGCGCGACCCTGGTGCCGGCGACTACCGTGCCGGTCACCATCATCGGCGCCTTTGCCGCCATGGCGGCCATGGGCTTCACCATCAATCTCTCGACCCTGTTCGCGCTCATCCTCGCCATCGGCATCGTGGTGGACGATGCCATCGTGATCGTGGAGGGCGTGGCGCGCCACATCGAGGAGGGGATGGAAGGCCAGCCGGCCGCGGAAAAGGCCATGGACGAATTGTTCGGCCCGGTCATCGGCATCACATTGGTGCTGATGTCGGTGTTCCTCCCGGCCTCGTTCATTCCCGGCCTGACGGGCGAGATGTTCAAGCAGTTCGCGCTGGTGATCGCGGCCACCGCCTTCATCTCGGCCATCAATGCCGCGACCCTGAAGCCGACCCAGTGCGCCCTGTGGCTGCGCAAGCCCACGCCGCCGGAACAGCGCAACGTGGTCTATCGCGGCTTCAACGCCATCTATGACCGCTGCGAGCGGGCCTATACTGGCCTGATCTCGCGCATGGTGCACGTTTCCGGCCTGATGGTGCTGGTGGCGCTCGCCCTGATCGCGCTCGCCGGCTACGGCCTCACCCGCGTGCCCACCTCGTTCCTGCCCATCGAGGACCAGGGCTATGTGGTGCTGGCGGTGCAATTGCCCGACGGCGCTTCCACCGAACGCACCCAGGTGATCGTCGAACGCGCCTCGGACATCGCCCAGAAGACTCCGGGCGTGAAGGTGGTGCTCGGCATCACCGGCATCTCGGCGCTGGACAATAACGCGACTCTGAGCAGCGCCGGCGTTCTCTATGTCACGTTCGACGACTGGAGCGTGCGCGAAGAGCACCAGGGCCAGGATCTCCTGTCCATCTACACGCACTTGAACAAGGAACTGAGCCAGATCCAGGAAGCCAGCATCGCCGTGCTGGTTCCCCCGGCGATCCAGGGCATCGGCAACGCCGCCGGCTTCACGATGCAGCCGCAGATCCGCGACGGCAATTTCGACTATGTGCTGCTGGAACGCGTGGCCAATGCGATCATCGACAAGGGCGAGGCGCAATCCTCCCTGTCGCATCTGTCCACCTCGTTCCGGGTGGGCGCGCCGCAATTGCAGGTGGACGTCAACCGCATCAAGGCGGAGACGCTGGGCATCACGGTGAACCAGGTGTTCACCGCGGTGTCCACCTATGTGGGTTCCGCCTATGTCACGCAGATCAACAAGTTCGGCAATGTGTTCCAGGTCTATGCCCAGGCCGAGGCCAAGGCCCGCATCTCGCCGGAGGATCTCAACAATCTGAAGGTGAAGGCGAGCAATGGCACCATGGTGCCGCTGGGCACCTTGATCGACATCCGGGTCATCCCCGGCGCGCCGCTGATCTCGCTGTATAATCTGTATCCGACCGCGACCATCGTCGGCACCAATGCGCCCGGCTTCTCCTCCGGCCAGGCGCTGAGCGTGATGGAGCAGATCGCCAGCGCCACCTTGCCGCCGGGCATGGGCTTCGAATGGACCGCCATGTCCTATCAGGAGAAGCAGGTCGGCTCGCAGATGTACTACGTCTTCGCGCTGGCCATCCTGCTGGTCTACATGGTGCTCGCCGGCCAGTATGAAAGCTGGATCCAGCCGCTCTCGGTCATCCTGGCGGTGCCGCTGGCGCTGCTCGGCACCGTCGGCGCACTGGTGGGGCTGGGGATTGCGAACAATCTCTATACCCAGATCGGCCTCGTGCTGCTGATCGCGCTCGCCTCCAAGAACGCCATCCTGATCGTGGAATATGCCCGCGAGAAACGGGCGGAAGGCATGGGCATCATGGAAGCGGCGGTGGAGGCCTCGCGCCTGCGGTTCCGCCCCATCCTCATGACGTCGTTCGCCTTCATCCTGGGCGTGCTGCCGCTGGTTTTCGCAACCGGCGCCGGCGCGAACTCGCGCAAGTCCATCGGCATCGCGGTGGTGAGCGGCATGCTCGCCTCCACCTGCCTCGCGGTCCTGTTCGTGCCGTCCTTCTACACGGTGCTCCAGCGCTTCGAGGAGAAGTACTTGCACAAGAAGAAGAAGCCCCACGGCGCCCCGGAGAGCGACGACCCCGCCGCGCCTCCGTCCGGCCCGGTTCCCGGCCATCCCGCATCCGCCTGATGCCGCGCACAGGCAGGGCCGCCCCGCGCGGTCCTGCCTGAAAATGAGGCAATACGCGCCGCAAACTCACGCTTTCTTGGGCCGATGCGCTTGTCTACCCTCAAGCCATGCCGTGCCAACCGGAGCTGGTGACCTGAATGACGATCCTCGCGAGCCTCCACCACGTCACCAGCTATTCCTATGATCGGCCCATCATGCTCGGGCCGCAGACTGTGCGCCTGCGCCCGGCGCCGCACAGCCGCACCGATATTCCCGCCTATTCGCTGAAGATCACGCCGGCCGAGCACTTCATCAACTGGCAGCAGGACCCGTTCGGCAACTGGCTGGCGCGGCTCGTGTTTCCCGAGAAGACCACCGAGTTCAAGGTCGAGGTGGACCTGCTCGCGCGCATGTCGGTGATCAATCCGTTCGACTTCTTCATCGAGGAATATGCCGACCATTTCCCCTTCGCCTATGCCGCCGACCTGAAGGCCGAGCTGGCACCCTATCTCGCGCTTGAGGATGGCGGGCCGGAGCTGGACGCCTTCGTCGCCGCCGTGCCGCGCACCAAGACGCGCATGGTGGATTTCCTGGTCGCGCTCAACCAACGCGTGCAGGCGGACGTGGGCTATGTGATCCGCATGGAACCGGGCGTGCAGACGCCGGACGAGACGCTGAAGAGCAAGCTCGGCTCCTGCCGCGATTCCGGCTGGCTGCTGGTGCAGGTGCTGCGCCGCCTCGGCCTCGCCGCCCGCTTCGTCTCCGGCTATCTGATCCAGCTCAAGCCCGACGTGCCGGCGCTCGACGGCCCCTCCGGCACCGATGTGGACTTCACCGATCTGCACGCCTGGGCGGAAGTGTATCTGCCCGGCGCCGGCTGGATCGGCCTTGACGCCACCTCCGGCCTGCTGTGCGGCGAGGGGCATATCCCGCTCGCCGCCACCCCGCATTATCGCTCCGCCGCGCCGATCACCGGCGGCGTCGAGCCGGCGGAAGTGGAATTCGATTTCGAAATGTCGGTGGCCCGCGTCGCCGAGGCGCCGCGCGTGACCCTGCCGTTCTCGGACGAAAGCTGGGCCGCGCTCAACACGCTCGGCGAGAAGGTCGATGCCGACCTGCTCACCAATGACGTGCGCCTGACCATGGGCGGCGAACCCACCTTCGTCTCCATCGACGATTATGAGGGCGCCGAATGGAACACCGCCGCCCTCGGCCCGCAGAAGCGGGTGCGGGCGGACGATCTCGCCCGCCGGCTGCGCAAGCGCTTCGCCCCCGGCGGCCTGCTGCATTACGGCCAGGGCAAATGGTATCCCGGCGAGCCGCTGCCGCGCTGGTCCTTCGGCCTGTTCTGGCGCAAGGACGGCAAGCCGATCTGGCATGACGAAAAGCTGATCGCCGACGAGGCGCACGATTATGGCGTCACCACCGCCGACGCCGAGCGATTCGCCCTCGCCCTTGCCGAGCGCCTCGGCCTCGGCCGCAAATATGTGCAGCCGGCCTATGAGGACAATGCCCACTTCCTGCTCAAGGAAGCCAATCTGCCGGAGAATCTCGAACCCGGCGACAAGCGGCTGGCGGACCCCGAGGCCCGCATCACGCTCGCGAAAGCGCTCGCCGAGGGGCTGGGCAATCCGCGCGGCTTCGTCATCCCGGTGCAGCGGCTGAATGCGCGCGGCGGCCAGGGCTGGCTGAGCGAAGTGTGGAAATTCCGCCGCGGCCATCTGTTCCTGGTGCCGGGCGACAGCGCCATCGGCTTCCGCCTGCCGCTGGATTCCCTGCCGTATCTCTCGCCGATCCTCTATCCCCACACCATTCCCGCCGATCCGATGGAGCCGCGCGGCCCGCTGCCCGATCCCGACGAGATGGCGCAGGGCTATGAGCGCGACGCGGCCACCGGCCATGTGCCCTCGGCCGAACGGGCGCGGCAGATCCTCTCCGATTATCTGGCGCGCGCGCCGGAGCCGGCGGACCAGGCGGTGCGCACCGCCGTGTCGGTCGAAGCGCGGGACGGGCGGCTGTGCGTGTTCCTGCCGCCGCTGACCACGCTGGAGGATTATCTCGCCTTCGTCTCGGCCGTGGAATCGGTCGCCGCCGAGCTGAAGATGCCGGTGCATCTGGAGGGCTATCCGCCTCCGTTCGACCCGCGCCTCCAGGTGATCGGCCTCTCGCCCGATCCCGGCGTGCTGGAAGTGAATATCCATCCCGCCTCCGATTGGAAGGGATGCGTGGAGACCACCCGCATCGTCTATGAAGAGGCGCGCCTGGCCCGCCTCGGCACCGAGAAATTCATGACCGACGGGCGCCACACCGGCACCGGCGGCGGCAATCACGTGGTGGTGGGCGGCATCACCCCGGCGGACAGCCCGTTCCTGCGCCGGCCGGACCTGCTGAAGAGCCTGCTGCTCTATTGGCAGCGCCATCCCTCGCTGTCCTACATGTTCTCGGGCGTGTTCATCGGCCCCACCTCGCAGCATCCGCGCATCGATGAGGCGCGGCACGACAGCCTGTACGAGCTGGAGATCGCCTTCTCCAAATTCCCCGCGCCGGGCACCGACCTGCCGCCGCCGCCCTGGCTGGTGGACCGCATGCTGCGCAACATCCTGATCGACGTGACGGGCAACACCCACCGCACCGAGATTTCCATCGACAAGCTCTATTCGCCGGACGGCCCCACGGGTCGCCTGGGCCTGGTGGAATTCCGCTGCTTCGAGATGCCGCCCGACTGGCGCATGAGCCTTGCCCAGCAATTGCTGCTGCGCGCGCTCATCTCCGCGCTGTGGCGCAAGCCGCTGTCCGGCGCGCTGGTGCGCTGGGGCACGGCGCTGAACGACCGCTTCATGCTGCCTTATTATGCCTGGGCCGATTTCCAGGACGTGCTCGCCGACCTGCGCGATGCGGGCTATGATTTCGATCCGCTGTGGTTCCAGGCCCAGTTCGAATTCCGCTTCCCGAGCTTCGGCAAGGTGCAGCGGGCGGGCGTGGACATCGAGCTGCGCCAGGCGCTGGAGCCGTGGCATGTGCTCGGCGAGGAAGCCGCCGCCGGCGGCACCGTGCGCTATGTGGACAGTTCCGTGGAGCGCGTGCAGGTGCAGGTGGACGGGTTCAACCCGGCCCGCCATGTGATGACCTGCAACGGCCGGCGGGTTCCGCTCGCCCCCACGGCGCGCAGCGGCACCTTCGTCGCCGGGGTGCGCTACAAGGCGTGGGATCCTTATTCCGCGCTGCATCCCACCATTCCGGTGCACACGCCCTTGGTGTTCGATCTCATCGACACCTGGAGCGGGCGTTCGCGCGGCGGGTTCGTCTATCACGTCTCCCATCCGGGCGGCCGCAGCTATGACACCTATCCGGTGAATTCCTACGAGGCGGAATCGCGCCGGCTCGCCCGGTTCGTGAACCATGGCCATACGCCGGGCGTGCCCCATGTGCCGGCGGAATCCGCGCCCGACGAATTCCCCACCACCCTCGATCTGCGGCGGCCCGGCGGAATCTGAACGCCCCGCCGGCGGTAAATGCCTGCCGGCGGAAAAGAAATCGTTCCAATTCGCAGATAAGTTCTTTCCTCGCGGGAAAAGTGCGTCAAGCTAAGGACGCTGGCGATGCGTCCGCCCCCTGCGGGCACATCGCCGGTTTCGCGTGCGGGGCCGGGGGAGCGCCGGCTTGCACCGCGCGCGCAAGAAACCTGCCTGGGACAAGAAACCTGCCTGGGACAAGCCCACAACGGCGAGGCCTCAATCGTCGGAGTTTGCCCGGCGAGGCGGCGAATGGCGGTGCGGCGGTGCTGCGCGAACCGGCGGTCAGGAGCCATACGAGCGGGCTCTCGGGGAGGAAAAGCCAAGCGTGGACAAAGTGAGCCTGGCCGAGGACGCCAATCGCGATCCGTTCGCAGCCGCCGCGGTGGAAGCCGTTCTCGACGGCTACCAGACGCTGCCCGGCGTGCGCGACGAGATGATGGGCGCCGATGGCCGTCCGCGTGCCCATTGGCTGCCGTTCCTCACCGCGCTCGCGGAACTCGGCCCGCAGGAAGTGCGCCGGCGCTTCGGCGCGGCTGACCGCTATCTGCGCGACAGCGGCGTGTTCTATCGCGTCTATGACGACAAGGGCGGCGGCGAGCGGCCGTGGGCGCTCAGCCATATTCCCCTGCTGCTGGACAAGGCGGACTGGGACAGCCTCGCCGCCGGGCTGGTGGAACGCGCGCAATTGCTGGAAGCTTTGCTGGCCGATCTCTACGGCCCCGCGCGGTTGGTGGAGCAGGGCGCGCTTCCCGCCGCCGCGGTCGCCGGCAGCCCGGAATTCCTGCGGCCCATGGTCGGCACCTTGCCGCGCGGGGGAAAATTCCTGCGCTTCTATGCCGCCGACGTGGGACGCGGCCCCGATGGGCGCTGGTGGGTGCTGTCCGATCGCACGCAGGCGCCCTCGGGCGTCGGCTATGCGCTGGAAAACCGCCTCGCCATGTCGCGCGCCCTGCCGGATATCTCGCGCACCATGCGCATGGACCGGCTGGCGGGCTTCTTCCAGGGCTTCCGCACCTCGCTCCTGAAGCTCGACCGCACCGGGGAGGGCCGGGTCGGCCTGATGACGCCCGGAGCGCTGAACGAAACCTATTTCGAACACGCCTTGCTCGCCCGCTACATGGGCTTCTCGCTGGTGGAGGGCGAGGACCTCACGGTGCGCGGCGATGCGCTTTATGTGCGCACGGTGGCCGGGCTGAAGCGCGTGGACGTGGTGCTGCGCCGGCTCGATGCGGATTTCGCCGATCCACTGGAATTGAATGCGCGCTCGCGCCTCGGCGTTCCCGGGCTTGCCCATGTGGCGCGCATCGGCGGGGTGGCGCTGGCCAATGCGCTGGGCTCGGGCCTGGTGGAGGCGCCGGCGCTCATGGCCTTCCTGCCGCGGCTTGCCATCAAGCTGCTCGGCCGCCCGCTCGCTTTGCCGCATGTGGGCACCTGGTGGTGCGGGCAGGGCGCGGAGCGCGCCCAGGTGATGGAGCATCTGGACGAACTGGTGGTGGCTTCCGCCTTCGGCACGCCGGTGCCCGGCATCGGCCGGCGCGGCTCGGTGCTCGGGGCGGATCTCAATCCCCAGGAGCGGCGGCAGCTGTCCGCCGTCATGGCGCGCCGCGGCGCCGATCTGGTGGGGCAGGATGTGGCGCGCATCTCCACCATGCCGGTGTGGACCGGCGACAAGCTCACGCCGCGCCCGTTCACCCTGCGCGTGTTCCTGGCCGCCACCGAGGAGGGCTGGACCGTGATGCCCGGCGGCTTCTGCCGCATCTCGGAGCGGCTCGACGCGCGCGCCTTCTCGATCCAGCGCGGCGATCGCTCGGCGGATGTGTGGGTGCTGGCGGATCGCGAGGTGCCGGCCACCACCCTCCTGCCGAGCCCGGAAAATGTGCGGGTGCGCCGCTCGTCGGGGACATTGCCGAGCCGCTCGGCCGACAATCTGTTCTGGCTCGGCCGCTATGTGGAGCGGGCGGAGGGCACCTTGCGCCTGGTGCGGGCGCTGGTGGGACGGCTTGCGGAGACCGAGCCCGCCAGCAGCCCGCTGGTGCTGCGCCTGATCACCCTGCTGTCCTCCTGGGGCGCCATGCCGCGCGATTTCGCCGGCGCCTCGCCCGGCCGCTATGCCATCGCCGCCCTGACGCGGCACGATCTGCCGGGCGGCCTGCCGCAGGTGGTGAAATCGGCCCGCGCCGCCGCCTCCGTGATCCGCGACCGCTTCTCGCCCGATGCCTGGCGCGCCCTGGTGGATCTGGAAGCCTGCCTCAAGGCGCCGGTGCCGACCGCGCCGACGGAAGCGGACGCCCATGAGCGGGCGGATGCCGCCTTGCGCATCATCGCCGCCTTTTCCGGCCTCGCCAGCGAGAACATGAACCGCCTCACCGGCTGGCGCTTTCTGGAGCTGGGGCGGCGCATCGAGCGGGGCATGGCGCTGCTGCGCTTCGCCCGCACCTTCGCCGAGCAGGGCGCCCCGCGCGGGGCGCTCGACGTGCTGCTGCAACTCGCCGACAGCCAGATCACCTATCGCAGCCGCTATGTGGTGATCGAGGCGCGCGGGCCGGTGCTGGACCTGGTGCTCCTCGACCCGGACAATCCGCGCTCGCTGGCGTTCCAGGTGGAGCGCATCGCCGCCCATCTGCGGGTCCTGCCGGGCCGCGATCCGGACGAGCCGCCGCCGCGCTCGGAGCGCATCGTCGCGCGCATGCGGGCCGATCTCACGGCCGCCACCGCCGAATCCTTCGACATCGAGGATTTTGACGCGCTGGAAGGCGATCTCGCCCAGCTGTCGGACGAGATTGCGGCGCATTATTTCATCCAGGGGCCGGCGGCGGACATCGCCTGGCCGGGGCAGGGGTGAGGCGCCATGCTCTATGATATCCGCCAGACGACCACGTATCTCTACGGCGGGCAGGTGCGCGTGGCGCGGCAGGTGCTGCGCATGACGCCGGTGGACCGGCCGCATCACCAGCGCGTGCTCTCCCATTCGCTTTCGACCGATCCCGGCGCGAGCGAGATGGAACAGGGGCTCGATTTCTTCGGCAATGCCATCGCCTGGCTCACGCTCGACACGCCCCACGACCGGCTGGAGATTTCCACCCACAGCCGGGTCGAGGTGAAGGCCGCACCGCTGCCCGATCTCCAGGCCAGCTTGATGGTGGACGCGGTGCGCGAGGCGGCGTTCGCCAGCACCGATCTCGGCCCGGGGTCGCCGGTGCACGGGCTTTATGCGAGCCGCTCCATTCCGCTCGATCCCGCCATTACCGATTGGACGGCCGAGAGTTGCGCGCCGGATCGCCCCATCCTCGCCGCCGCCTTTGAGGTGATGGAGCGCATCTATACCGACTTCGCCTATGAGCCCGGCGCCACCGACGTCACCACGCTGCCGCACGAGGCTTTCCTCGCCAAGCGCGGCGTGTGCCAGGATTTCGCCCATGTGATGATCGCCGGCCTGCGCGGGCTCGGCCTCTCGGCGCGCTATGTGTCGGGATATCTGCGCACGGTGCCGCCGGCGGGACAGGAGCGCCTCGCCGGCTCGGATGCCACCCATGCCTGGGCGGAGGTGTGGTGCGGGGAGGATTTGGGCTGGATCGGCCTTGATCCCACCAATGCGATCGCGGCCGGCAACGACCACATCATCCTCGCCATCGGCCGCGATTATGCCGATGTGGCGCCGGTGGACGGCGTCATCGTCGCTTCCGGCGAACATTTGCTCGCCGTCGGGGTGGATGTGGTGCCGGTGGAGCGGCCCCACGCGGTGGCGCCGGCCCCGTAGGGTCGGCGCCACCGCGTGGGTTCAGGTCGGGCCCATCACCAGGTCCGGCAGCCAGGTGGCGATCTGCGGGAACAGGCAGAGGATGAAAATCCCCAGCATCATGGCGATCACATAGGGGAAAGCTCCCCACAGCACCTCGCTGGTGCGAACCTGCGGCGCGATCGCGTTCACCACGAACAGATTGAGGCCGACCGGAGGGGTGATGAGGCCGATCTCCATATTGATAGTGAGGATCACCGCGAACCAATAAGGATCGAAGCCCGAGCTGACGACGATGGGATAGAGCAGCGGCGCCGACATCACGATGATCGCCACCGGCGGCAGGAACATGCCGGAGATCAGCAGGAATACATTGATCAAGCCCATCAGCACCCACCGGTTCACCTCCAGCGAAGCGATCGCGCTGGCGACGCTCTGGGTGATGAACAGGGATGACAGGGCAAAGGCGAACAACTCGGCCGAGGCCATGATCATCATGATCATGACGCTTTCCCGCATGGTCGAGCTGAAGATTTCGACGATCGGCTTTGGGCGGAACAACCGGTACATGATGATGACCACGCCCAGCGTCAGGAACGCGCCCGCGCCGGCCGCTTCCGAGGGCGTGGCGACGCCGCCGTAAAGCACATAGAGCGTGCCGCCGATGATCAGCAGGAACGGCGTGACCCGGGGCAGGGCGGCGATCTTGTCCTTCATCGTGAAGGTCGTGCCCTGTTCATCGAAGCGAAAGCCCTTGCGCTTGCAGTCGAACAGAGCCCAGGCCATGAACATCGCGGTCAGCATCAGACCAGGCAGGACGCCCGCCAGAAACAGGCGGCCGATGGAGGTCTCGGTGGCGATGCCGTAGACGATCATGGTCACGGAGGGCGGGATCAGGATGCCGAGGGTCCCTCCGGCGCAGATCGAACCGGTTGCGACCGAGGACGGGTAGCCCCGCTTGAGCATTTCGGGAATGCCCATCTTGCCGATGGCGGCGCAGGTGGCCGGGCTCGACCCGGTCATTCCAGCGAAGATCGCGCAGGCACCGATGTTGGACAGTACCAGCCCGCCCGGCACGCGGTTCAGCCAGCGGTCCAACGCTTCGTAGAGATCCTTGCCCGCCGGCGTTGCCGCCACCGCGGCGCCCATGAGAACGAACATGGGGATCGAGACATAGGCGAGGTTGGCGATGCCGGCGAACATGGTCTCCGCCAGCACCTCGAACACGCCGAAGCCGTTGGCGATTAGCAGGCCGCCGATGGCGGACAGTCCCAGCGCGAACGCGATCGGCATGCCGGTTGCGAGCAGCACGACGAGGGTCGCGACCACCGTCAGTCCGGCCATGGAGGGAGAAAGCTGGATCATACGGCATCTCCATAGGTTCCGCCGATCCGGCGCAGAATTTCAGCGACATATTGCAGGCTGAGGAGAACGAAGCCGATGGGCAGTGGCAGCAGCGGCACCCACAGCACGATGGCGGCAACCGTGGAGGTGCGCCATTCGTTCACATAGGCTTCGTGGAAGAAGATCAGGCTCGCAATGCTCATGGCGATGCAGAACAGCAGGCCGAAGGCCGCGCCCGCGAGGCCGAGCGCGTGCCGCACCGGCGGCGGCGTCATGATCTCAATCACGTCCACCCCCACGTGCCCGCGGGTCTGCAGTACATAGGGCGCGCCCAGGAACACGGCGGCCGTGGCGGCGAAGATAACGAAATCCGTCTGCCAGATGGTCGGTGAGCGAAACACATAGCGCAGGAAGATCATCTCGCACGTCACCAGCATGGCGGCGAAGAGGAGCAGCGCGGCAATGACGGCGGCAATGCGGGAGAGGGTATCCACCGCGGCGAGAAAAGGTCGGATCATGTTTTTCGGCCGGTTGGTGCGAGAGACGGCGACCCGGCGGCGCCCGCGAAGGGGCCGGCCGTGCGGTTCTCCCACCCCCCGGCCCGCGCACGGGCCGGGGGGTGGGCAGACGTCATTGAACGGCGAGCGCCTTCTTGATCAGCTCGTCGCCGCCCTTCACCTTCTCGGAATAGTTCTTGTAGGAACTTTCCTGCGCCACCTTCAGCCAGGCGTCGTAATCGGCGGCGGACATCTCGATCACCTCGACGCCGGCCTTCTTATAGGTATCGATCAGCTTCTGATCGCCCTTTTTCACCTCCGCGGAAAACCAAACCTGCGCCTTCTTGCCAGCGTCCAGTATCGCCTTCTGCTGCGCCGGGTTGAGGCGGTTGAACACCTGCTTCGACATGAGCACTGGCTCGTACATGAACCACAGGGCGTTCGCCCCTGGCGCAGTGAGGCACTTCACCTGCTCATAGAGGCGATAGGAGACGAAGCTTTCAGACGAAGTATTGGTGGCATCCAGCACGCCGGTCTGCATGCCCGAATAGATTTCCGAGGACGGCATGGAGGCGATGGACGCGCCGGCCTTCGCCAACATCTGCTCGAATGCCGGGCCGGCGGCGCGCGTCACCTGGCCCTTGATGCTGTCGGGGTTGGTGATGCACTGCTTTTTGGATGCGAATGCGCCGGAAAGCCAGGCGTCGGAAATAACGATCGCGCCGTGTTCCTCGACGATCTTCTTGATGTCCGCCATGAAGGGGGAGTTGTTCAGGCGTTCGGCGCGGTCAAAATTGCGCACCAAGCCGGGCATCAGCGTCACTGAGAATTGCGGCACGCGCCCGGACGCATAGTCCAGCGGGAATGACGACAAATCGAGCTGGCCTTTGGTCAGCGCGCCCCATTGCTCGTTGGGCTTATAGAGAGATGAGCCGGGAAAGACTTGGATCTTAAGCCCGACATTGGCAGCTTCCACGTCGCGGGCGATCATCTGTACCATTTCGTCGCGCGGATCTCCCTTGCCACCGGGAAACTGGTGCGAGGCGCGTAGGGTGATGTCTTGCGCGGCCACGGGCGCGGCGCACAAAAGCGCGGCGGCGAAGGCCAGCGCACCGCGCTGGCAGGCCCGCGAACGCGGGGAAGCGATCTTGGTCATGGTGTCCTCCTCTATGGCCGCGGTCAGCGGTCCGATTGGCGTTTCCTCGAACCCGTCCCGGTTACTCCGGGATCGGCGGTTCATTCACTGCGACGCCCTGGCAAGGCCGGGCGGCGCATCCTCAGGCGACGTTGCTGCGGTAAAGGTCCTTGTACGTGTCTCTCAGCACGTTCTTCTGCACCTTGCCCATGGTGTTGCGGGGCAGGTCGTCGACGAAGATGATCCGCTTGGGGAGCTTGAACTTCGCGAGCCGGTCTTCCAGCGCGGCGTGGATATCGGCCTCGCTCACCTTGGCATCGGCGGTGCGCACGACCACCGCCGTCACCCCCTCGCCGAAATCCTTGTGGGGCACGCCGATGACCGCGCTTTCCACCACCCCCGGCAAAGCGTCGATCTCGCCTTCCACTTCCTTGGGATAGACGTTGAAGCCGCCGGTGATCACCAGATCCTTGCCGCGCCCGACGATGTGCACATAGCCGCGGTCGTCGATCTTGCCGAGGTCGCCGGTGATGAAGAAGCCGTCGTGGAATTCGCTGGCGGTCTTCTCCGGCAGCTTCCAATAGCCCTTGAACACGTTCGGCCCCTTCACCTCGATGGCGCCGATCTCGTCCGCCGCCAGCACCTTGCCGCTCTCCGGATCGGTGATGCGGATGTCGACGCCGGGCAGGGGGAAGCCGACCGTGCCGGCGCGCCGCTCGCCGTCATAGGGATTGGAGGTGTTCATGCCGGTTTCGGTCATGCCGTAGCGCTCCAGGATCGCCTGTCCGGTGCGCTCGGCGAACGCGCGATGGGTCTCCGCCAGCAGCGGGGCGGAGCCGGAGACGAACAGGCGCATGTGGGCGGTGGCCTCGCGGGTGAGGCCCTCCTGGTCCAGCAGGCGGGTGTAGAAGGTGGGCACGCCCATCAGGCTGGTGGCCTGCGGCATCAGGCGCAGCGTCTGCGCGGCATCGAACTTCGGGCAGAAGATCATGCGCGCGCCGGCGAGCAGGATGATGTTGCTCGCCACGAACAGGCCGTGGGTGTGGAACAGCGGCAGCGCGTGGATCAGCACGTCGTCGGCGGTGAAGCGCCAAGTATCCCGCAGGGTGACGGCGTTCGAGAGCAGATTGTCGTGGCTCAGCATGGCGCCCTTGGCGCGGCCGGTGGTGCCGGAGGTGTAGAGGATGCCGGCCAGGTCGTCCGGCCCGCGCGCCACATCCTCGAACGTGTCGGGATAGTCCTGCGCCTTCACGGTCAGCGAGCCGATGCCGTCCGCGCCCAGCGTCTCCACCTGCGGCACGCCGAGGGAGGAGGCGAGCGCGCGCACCTCGGTTTCGATCTCCGGCCGGCAGACCAGGACGGTCGGCTCGGCGTCGGAGAGGAAATAGGAGAGTTCCGCCAGCGTATAGGCGGTGTTGAGCGGCAGATAGACCGCGCCGGCGCGCACGGCGGCGAGATAGAGCGCCAGCGCCGGCCAGGATTTTTCCACCTGCACCGCCACCCGGTCGCCCGACTTCACGCCGAGCGCGACCAAGAGGTTCGCCATGCGGGCGGAGAGGGCGAGCGCATCGCCATAAGTTTCCACCGCGCCGTCGGGATGCAGGACGAGCGGCTGTTCCAGGGCCGGCATGGCGGCCCGCATGGCGGAGAAGAGATGGTTGGTCTTGGTCATTGCACCGGCACCAGGGAACGCGAGGCGGTTTCGCCCCGCAGGAGTTTCTTCACGGCGGGACTCGCCACCACCTCGCCCTTGCCGGCGAAGGCTTCGTGGTTCTTCTCGATATCGCCCAACACGTAGCGATAATTCACCATCAGGCCCGCGGCCTGGGCGACGCCCTTGGGCGAAAGGTCGCCCATGGCATTGATGCGCTCCAGCCGCGCGCCATTGCCGAGATGGAAGCGCGCCACCGGGTCCACCGGGCGGCCCTTGGCGGTCTTGGCGACGAGGAAATATTGCGCGGCCATGGCGCAGATCACCGGCGTCAGCTCGGCGCGGACGTCATCGCGCTCCTGCCAGTCCGGCGTCTCCAGCAGCTTGAGCGTGGCGCGATCGGCTGGCGTGAGGAGCGGATTGTCCTCTTTGCGGATCTCGCCATCCAGCCAGGCGCGGAAGGTGGGGGTGGGCGAGAGCGTGACGAAGGTGGTGAGCGCGGGCATCTCCCGGGAGATTTCCTCGACCACCTGCTTGATCAGGAAATTGCCGAAGCTCACCCCGGCAAGGCCGCGCTGGCAGTTGGAGATGGAATAGAACACCGCCGTGGTCGCGGTCGCGGGATCGAGCGGCGGGCCGCGCTCCGGGTCGAGGATCGGCGCGATGGCGGCGGCCGGCTCCTTCATCAGGGCGATTTCCACGAAGATCAGCGGCTCGTCCACCATGGCCGGGTGGAAGAAGGCGTAGCAGCGGCGGTCCGGGGCATCGACGCGGGCGCGCAGGTCGTTCCAGTCCTTGATCTCGTGCACCGCCTCATAGCGAATGATCTTTTCCAGCACATTGGCGGGTGTGGACCAGTCGATACGGCGCAGCACCAGGAACCCCCGATTGAACCAGGAGGAGAAGAGGTGGCCGAAATCCCGGTCCACCGGCGCGAGGTCCCGGCGGTGGACCATGGCGTCCATCAGATGCTCGCGCATGCGCACGAGGCTCGCCGTGGCGCCGGCGGCCATGTTGAAGCGACGGAACAATTCCTGCCGGCGCGGCTCGCTGGCGCGGTGGATGGCGGCGATCGCGGCCTCGGCCGCATCGGTATTCTCGCCGGCCTGTGCATAGGCGGCGATGGCTTGATCGAGCTTCGCCTTGTCCGGGCCGAAGGTGGTCAGGAGCGCCTCGAACAGGGCGATGCGCTCGCCGCTCTTCATGCGGGAATAGCGGTCGAGGATATCGGTGGCCAGTGCCACGCCGGTCGCCGAAGAACGAGGTGTTGGAACTCATGGCCGCCTTCCCGCAATGCAAGATCGCCGCCCATGACACAGGGCGCCGCCGCTTCTGGCAAGGGGGCACGCGCGGCGCGGGGCGATGCCTGACGTCGCGAGAACCCTTCGCCGCCCTTGCAAGGTCACTTGCGCCACTGCCGCCGGCCCCGTTCGGTCGGCTATCCGGCGCGCAACGCGCAGTCGCGCTTGGGGGCGCGGAACGCGCAGACGTGCATCGGGGCGCGGAACGCGCTGGCACGCATGGGCCGGGGGCTTGAGCATCGGCGACCTTCTTGAATGGCGCAGGTATGAAAACCCTCTCTGCATTTTCTGTCAATGATCTTGTATGCAAGATTTGACTGGCTGCATTTTTATCGCCTGCTAAACTCCTATCACCATTTCGGGAGGCCGATCGTGCGAGGCGAGGCGACACCACGTTTGCGGGAAGCGCTGGAGGACGACATCGTCGCCGGCCGGCTGCGGCCGGGGCAGCGGCTGGATGAAGTGGGCCTTGCCGAGCGTTTCAACGTTTCGCGCACGCCGATCCGCGAGGCGCTGATCCAGCTTGCCTCTTCAGGGCTGGTGGAGATCCGCCCCCGGCGCGGCGCCTTCGTGCTGCTGCTCGGGCCGCGCGAGCTGATCGAATCCTTCGAGCTGATGGCGGAAATCGAGGCCGCCTGCGCGCGCCTCGCCGCCCGGCGCATGGGGGACGAGGATCGCGCCGCCCTGGAGAGCGCCCATCATGCCTGCGAAGATGCGGTGCGCGCCGGCGATCCGGAAGCCTATTATCCCACAAATGCGGCCTTTCACGCCGCCATTTACGCCGCCACCGGCAATCGTGTGCTGGCGGCGGAGGCGCTGCGTCTGCAACGGCGGCTCCAGCCCTACCGGCGCCTGCAATTGCGCGTGCCGCGCCGCATGGATGCGTCGTTCGCCGAGCATGAGGCGATCCTCGCGGCGCTGCTGGCCGGCGATGGAGAGGCCGCCGCCCAGGCGCTGCGCGCCCATGTGCTGGTGCAGGGCGAGCGCTTCATGTCGCTGATCACCGCCTTGCAGGATGAGGCGGACGTGGTGGCGCGGGCGGGGTGAATTTGCGCGGGGAGGGGGGCTCTCACGGTCCTGCGAGGCGCGGTCGCGCGCGCCCCTCACCCCAGCCCTCTCCCACTCGGGGAGAGGGGGAACCGCCGGAGCCATAGGCTCCCTCTCCCCCACGGGGAGAGGGTCGGGGGTGAGGGGGCCGCCCCGCGATCCCTCACGCGCCGGTGAAGAAATCCACCAGCAGCTTGATGTTGAGCGAGATCACCAGCAGGCCCGCCGCCGCCGCCAGGAACGTTTGCCAGCGCGGCGCGACGAACACGCCCATCTTGCGCTTGTCGCTGGTGAACATGACCAGCGGCACGATGGCGAACGGCAATTGCAGCGACAGCACCACCTGGCTCAGGATCAGCAGGGAGGACGCCCCGCTCTCCCCATAGGCGATGGTGACCGCCGCCGCCGGCACGATTGCGATGCTGCGGGTGATCAGCCGCCGCAGCCAGGGTTGCAGGCGGATGTGCAGGAACCCTTCCATCACCGCTTGGCCGGCGATGGTGGCGGTGACGGTGGAATTCAGCCCGCAGCACAAAAGCGCCACCGCGAACAGGGTGGGGGCAAGTGCGCTGCCCAGCAGCGGGTTCAGCAGCTCGTGCGCCTTGCCGAGGTCCGCCACTTCCCCGCCCTGGCCGTGGAAGGCGGCCGCCGCCAGGATCAGGATCGAGGCATTGATGGTGAGCGCGAACATGAGGGCGAAGGTGGAATCCCAGGTCGCATAGCGGATCGCCTGGCGGATGCCGCTTTCCGTCCCGTCGTGCTTGCGGGTCTGCACGATCGCCGAATGCAGATAGAGGTTATGCGGCATCACGGTCGCGCCGAGGATGCCGAGCGCGAGATAGAGCATGTCCGGATTGGTGATGATTTCCGTGGTTGGCGCAAACCCGCGGATCACATCGCCCCAATTGGGATCGGCCAAGGCGATCTGCACGCCGAAACAGGCGGCGATGATGCCGAGCAGCCCCACCACCAGCGCCTCCACGAAGCGGAAGCCGAGTTTCTGCAGCCACAGGATGAGGAACACGTCCAGCGCCGTGATGATGACGCCGATTTCCAGCGGAATGCCGAACAGCAAATTGAGGCCGATGGCGGTGCCGATCACTTCCGCAAGGTCGGTGGCGCAGATCGCCGCTTCCGCGAGCGCCCACAGCACATAGGCGACCGGGCGGGGGAAGCTGTCGCGGCAGGCCTGGGCGAGATCGCGCCCGCTGGCGACGCCGAGCCGCGAGCACAGCGCCTGGAGCAGGATGGCGATGAGATTGGACAGCAGCGCCACCGTGAGCAGCGCATAGCCGAAGCGCGAGCCGCCGGCGAGCGAGGTCGCCCAATTGCCCGGGTCCATATAGCCGGTGGCAACCAGATAGCCCGGCCCGAGGAAGGCGAATAGGCGGGCGAAGCCCCGGCGTTTCGTGACGTCGATGGTGCCATGCACGTCCGACAGGGCGGGATCGCCCCGCTCGCGTCGCCAGCCGTTTAAACCCGCCTGCCGTGAATGATCAAGCATGATGCCACCGCGCACCGGATGATGAGACCCGCGCGCCGTGCGCGCCGGAAGATCGTCGTTCGACACACCGGCCCGACAGGTCTCGAGCGATGCGATTGCGAATGAGTTGCATTATCCTGACCTCCTTCCCGGCGCCTGTCAACTTTATTGCGAGTAATTCGCAATAACCGTCTCAACTCAAACATTCATGCAAAAGACGGTCCGGAGCGCGCTGCGCGAAAGCGTCGCGCACTGGCCGGCCGCGCGGCGCCTGGAGCCTGGAGCCGCCCAGCGCGCGCCTGCGCCGCCGGGCGGCGTGCGCCCTTCCGATGCAGGGACCTGGTACAGGGACCTGGTGCGGGGATGTGGTTGGGGACTTGGCACGGGACTTGGCGGGGGGCATGCCAAAGACGCAGGAGGCCGCCCTTGCGGGCCGCGCGCCACATCGCCAAAGTCCGTTCCAACAAAAAGTGGGAGGGACCGCCATGGTGGCGCCGGGACGCCCGGATGCGGGCGCGGATGCTTATGATTACATCGTTGTCGGCGCAGGATCTGCGGGTTGCGTGGTCGCGAACCGCCTTTCGGCGGACCGCAATGTGCGAGTCGCCATCGTCGAGGCCGGGGGCAAGGACGACTGGATCTGGTTCCACATTCCGGTGGGCTATCTGTTCGCCATCGGCAATCCGCGCGCGGACTGGTGCTTCAAGACCGAGCCCGAGGCCGGGCTGAACGGGCGCACGCTCTCCTATCCGCGCGGCAAGACCATCGGCGGCTGCTCGGCCATCAATGCCATGATCTATATGCGCGGGCAGGCGGCCGATTACGACCATTGGCGCCAGCTCGGCCTGCCCGGCTGGGGCTGGGACGATGTGCTGCCGCTCTACAAGAAGCACGAGGACCATTTCCTCGGCCCCAATGCCCATCATGCGACAGGCGGGGAATGGCATGTCGAGTTTCCGCGCATCACGTGGCCGCTTCTCGACAAAGTGCGTGACGCGGCGGCGCAGGACGGCATCGCCGCCATCCCCGATTTCAATACCGGCGACAATGAGGGCTCCTGCTATTTCCACGTGAACCAGAAGCGCGGCCTGCGCTGGAGCGCGGCGCGCGGGTTCCTGAAGCCGGTGCTGAACCGGCCGAACCTCGATCTCATCACCGCCGGCCATGTGCAGAAGGTGACGATCGAGAACAATCGCGCCACCGGCATCGAACTGCGCACCCCTTCCGGCACGCGCACCCTGACGGCGCGGCGCGAGGTGGTGCTGTGCGCCGGCGCGCTCGGCTCGCCGCAGGTGCTCATGCTCTCCGGCATCGGGCCGGGCGAACATCTCCAGGCGAACGGCATCGAAACCGTGCTGGACAAACCCGGCGTCGGCTCAAATCTGCAGGACCATCTGCAATTGCGCCTGGTGTTCAAGGTCTCCGGCATCGGGACCTTGAACGAGCGCTATCATTCGCTGCTGGGGCGCGCCGGCATGGGGCTGGAATATGCCTTCCTGCGACGCGGGCCGCTGACCATGGCACCCTCCCAGCTCGGCATCTTCACCCGCTCCGACGCGACGCAGGACCGGGCGAACCTGGAATTCCACGTGCAGCCGCTCTCGCTCGACAAGTTCGGCGACCCGCTGCACCGCTTTCCCGCCTTCACCATGAGCGTGTGCAATCTGCGCCCCACCTCGCGCGGCACCATCCGCCTCAAGACTGCGGATGCCGCCACCGCACCGGCGATCCAGCCGCATTATCTTTCCACCGAGGAGGACCGCACGGTGGCGGCGGACTCGATCCGAGTCGCCCGCCGCATCGTGTCGCGCCCGGCGCTCGCGCCCTATCGGCCGGAAGAGATCCTGCCCGGCCCCGCGGTGGGGAACGACGATGCCGCGCTCGCAACCGCGGCCGGCAATGTGGGCACCACCATCTTCCACCCGGTGGGCACGGCGAAGATGGGCCTGCCGTCCGATCCCATGGCGGTGGTGGATGCGCGCCTGCGGGTGATCGGCATCGACGGCCTGCGGGTGGTGGATGCCTCCATCATGCCGACGATTACCTCCGGCAACACCAATTCTCCGGCCATCATGATCGGCGAGAAGGGGGCTGCCATGATCCTGGAGGATGCGCGCGCATGACATTCGCCTGTTCACTGGGCGCGGCTGCCCGCGGCTCTGCCGTTCGGCGCGCTGCCGTCCTGCCGGCGCTTGCCGCCCTGCTCGCGCTGGCCGCAGGCTCCGCGCACGCGTCCTCGCCGGCGGCCTGGGCCGAGCTGGAAGGCAAGGCGCGCGCCGCCTGCCTTGCGGCGAGCGGGCTCGCGAAGGCCCGTGTGGAAGGCGCGCCGGTGATGTTCGCCGCCCATGTGCTGGTTCTGGTGAAGGGCCGCTGGCCGCAGCCGCACATGAAGAACCAGGCGGCGACCTTTGCCTGCCTCTATGATTCGCGCGCCGGCACCGCCGAGGCGCAGGAATGGAGCGCCGCGCCCAAATAGCGCCGTGCGGCCGCGGCCGCACGCCCCGTTCGCCCGCCCGTGATGTGCACAAGGCGCCACGCGATGCCCCCGGCGATTGTCAATCGCCGGGCGATGGGTTAGAGAAATTCCCTCTGGCATGCACCCGTAGCTCAGCTGGATAGAGCGCTGCCCTCCGAAGGCACGTGTCAAGCTGGCCGATGCGAAAAGTGTGAAGAAAAGCGTTTTTGAGTTCAATGACTTGCGAGGGTTGGCTCATGGAGCTTAACTTTCGCAGAAAATCCGAGTAAGCACTGCGTAAGCAGCAGGCACCCGTAGCTCAGCTGGATAGAGCGCCGCCCTCCGAAGGCGGAGGCCACACGTTCGAATCGTGTCGGGTGCGCCATTACAACCCATAGTTGGTCTTGCTGCGGGGCGCTGGTCCTTGAGCGACGAGTCTGGGGTTCGGGCGTTCGAATCTTCCCCAGAGGACCATATAGCTAACTGAAATAACGAGGTTTTCAGGCGACTTTGCTGAGAGACGCCGGCTGTTTTGAGATCGCCGGCAATTTGTCCGGTTCGGTCAAGATCACGGTCGCGTCCTTGCAAGCAACCCGCTAGCCGGGCCGGTTGGAGCCAAGCCTCGCCTCAATCGCGCCTTTGCCCGGATCGCCATCTGCTCAATGGGAGATCAGTAAGGGGATCGGCGACTGCGCCAGGAGCGAACGCGTCACGCCGCCGAGCACGATTTCCCGGGCGCGGGCATGGCTGTAAGCGCCGAGCACGATCAGATCGTGGGCGTTCGACGCAGCGTATTCCAAGATGACCTCAGGGATCGCCCGCCCGTGTGACTGCACGGGATCGACGGTCAGGCGGACACCGTGGCGCAGCAGGAACATGGCCACCTCCACCCCCGGCTCCTCTCCTGCGGGGATGCTCGCCTGCGGGTCCACGATGAGCACCGTCACCGATGAGGCGAGCGCCAGCAAAGGCAGGGAGTCGCCGATGGCACGGCGCGATTCCCGGCTTGCATTCCAGCCGATGAGAATGCGTTGTGGCGCTTCTGTGTTGCGCCAGTTCTCCGGCACGAGCAGGAAGGGGACGCCGGTCGCAAGTTGCAGGACATCGGCTGGCGGCCCGTCGTCGAGCCAAGAGTCCTTCGGAGACGCAGCGACGACGAGATCCGCATGCAGGGCACTAATGCGGCGTTCATCTTCGCCGCGTGGATCGTGGACACGGAATTCGCAGGGCACACCTTGCCGGGCGGTGTGCTTTTCAAAGATGTCCCGCGCGTCGCGGATCAGGTCGTCCTTGCGGGCTTGTTGATGGTGCAGAAGGTTGGCGATCGCCGCTTGCCCGCGGACATGGGAGGCGGCCAGCCCCCCGCCGATGTCCGGGGGAAGCAGGAATATTCCGATGAGGTGCGCGCCGTGGCGCCGCGCGAGATTGGTCGCATAGTCCACCCGCGTTTCGCGCGACGGGCTGGTATCAATGAGAACAGCGATTGTCTTGATATCCATGGATCTTACCCTGTGATGCCCATTCGCCGCATCGTGCGGCAGCTCTACGAAGCCGCGCGCCTTGCTCGCCCGGCTATCCAGAAGGCCGCTTGGGCGATGATGCCGGAGCCGGTAAGCACAAGAGCGGCGGCCAGAGCCGGGTCGGATCCGACACTGGCCAAGGCCGTGCACAGGGCGCCGACGGCCATCTGCATGGCGCCGTAGAGCCCCGAGGCGGAGCCGGTGACGCGGGGATTGACGCTGAGGGCTTCGGCCAGCGCGGCGGGCGCCGCGGTGCCCACGCCNNNNACGGAGAACGTGAACACGGTGGCGGCGGCCAGCGGCACCGTGAGTTGATCCATCAGTACGACGGCGAGCAGGATGAAGGCGGCGGCAACGCTGACACCATTGGCGCCCACCAGCAGGCGGCCGACGGAAACGCGGGCGATGAGCCGGCTCGCCAATATGCTGCCCACCCACACGCCCAGAACCAGCAGGGCGATATAGCTCCCGACGCGGGCCGTAGGTTGGTGGAGTTCGCCGATGAAGATGAAGGGGGCCGCTGCGACGAAGCCATAGAGGGAGGTGGTGGCGCAGCCGCCGCCCACCGCATAGCCCCAGAAGGCTGGCGCCCGCAACAGTTGGCCATAGCTCTCCATTAGACCGATGGCGGCGCCCTCGGTTGTCTGTCCGGTCTCCGGCAGGAGGCGCCAGGTGAGCAGGAGGTTGACCACGCCGAGCAGGGTCAAGGCGAGAAAGATGGAGCGCCATCCCGCCGCATCGGCGAGGAGGCCGCCCACCAGCGGCGCCATGCCCGGACCAACCGTGATCATGAGATTCATCAGGGCGAGGCGCCGGGTGGTGTCCGCCGGCGCCGAGGTATCGCGCACGATGGCGCGCGCCAGCACGAGCCCGGAGCAACCGCCCAGGGCCTGAAACAGCCGCGCGGCGATGAGGGCGTTGACGCTCGGCGCAAGCATCGCCGTGAGGCCGGCGACGGTGTAGAGCGAGAGCCCGGCCATGAGGACGGGCCGACGCCCGAACCGGTCGGCCAAAGGCCCGTAGACGAGCTGTCCGCCGGCGAGGCCGAGGATGTAGAGGCTGATGGTGAGCTGCATGGCCGCCATCCCGCCGCCGAGATCCGCCTGGGCGATGGGCAGCGCCGGCACGAAGACGTGCATGGCGAGGGTGCCGGAAAAGGCCAGGAGCGCCAGCAGCCAGAGCGGCACCGTCCCGCCGGGCGGGGTGCCCCCCTTCGGGTGCCCTGATGTCAGGGCAGCATTCGCGGGACCATTCATGGCATTCCGTCCTCGCGCCGTGGCTGAAGGGGGAGTAGCCCCTGCGGCCACCTGTCGGCGGCAAAGTGCATCGCCCTCACCGGGCCGGCCGGGAGGCTTGCGCGGACCGGGCGTCCGGCGTGTCCGCGCGCGCGGCGTTGCCGGTCGCGGGGGTGGCGGTCTCGATCTCCACGGTGGCGGTCAGGCCGGCCACGAGGCGGATGTCGGGCGGCACGTCCTCCAGCGCGATGCGCACCGGCACGCGCTGGGCGAGGCGCACCCAGTTGAAGGTCGGGTTGATGTTGGCGAGCAGGCCGGAACTCAACGTGCGCTCGCGGTCCTCGATGGCCGTCGCAATGCTCTGCACCCGCCCCTTCAGGAGGACCGGCTCGCCCATCAGGCGGATTGTGACAGGGGCGCCCACATGGATGCGGGAGAGCTTGGTTTCTTCGAAATAGCCCTCGACCCGGAGCGAATCCGTGTCGACCAGGGCCACCACCGCCTTGCCGGTGGAGACGTAGTCGCCCCGCCGCAGCTCCAGGTTGGTGACGATGCCGTTGGCCGGGGCCTTCAGCTCCGAGCGCTCGAGGTTGAGTCGGGCGAGGTTACGATCGCTCACCGCCTGGCGGTAGGCGGCGTCGGCCTGGGTGAGGGCGGTCTGGGCCTGCTCGGCGTTCTGCGGCGAGACCACCTGCCGCTCGCGCAGTTGCGTGTAGCGTGCAAGGTCGCGCTTGGCCTGATCGAGGGTCGAGGTGCGGCCCTCCACCGCCGCTTCCGCCTGCTCCAGAGCGATGGCGAAGCGTTCGCGGTCCACCCGGAACAGGGTGTCGCCCTTCTTCACCGCGGCGTTGTCGCGGACCAGCACCTCGCTCACCAGGCGAGAAGGGCATATCCCGCGCCGGTCACGAGCACGAACACGGCGAGGTCGAACAGCGCCCGGTGCCAGATGAGGCGGCCGAGCCCCACCTGGCTGAAAAGGCGGGAGAGGAGCCGCGTGACGGCCATGGCGGCGAGCGCGAGGAGGAGAAAGGTCGGCACGTAGACGCCGAAGATGTCGATTTCCGCGGGCATGAGCGTCTCACTCGGCTGCGAGCAGGGGTGGCGCCCCGGCCGACCGCGCCGGCGGGAGGAGGGGCCCTGCCGCAGCGGGAAACAGGGCCTGTCGCAGCCCGACCAGCGCCTGCAGGGCATTGTCCGCCGCCTGCCCGGCGCGCTGGGCGAGAACGGCGATGATGGCCTGATCGACATCATCGCGCAGGCCCAGGGGCGGGGCACTGGCCGCACCGGCCTTCGCCTGCGTCTGGAAATGTTCGGCCACCCCTTCGAGGACGGCGTTGACGCGCGTCTTCGCGATCTCCGGCAGCGCCCGGCGGTCGCGCTGGAGGTCGAGAACGTTGTAGCCGACGCGCAGGTCCCGGAGCCCGTCCGTGGCGAGGCCGTCGCCGATGGCGCCCGAGGCGAGGCGGGGAACGAGCTGGCCGAGGCGGTCGAGGGTGCGGCTCACCAGCACGCGGTGGTCCTGCAGGCGGGTGCCGGCGGCGGAGCCGGCGAGGTCCCCCCAACCGGCCCGCACGAGGCGGCGGGCGGCGATCTCGGCGCCGAAGGGCTTGGTCACCAGCACCCAGATCCAGGCGAACGCCAGGCCGCCCACCACTGCGAGGCCCTCGTTCACATAGAGGGTGAAGTCCGCATTGTAGTGGCTCTGGACCGAGAGCGAGCCCGCGCCGTTGGCGGCGAGCAGGAGGGTGACGAGGGCGAGCTCCGGGCGGGGAATGAAGGCGCCCACCAGCAGGAAGGGCGGCGCGAGCACCAGCACCAGCGTCTCGAAATCATGAACGAGGGGCACCACGACGAACAGCAGGATGCCGGCGATGGCCTGCGCCGCCGCGCACCAGACCACCATGGCCCAGATGAACGGCGCCGGCCGGTCCTGGGCGCCGAAGAAGCAGCAGGCGACCGCTGCCATCGCCACGAAGTTGGCGCCGCCGGCCCATCCGCTTGAGATCCAGACCAAGCTCGCCGCGATGGTCGCCAGCGCGGCGGAAGTCGTGGAGAACAGCAGCAGGCCGTGATCGTGATGGCGCGAGGTGCCGATGACGGGCCGATGGTGCAGGACCGGCTTCCAGCGTTCCGCCGCGGGACCCCGGGCCATCTGCCGGCGCAGGGTGAGGCAGTCTTGCCAGAGGTCCACGAGCTCCTTCAGGCGCGCGCAGAGGTTTGCGCGCAGCAGCTCCGGCCAGCGGTCGAATTCGCCGGGAGCCGGCGTGAGGGCGGAGAGCCGCGTGTGCAGCCGCTCCGGCGTGTCGGGCGCGCCCGCGATCCAGTCCGCGATCTCGCAGGCCAGGGCGAAGAGGTCGTCCCGCCCGTTGTCCGCCATATCCTCGCGGCCGAGCGCGCGCATGCGGTCGTTGAGGGAGGACAGCACCGGCAGCAGAAGGAGCAGGCGTCCTCTCAACTCGCGCGCCCAGAGGGCGAGATCGCGGGCGTCGGGATCGTGGGACAGCTGCGTGATGAGGGCGTCGAGGGCGACGACGTCCGCGGCGAGCTTCTGCCGGGCCAGCGGCGCCACCTCGTCCGTCACTTTGCCGCGCAGCACGTCGCCGGCCCAGCCGCCGGCGTCGCGCAGCCAGACGCCGATGCGCGCGGCGAAGGCCGGCCCGACGCTCACCGGGAACACCACGGCGCCCACGAAGCTGGCGCACAGGATGCCGATGATGATCTCCTCGCTGCGGGCGAGGGCCACGTCGAAGATGGTCTCGGGTGCCGTGACCGTGGGCAGCGCGATGAGGGGCAGGGTGTAGGCCGCCAGCATGAACACGTAGCTGCGGGGCGTGCGGTCGAGCAAAGAGAGATAGAGCAGGCTCCCGGCCCATGCGGCGACGGCGAGGCTCATGAACTCGGGAAGGTTGACGAACGCCGGCACCAGCACCACTGCGCCTGCGGCTCCGAGTAGCGTGCCCAGCGCACGATAGAGCGCCTTGGACGTGGTGGCGCCGGTGAGGGGATGGGCGACGACATAGACCGTGGTCATCGCCCAGTAGGGGCGCGGCAGGTCCATTGCGAGCGCGATGTAAAGCGCCAGCATGGAAGCGGCGAAGGCCTTGGCGGAGAACAGCCAGTCGCGCCACGAGGGAAGCTTCAAGAGTCCGCCTCCAGGAGACTGGGGTTCTGCTGGAGCCGAGTATGGGCGAGCTCGATGGCATCGAGCACGCGGAGCGTCGCCTCCACGTCCGCGTCGCTCACGTCGGCGAAGACCCTGGCGCGCAGCTTGGTGATGGTGCGCTCGATGCGCTCCGCGAGCTGCTCGCCCGCCTCGGTGAGCCACAGGGTCTTGGCGCGGCGGTCCTCCGGATCGTCCCGGCGCACCACGAGCCCGGCGTCACAGAGCTGGTCCAGCAAGCGGACGAGCGAAGTGCCTTCGATGCCCACATGTGCCGCAAGGGTCACCTGCCGCACGCCGCCGCCGAGCCGCCTCAGCCACACCAGGGGCGAGGCGCAGGCTTCGGAAATATCGTCGACCGCAAGCGCAGCTTCCGCCAGCCGCCGCCACTGCCGGCCCGCTTGCAGCAGCCCGGAGGTGAGCTGCCGACGGTTTGCTTGTTGGTTGTTCATGAGCACAGCCGAAGGCGGCTCGACGGCAAGAGCCTGCGCCAAGCGACTGTCCATGCGAACGGCACGACCTCTCACATGCGGCCAGTGAATGGGCCGCTTCGGTCCGGGACTGGAAAGTGTGCGACATGAGGAGCGAGCATGACCACCGGGCTGCATGAAACCGTCCCGGACGATCTGAGCGAGGTTGTGCCTGGGTTTCTATGCGTGCGTGTGCCGCTGCCCTTTCCGCCGAGCGAGGTCAACGCCTGGCTGCTCTGTGGGCCGGACGGGTGGACCCTGATCGATTCCGGCATAGACGACGAGCCGACGCGGGCGCTTTTCGCGCGGGTGCTGGCCGATCCCCGGCTTGGCGGACAGCCGCTGGCGCGGCTCCTCGTGACCCATTTCCATCCGGATCATGTGGGGCTCGCCGGCTGGCTGCACGCCCGCACCGGCGCCGACATCCATATGAGCCGCGTGGAGTGGATGCAGGCGCGCCTGCTCCTCAACGAGGATCCCGCGGAGGTGGTCCCCCAACTCGTTGCTCACAACCGGCTTTGCGGTGCGCCCCAACCGTTCCTGGACCTGGTGGAGCGCCGGGGCATGCTCTATCCCAAATGGGTCGGGCCGCTGCCTCGACGCTACCTGCGTGTGAAGGAGGGGGACGAGCTGACGCTCGGCGGCAGCGCGTGGCGGGTGATGATCGGCGAAGGCCACGCGCCGGAGATGATCTGCCTCCATTGCGCGGAGAGGGGGATGCTGATTGCAGCGGACCAGATTCTCGCACGCATCTCTCCGCACATCGGGACGCACCCTTCGGACCCGTGCGCCGATCCGCTCGGCGCGTTCCTGGGATCGCTCCTTCAGTTCGAGGCGCTGCCCGAGGGCACTCTGGTCCTGCCTTCCCACGGCGACCCGTTCTACGGCCTCCATGGGCGGATCACCGCGCTTAAGGCACATCACGACGAGCGGCTGGAACGGCTCATGGACTTTTGCATCGAGCCGCGCACGGTGATGGACACCCTGGAGGTCCTGTTCCGGCCTCTGCCGCTGGATCAGACCGGCTTCGGCCTCAGCGAGGCGCTGGCGCATCTGCGCCACCTTGTCGGCCGCGGGGAGCTGGACCTGGGGCTCGATAGCGAACGGTGGGTCTTCGTCCGGCGGTGAAATAACCGAGGACTATTTGGGGCGATGAGAAACTATCCACAATCTTCGGATCTTGGGGAGGTCGGCGCGTAGGAGCTTAGGTTGCGATCTTCGCAATTGTCCGTCGTCAAATGATTTGAGACCGTTTTGGTTTTTCAGGAGCGGAGGCTCTGGCTCATCTTCGTTTGAGGTCAAGCGGCCTGCAGGTGATGCTGCAAACGTCTTTAGCGAATGGTCTGGCGTTTGATCCATTGGCGTTCGGTGAGGATGGTCTGTCCGCGTCTGAAGTAGACATCGGCGGGGGTGAGATTGCCGAGGCTCTCGTGATAGCGGGCATGGTTGTAATGCGCGACGAAGGCGGCGAACTGCCGTTCGAGATCGACGGCATC
>NCEH01000084.1 GCA_002304505.1 Rhizobiales bacterium 32-66-11 | reverse complement strand
CAGGCTTGCCCCCTCCACCGCGAGCAGCGCGCGGATCACCGGCGCGGCGCGCACGCGTGCGAGGACCGTAGCTTCGCACCGGGGCGAAGGGACCTGCTCCGCCAGGTCGGCATCGAGGGCGTCCGCATCCAGGGCCGGAAGGGCGGCCCGGCCCCATGCGGGATCCAGACGATCCCGCAGGTCGCGCAGCAAGCATGCGGCCGGCGTCGGCCCACGCTCCACCCAGGAGGTCAGCTCGGGCAGGGAGAATTCCGGCAGATTGTCCCCGCCGCACACGTGCCGGGCCAACTCCGCCGGGGTGCCGCGTCCGAGCAAAGCAAGGCCGGTGCGGTCGGACGCAGTGCCGAGCACGCTTGGCCATAGATGAAACAGCGCCACGCCGTGGTCGCGCACGGTTTCGGCCCGCATCGCGGCAGCGTTTTCGGTATCGGAAAATCCAAGCGCATGGCTTGCGGCCGCACGATGGGCGGCCCCGCAGAGATTGAACAGGCGCGGCAACAACTCCAGCGCCTCTTCCACGCGCCGGCCCACCAGCAGCGGCTCGGGATCGAGCATCGGCGCGCTGGTGAAGTGCCAGCTTGCCGCGACACCTGGCCGCGCGATGGTCAAGGCTTCGCTCATGCCGGCTCCGATGCCGGACGCGCGCCGGCGGCGGCGCCGAAAATCAGCTCGCGACGTGTGGGTTGGGTCGAAAGCACCGGCCGCTGCTCCGCCCCGTCCGGCGATGCGGCGTCATCGCCCGAAGCCAAGGCCTCCGCAGCCTCCTGCGCCGCCAGTTCCTCGGTGCGGCGGCGGCGGATCTCGGCCGTGGGCGCGCCTTCTTCCCGGTGCGCGGGATCGAGCAAGGCGATCAAGGCCGCCTTCGCGGTTTCCGTGGCCTGGAGCATCGAGGTGAAGTCGAACATGGGCGAGAACAGCGAGCAGGCCTTATAGGGGCCGGTTTCCGGGCGGTTCGCGCCGAGAAATTCGTACCAGCCCGAGGGAAAGGCGATCAGCTCCTTCGTCCCGGTGGCAAGGCGCGTCCAGTCGTCGTCCGGGCCGGGCAGCAGGACGAGGTTCATGAACCAGGGGGTGACGAGCATGCCGAACACTCGTCCCTCGTGGACACGGAAGCCCACGGCCTTCACCGACAGCGTCTCGTTGACGATCGGCACGCCCCGCATCTGCCCGGCGTGAATCTCGCGGAACGCGGCTTCCAGGCGCGGCGGCACCGTGCGGACGATCTCCTCCAGGCGCGGATCGACCGCCGGCGCGGGCGCGGCGGCGATCCCTTCGCCCTGGTCCAGCACCATGAATTGCTCGCGGTCGCCATCGCACACCGGACAGCGCCAGTGGTCCGGCAAGTCCACGAAAGGAGTACCGGCAGGCACCTGCCACGTCTCGCACCCCTCGGCGGGGTCGTAGACGTGCCAGCACACCTTGCACTCCAGGCGGGTCTTGGGATCGAGCCCGCCGTTCGCGCCGCGAAACGAACCTTCAAACCGCATGATCGGTCCTCATCGCATGGCCCCGAGCACTTCGCTCAGCCGTTCGGCGGAATCGGCGATGTCTTCCGGCGCGGCGCAGGCGACCTCCGGCAGATCGGTGATTTCGAGCGTGTCGAGGATCAGCATGTCGGTGGAATTGTAATAGCGCACCCGCCACACATCCCGCCGGGCCGCCGCGTCGATCCGGCAATTTCCATAGCCGCGCGACAGGATGGTGAGTCCCCCGACGCCGACCGCGGCGTCGATCAGCGCGAGATCCTCGGGCGTGTGCGGCAGAAGGGAGAAATTGATCACATGGGCGGGCGTGCCCGGCGCGCGCCGTTCGGTGCGATGGGCAATCTCGGCGATGATGGGCGGCGCATTGACGACGCCGGATCGCGGCCGCGCTGTGTCCACAAGATCGATCTCCCAATGGGCGGGAAAGGCGCGCAGAAGAGCGCCGCGGGGGAACGCCCCGACCTCGATCCGGTCCACCCCCTCCGCGCCGCGCACCCGCCAGACCCCGGCGAACGTGGCCTCCTGGATTTCCAGCGGTGCGCCGCCGCCGCTGACGCGCACGGCAACTTCGCCCTCGCCCAGCGCCTCATCGATCAGCCGCCGGTTCGCCGCATCGAAGCCGGCGAGCGAGACGGTTGCATGGTCGCCTGGTTTCCAGGTCTCCAGCGCGCGCTGGACCTCCTCCAGCGCGGCGAAGGCCGGCGCGTGGCGGGCCTTGTCGTCGACCTCGGGAAGATGGGGTTCATAGACGCGCATCCCCGAGGGCATCGGCAGATAGGCGAGGCCGTCGGCGCCCTCGGTCTGGCTGCCGGGGCCGAAGCCGATGGGTGGCTGGGTGGCGATGGGAAGCGATGCCATTCCTCAATCCTCAATGGGTCACGCAGGCATCGGCCAGCACCGTGCCGAGCCGGGAGAGATATTCGTCCCAATCGCGCATGCGGGCGATGGACCCGATGGGCTCCCCGTCGCGCAGGACCACGATGGCCGGCAATGCGAGGGCCATGGCCTCGCGCAGAGCCAGTTCGATGGCCGGCCCGGCCACCGCGCCGGTCAGGGGGCGACGCCCGCCATCCAGCGCCCGGACCAGCTCGGGCAGCACCACCGCGATGTCGGGCGTCTCCATGTGCGACTTTCCGTGCGCCGGCAGGAACAGCAGCCGGTCGCGCGGATCGGTGCCGAGGTCTGCCGGCGTGTCGACATAGGCATAGCCATGGGTGGTGATGAGCCGCTGAACCAGGGGATGGAGCGCCGCCGCGGCGGGAGGGACAGGGGATGCGATTTCAGGCATCAGGCTTCCTTTCGGCCGGCGGCAAGGGCAGCGGCGAGATGCGGCGGCAATTGCGGCTCGCGATCGAGATCGGCGAAGGCCGCGTCCAGGGCAGAGGCCGGGCCGGCGCCGGTCATGACGGCGGCAAGGGCGGCGAGCGCATCGGCAATCTGGCGCGCTTCGTGCGCATCCAGGATGCGGCGGCCCGCCCCCAGAAACACAAGGACGTGGTCGCCGACCCCGGCTTCCGGCACCAGGGACAGGTCGATCCGCTCCAGGCCCGCGTCGCTTTCACATCGGGCGAAGTCACCGGAGCGTTCAAGGATGCGCATGGGAATGCCAACGCACATGCTCAGGCCCCGCCGCTTCTGAGTACGAGGACGCGCGCATCGCCGATGCGGCAGGCGTCCGCCGCGCTGGGGCGGCCGGATTCATAGGCTTGGCGGGCGACTGCCGGGGCGAGGACCGCTTCGTCGATCTGGGTGCGCGGCAGGAGCGTGACGCCGAATGTGTCGCGCAGCAACGCCACCACGTGCGCGGCTGCGGGCGCCACCTGCGCCGCCACCACTTCGGTCAGGCCGCCGCCGTAATCATCCAGCGTGTGGGGCTGCACCCCCACCAGACGCAGGACACGGGGCGCGCAGCCGCGCAATTGAAGCAAGGCCAGGACTTCCTGGAAGCCGGTCTGGTGCAGGCTCACCTTGCGCGCACCGAGCACCGCGGGAACCTCGTCATCGCTGAGCAGGTGCAAGGTGCCCGGCGGCAGGCCGTAATCGACCGCATCGACGATCACCACGATGTCGGCGTCTTCCAGATGCGGGAGCAGATAGAGGCCCTGGGTGCCGCCATCCAGCAGCGTGACGGCGTCGGGCATGACGAAATCGCGATCGATCGCCTCGACGACCCGCACGCCAAACCCCTCATCCGCCCACAGGATGTTGCCAATTCCAAGCACGAGGATGCGATCGTCGGCCATGCGACGCCTTTCTCCCTGGGATGCTCCCGATGCGGTCTACCGCCGCGGTTTTTTCGAACTAGTCCAATACAAGAGCCGTGCCAGCGCTTTGCCGGATCGTAAATCGAGCGCCGGCAAGGCCCAGCTTCCGCGCGCCGGTCACCACCCCGTCACAACTTGTCTGAAATCTTTCCAGAATTGATGGAAGTTGGAAAGATAGCTTCCAAATGAAAAAGGCGCGACAAAAGCCGCGCCTTTCAGGATGGTTTCCGAGCGGCCGCTATTCGGGGTCGTCGTCCCGGAACGTGCGGTAGCCGTTGGTGATGGCCGAGACCATGCTCTGGCGGGACATGATGTCCTCCCGGATCACCGAATAGACGTGGATGATCACGAACACGATGAACACCCACATGCCGAGGTGGTGGAAGGTGTGCACATTCATGCTTCCGCCCAAGGCGGGGATGATCCAGCCGAACAGCCGGTCCTGCCAGCTGCCGAGCCCTTCGCCCTCGGAATAAAGGGCGAACCCAGTTCCGATCATGAACAGGCCGCCCACCACCATCACCCAGAACATGAACACCTGGGCGAGCGGGTTATGGCCGACGAATTTCAGCGGGCGCGGCTTGAGGAAGGCATACCATTTCACCTCGACCAACAGGCCGCGCCAGAAGCTCGCCTTCCAGAACGGGAAGGTGAAGAGTTCGCGCGCATATTGGTTGCCCACCAGCGCCCACAAGGCTCGGCCGATAAAGCCGATGGCAAAGATATAGCCGGCCGAGAAATGCAGGAAGCGGATGGTGCCCATCATGTAATGGGCGCTGGCCTCGCCCGACAGCGTGGGCAGCGGCGAGCCGATGAGATAGCCGGTGACGCACAGCACCAGGATCGAAAGGGCATTGACCCAATGCCACAGGCGTACCGGCGCCTCATAGACGTAGACGGTGGTCAGTTTCCGCGCTGCGTTGACCGGCGGGGGAGAACCCGCCGGGGCAACGTGGGAGGGCGCTCCGGCGCCGAGGGACGTATCGGTCATTGCCCCCTCCCCTAGCGCACGGTGACGCGGGCGAGTTCCTCGCCGCCCGGCGCCAGCACATGGGTGGAACAAGCCAGGCACGGGTCGAACGAATGGAGCGTCCGCAGGATCTCCACGGGCTCGTCCGGCCGCTCCATGGGCGTGTTCAGAAGCGAGGCCTCGAACGCGCCGATATTGCCCTTCGGATCGCGCGGACCGCCGTTCCAGGTGGTCGGGACGACGCACTGGTAATTCTCGATCCGCCCGTCCTTGATCTTGATCCAATGGCCAAGCCCGCCGCGCGGCGCGGCGACCGTGCCGACGCCCTTGGCCTCCTTCGGCCAGGTTGAGGGGTCCCATTTCTCCACATTGGCGGTGGTGCTGTCGCCGGCCTTGATGTTGGCGATCAGGTTGTTGAAATCGGTCAGCATCATCTCGGCGCAATAATGCGCCTCAAGAGCGCGCGCCAGCGTGCGGCCGATGGTGGTGGGAAGCGCCTGCTTCGGCGTGAGATTGGTGCCGGCCAGCGTGTTGAAGCGACCGAGCGCCTCATCCACCTGCCCCTTCACATAATCCACCCCATGGGCATAGGCGAGGGTGTAGCGGGCGAGCGGGCCGACCTCGCACGCATTGCCCTTCCAGCGCGGCGCCTTGATCCAGGAATATTTCGCCGCCTCATCCACGGCTTCGATATTGGTCTTGGTGCCCTTGGCCGCGGGGCCGAGCTGGTAGTTCGGCTCTGTGACGCCGTCCCAGGGATGCAGGCCGACGTCGTTTTTGCCGGCGCCATAAGTGTACCAGGAGTGGGTGACGAACTCCTGCACCTGCTCCGGGTCGCGCGGGTCGATGGGGTGGATCTCGTTCCAATTGCCGTTCAGGATCACGCCGCCCGGCAGGCGATCCGTGGATTTCTGGCCCTGGATGGCTTCGTAATCGCCATAATCCATGACGTTGGTGGCCGAGAGCCCGCCGCCATAGAGCCAGCCCTTGTAATAGCTCGCGATGGCAATCACGTCCGGCACATAGACGTTCTTGGAGAATTCAAAGGCTTCCTGAAGCTTCAGCTTCACGAAGTTCAGGCGTTCCATGTTCAGCGGCGCGCCGGCCGACATGTCGCCTTCCATGTTGATGGCGCACGGCACGCCGCCCACCATATAGTTCGGATGCGGGTTCTTGCCGCCGAAGATGGTGTGGACCTTCACGATCTCGCGCTGGAAGTCGAGCGCTTCCAGATAATGCGTTACCGCCAGCAGATCCGCCTCGGGCGGCAGCAGATAGGCCGGATTGTCCCAATAGCCGTTCTTGAAAATGCCGAGCTGCCCGCTCTCGACGAATTTCTTCAGCCGGTTCTGCACGTCGCGGAAATAGCCGGGCGAGGATTTGGAATGGTCGGAAATCGCCTGCTGGAGCGCCGACGTCGCCTTCGGGTCCGCCTTCAGGGCATTGACCGGGTTCACCCAGTCGAGCGCATGCAGGTGATAGAAATGCACGACGTGATCATGCCATTGCAGCACCTTGGCCATGATCTCGCGGATCAGGAAGGCGTTGTTGGGGATCTTGATCTGCAACGCATCTTCCACGGCACGCACCGAGGTGAGCGCGTGGCAGCCCGTGCACACGCCGCAGATGCGCTCCACGAACGCCCAGGCGTCGCGCGGGTCACGGCCCTTCAGGATCACCTCGAGCCCGCGCCACATGGTGCCGGTGGAGACCGCGTTGCGGATCACATTGTTGGCGTCCACATTCACTTCGCAGCGCATGTGGCCTTCGATGCGGGTGACCGGATCGACGACGATGCGGCGCCCGGCAGTGTCCAGGCTGAAGCCGTTGGGGGTCAGGATGGTCACTTGGCGTCTCCCTTATGCTGGGCGCGCTTCAGGGCGCTGACCGCCGCATGCAGCGCCACGGCGCCGCCCACGACGCCCGCAGCCGCGAGCCCGATCTGATCCGCATTGGCTTCCACACCGAAGCCCTTGCCGTTGATGTCCGCGAGGCGCGCGTACCAGGACCCCTTGTCCCAGAAGCCGTCCTCCGAGCAGCCGATGCAGCCGTGGCCGGCCTGGATCGGGAAGGAGACGCCGTCGTTCCAGCGCACAGTGGAACAGGCGTTGTAGGTGGTCGGGCCCTTGCAGCCCATCTTGTAGAGGCAATAGCCCTTGCGGGCGCCCTCATCGTCGAATTTCTCGACATATTGGCCGGCATCGAAATGCGGGCGCCGGTAGCATTTGTCGTGGATGCGCTGGGAATAGAACATCTTCGGCCGGCCCTGGCGGTCCAGCTCGGGAATACGGTCGAAGGTGAGCATGTAGGTGATGACGCCGGTCATCACCTCGGCGATGGGCGGGCAGCCCGGCACCTTGATGATGGGCTTGTCGAAGATCACCTCATGCACCGGGGTGGCGCGGGTGGGGTTCGGGCGCGCGGCCTGCACGCAGCCATAGGAGGCGCAGGAGCCCCAGGAGATGATGGCCTTTGCGTCCTTGGCCACTTTCTTCAACTGGTCCACGAACGGCTTGCCGCCGATGATGCAATACATGCCGTCTTCATTGAGCGGCGGATTGCCCTCCACCGCGAGGATGTAATTGCCTTTGTATTTGGTCATCACCTCGTCGAGGATGGCTTCAGCCTGATGACCCGCCGACGCCATGAGCGTGTCGTCATAGTCCAGCGAGATCATGGAGAGCACCACATCCTTCACCAGGGGATGGGCAGAGCGGATGAAGCTCTCCGAGCAGCTTCAAGAACGAGCGGCGGGTGATGCCCTGCCGCCGCATGACATCATAAAAGGTTTCGAGGCCGACCATGCGGCGTCCCTCCTGGTGGTGCTCTCACGCCATCGCGTCGAGGCGATGCGCTCAAGCTCCATCAGCAACCCGCGTGCCAGTTTTTATTTTTAAGAATATCAAAGTGTTGGGCGAACGCGTGGGCATCCGGGGCGGAAAGTGGCACCTCACTTTCCAGCCCAGGCGGAAAGCGCGTGACCGGTTTTCATGTTCGCCAGTTCCAGGTCCGCGAGAAGGCGCGCCGCCGCTACCGCCGCCTGTCCGAAGGCGAGCCCGCCGTCATTGGCCGGCACTTCGGTGGGCGCCATCACCGCGTAGCCGGCGGAGGCGAGGCGTTTGGAGACGGCTTCCAGCAGTACGCCATTCTGGAACACCCCGCCCGACAGGGCCACATGGCGCAGGCCCTCGGTGCGGGCGACATGCGCCGCCGCGTCCGCGAAGGCGATCGCGACGCCCGCGTGAAAATTCGCCGCGCAGGTCTCGACCCCGACCTTGGCCGCGCGCTCCGCCAGCGCGGCCCGCCAGAGCGGGGCGGGATCGAGCTCCAGCAGGCCCCCGCTGTCCGAAACGGCAAAGGGATAGGGAGCTGGCGCCTCCAGCCGTTCGGCGCGGGCTTCCAGCGCCATGGCGGCTTCGCCCTCGAAGCTGAGGCGATCCGGTGCCAGACCCAGCAGGGCGGCCATGGCGTCGAACAGCCGACCGGCGGAACTGGCAAGCGGCGCATTCACCTGCCGGGCGATCATCGCCCGCAGGGTGGCGATGGGCTTGCCCGCGAACAGTTCGGGCGGAACGGCCTCTGCACCCACGGCCGCATCGAGATGGGCCAGTAAGACGCGCCAGGGTTCCCGGCTCGCGCTGTCGCCGCCCGCGAGCGGGATCGGCCGCAGCCGGCCGCGCCGTCGGAACGCGAGATAATCGCACACCAGGATTTCTCCGCCCCAAGCGGTGCCATCGGTTCCAAGCCCGAGCCCGTCCAAAGCGATGCCGACCACCGGCCCGGCATCGCGGCGCCAGCCGTTTTCCGCCATGGCGGCGGCGATATGGGCATGGTGATGCTGCACGCCGACCACGGGCAGGCCATGGGCCTCGGCGTAGCGGGTGCCGAACAGGGTGGCGCGATAATCGGGGTGAAGGTCCAGCGCGACGGCCGCCGGCGCATGGGAGAAGACGCTTTCATAATCGGCGATCGCGTCGGCGAACTCATCCTCGACCGCCGGCGCGTCCAGTTCGCCGAGATGATGGCTCAGCAGCGCCTTGCGGCCATGGGTGAGGCAGGCTGCGCTTTTCAGATCACCGCCCATGGCGAGCACCGGCGGCGCGTCGGCGAAATCCTCCGGCAGATCGAACGGGCGCGGCGCCTGCCCGCGCCCGCGCCGCATCACCCGCGCCCGTCCTCCAACGACGCGGACGACACCATCCTCCAGGCGGCGGGCGATCGGCCGGTCGTGGCCGAGAATGCCGTCGACGATGCCGGCGAGCATCGGCGCGGCCTCGTCGTCACGAAACACCTGGGGTGCATTCGCGCGATTGGCGCTGGTCATCACCAGCGGCCGCCCCACGCGGTTCAGCAGCAGATGATGCAGGGGCGTATAGGCGAGCATGAGGCCGATCCGACCCGGCGCCGGAGCAAGTCCCGCCGCGAGCGGACCGTCCTGCCGTCGCTCCAGCAGCACGATGGGTGCCGCGGGGTCGCAGAGCGCCACCGCATCGCCGGGCGCGAGAGGGCAGAGCGCAGCGGCGGCGTCGAGATCCGCCACCATAATGGCCAAGGGCTTGGATGGCCGGTGCTTGCGCCGCCGCAATTCGCTCACCGCCGCGCCGTCCGTGGCGTCGCATGCGATATGGAAGCCGCCGATCCCCTTCACGGCGATGATGCCGCCGGCGCTCAATGTGGCCACGGCCTTCGTCAAGGCGTCGGCGCTCTCCCGTGCCGCGTCCGGCAGGGTCGTCAGGGGCGTCCAGCTCAGCCTTGGCCCGCAGGTCGGGCACGCGATCGGCTGGGCATGGAAGCGCCGGTCGTCCGGGTTCTCATATTCGGCCCGGCAGGCATCGCATAGGGGAAAGCCGTGCATGGTGGTGCGGGCACGATCGTAGGGCAGGCCCCGGACGATGGAAAAGCGCGGCCCGCATTCGGTGCAATTGGTGAAGGCATAGCCGAACCGGCGCGCGGCGGGATCGGCGATTTCGGCCCGACAGGCCGGGCAGGTGGAGATATCCGGTACGATGCCGACCGAAACCGCCCCTGCCCCGCTCTCGACGATGCGGAACCCGGCACCTGCCGGCGGCGGTGCGGAGGGATGCGAGGTGATCGCTTCCACGCGGGAGAGAACGGGTGCCTCCTCGCGTAGCGCCGACGCGAAGTCTGCCAGCGCCTCCCGCGAGCCGCCCGCATGGATGAAAACCGCATCGCCAGCATTGCGGACTTCCCCGAACAGTCCGAGCCGCTGGGCGAGGCGCCACACGAAGGGCCTGAATCCCACCCCCTGCACGATGCCGCGCACGATGATTTCAGCGCCCCGGATGTCGGACATGGGCGCCTCAATGCACCGTGCACACCATGCAGGGATCGAACGAGCGCACGATATGCTGCACGCTCAGCGGTGTCGGCTCGTCGCGGTGTACGATCGCGCCTACCAGGGCGGCTTCCAACGGGCCTGGCACCCCGGCGGCATCGCGCGGCGAGAAGTTCCAGGTGGTCGGGGCGATGATCTGGTACCGCGAGATCTTGCCACCCTCCACTTCCACCCAATGGCCGAGCGCGCCGCGCGCCGCTTCCGTCAGTCCGGCGAAACGGCCCCGGACCGGCATCTGTCCCTGGGCGCACCAGGAGCCCTCCGGTTCCAGAGCGCGCACCCAGGCCTCCATGGCGATCAGCGTGCGCGCGCTTTCCACCAGCCGCGCGATGACGCGGGAAAACACATTCCCCCCGGCCCATGCCACGAGATCGCGGATCAGGGGCTGGCCCTCGATGACCTGCCGCGCCAATGCGCCGGTTTCGAACGGTAGGCCGCTCAGGCGGGGCGCCTTGCACCATGTGTATCCGGTCTCGTCCGCCCCGTCGGGCACGGTCGAGCCTTGGAATGGATGATGTGGATGCGCGCGCTCCTCCATGCGGGAGAAGGTGTGGTCCTCCGCGATATCGGCCGGATCGAAGACACCCGTTTCTCCCGCGACATGAACGCCGGCAGGATAAAGCGCGCCCTCCTGCGCGGGATAGGCGCCATAGGAGAGAAACCGGTCATAGGCGCGGCCCTGATGCGCCAGATCGAGATCTGCCGCGATTTCCAGGAACAGGCGGAAATCGCCGTCCGGGCCACGGGCGCGCCAGGCGTCCAGCTCGGCGCGGCCGGCAAGCGCGGCCACCTGCTCCAGCTTCGCGCCGAAGAGTTGATCTTCCAGCACCGCGCGCACCGCGCCCAGCGTCGCCAGGAGGCGCACCTTGTCGCGGGATTCCGCGCGCTTGGTCACGCCTCCCGGCTGGATCGCCAAAGTGTGCGGCCAACGGCCGGCGAGCAGGCCGAGGACATGGAGCAAGGTCGCCCGCGCTTCCAGCAAGCGCCGCGCGCTGGTGCCGCGCCCGGCCTTGAAGTGGGCTTCCGCCTTTGCGAACCACGGGCGCCCCGCATAAGCCGCGCGGGCGAAATCCGGCATGAAGAAGAGATGGAAATGGGTGAGATGGTCAGCCACATTCTCGGTGGCGACGATGAGATTGGTGGCGATCCGCCCGTTGCGGGTCGGCTCCAGCCCCTGCAATCCGGCGAGCGCCAGGGCTGCGGCCTGGGACTGGGAGACCGAGCAGATGCCGCAGATGCGCGGCGCGATCACCAGCGCATCCATCGGGTCCCGCCCCTCCAGAATACGCTCGAAGCCGCGAAACAGCGGCGAAGAGACATGGGCCTGCGCCACCGCGCCATTGGCGATATCGAGCCGCACCTCGAGATCGCCTTCGACGCGATTGAATGGCCCGACGATGAGCCGCGTGACGCCATCGCCCGCTGAACCTTGTGCTTCGCTCATCGCCGCTTGATGTCCCGCACCGTGGGCGGCACCACCAGATGATCGCTCACCGCATTGCGCCGCAGCCGCTCCGGCGTCGCCGCTTTCGCGAGCGAGGAGAGGGCGATGAACCAGGCCTTGGGCATATCGGTCGGTAGCCCGACGGGAATTCCGGCGACCTTCGGAGTGTCCAGGAAGGCGTGGCCGGGCTCCTCGAATTCGGGAGCCGTGCAATTGATGCAGGCATAGCCGCCGCGGGTGCAGGAGCCTTCGCCGTTCCAGGAGCGCGTATTGCAATCCGCATGGGCCTGGGTGCCGAGGCAGCCGAGATGCTCCATCATGCAGCCGAGGTCGGAGAGCTTCTCCGCGCTCGCCTTGAACTCGTAATATTCGTTGCGCGGGCAGCCGTGGTGCACGAGATGGTCGGCATAAAAGCGCGGCCGGCGATAGGCATCGAGATCCTGCGCGCCGAGCAGGCCGGCGGCGAGCAGCATCAAGGTCTCGGTGACCCAATTGGGATGGGTGGGGCAGCCCGCCACATTGATGACGGGCAGGCCCGAGCGGGAGCGGAATTGGGCACCCAGCGCCCCGCCCTCGCGCCGCCCGTCATATTGCAGGCCGCAGGCATCGGCGGGATTGTTGCCGGCAGCGGTCACACCGCCATAGGCGGCGCAGGTGCCCACGGCGACCACATGCTCGGCGAGCGCTGAAAGCTCCCGCACCCATTCGATCGTGGGCCGCCCGGTGCCGGCAAGCACATGGAAGCGGCCGGTCCCGTTCGGCCCGCGCAGGAGCGAGCCTTCGACGCACAGCGCGTCAAGACGCAGTTCACCCGATCGCACGCGCTCGAACACCGCCAGGGCCTCGCTTCCGGTTTCCTCGGAGAGGCCCGGATGCCAGAGCATGCGGATGCCGGCGCTGTCGAACGTGGTGATCAAATCCGGCCCCTCGGCACAGAGCAGGGACATGGTGCAGCCGCCGCAGCCGCCGGATTGCAGCCAGAGAATGTTGAATTGCGCGCTCAAGGCAGTTTCTCCAGCGGTGCCGCCGGCAAGGTCACGCGCATCACGGCGCCGCCTTCGGGATGATTGCCGGCCTCGAGCAGGCCGTCGTGCTCCTGCACGATGCGATAGCTGATGGAGAGGCCAAGACCCGTGCCCTTGCCGACCGGCTTGGTGGTGAAGAAGGGATCGAAGATCCGCGAGGCGATCTCCGCCGAGATGCCGGGCCCGTTGTCCTGAACGCTGATGATCACGCGGTCGCCACGCCGCTCTCCGGCGATCAGCAGCCGGCGTTCGCCGGCGCCTTCCATGGCGTCCATCGCGTTCTGGATGAGGTTCATCATCATCTGGTGCAACTGCCCGGGATGGCCGATCACATCGAGCGGCCCGGCCAGTTGAAAGCTGGTCTCCACCGCCGGGCTCTGGGCTTTTGCCACCCAGTCCAGGGAGGAACGCACCAGCGCCACCATGTCCACCGGTTCGGACGCCTGCCGCCGGTCCGAGGAGAAGCGCCGCAGGTCGGCGACGATGTCGCGCACGCGCTCGGCCCCCTCCAGCATGCCGGCGATGGTCGGAGCCATCTCCCGTAAGGTGCGGTCGATCTTCAGCTGCGCCCGCAGGTCCGGCGGCGCCGGCGCCGGGCCGTGAAGCGCGTCCACATAGCTTACGAGCCGCTCGCCATAGCGTTTCAAGGCGTGGGCGTTACCATAGACGAAGGAGATGGGATTGTTCAATTCGTGCGCGACGCCGGCGACCAGGCGGCCGAGCGAGGCCATCTTCTCCGCATGCACCAATTGCTGCTGGGCCTGCTTCAAGCGCTCGTGGGCGGCGGCGAGGTCGCTATAGGCTTTACGCAATTCGCCGATCGGGCGGCCCATGAGGACGATGCCCACCGCGCGGCCGCGCGAATCGAACCGGATCGCGCCGTTCACCGAAACCGGAAGCGGGCCTTCCGGCGTGGTGAAAGCAAAATCGCGGTCCACGATGCGCTGGCGCTTGGCGACGATGGCCAGCACGTCGGCAAAGCCGGTCGGCGTTTCCGGCGCCAGCAGATCGGCGAGTCGCAGCTCCAGCAGGTCCGATCCCGACCGGCCGAGCAGGCGCTCGGCGGCAACATTCACCTGCTCGATGCGCCCGGTGAGGTCGCAGGCGATCAGGGCGTCGGTCATGGAGGCCATCACCCCGGCGATGAAGGCCTGGGCTTCCTCCAGGGCGGCGTTCTTGTTTTCCAGCTCCACCTGCTGGGTCACCAGCTCGGCGTAGGTCTCGTCCATCTTGCGGATGACGGCGATCCAGGCCTGTTCCGCGTCGGCACTGAGCGCTGCGGCCGCGTCGATCCCAAGCCCGCCGGCGGCGGGATCGAGCGCATGGCCTTTGCTACCGGATGCGGACATGGGGGCTGGAACCGGGATGGACGAATGAACGGGCATGCTAAGCCCGCCACGCCCCGGATCACAACAGAGGATCGACCGCGCCCGGCGCATTCGGCGAGCTTGCTTTCGATTTACAAATTAACACCCGGAATTCAGTGACTTGACGGCATGAATCGACCTTATGAATCAGATCCGCGGCCTCATCTCTCGAAGCTCATGCCGTCGAAAGCCGGGATGACGCCTTCCGGCAGGATCTCCACGAGGCGCCCGTAATCCAGATCGGTATGGAGATTGGTCAAAATGCTGCGGCGCGGCTTCAGGCGCGCGATGTGGGCAAGCGCGTCGCTCAGGCTGAAATGGGATGGGTGCGGCGCTTCACGTAGAGCGTCAAGTATCCAGATATCGAGATTTTCTAGATATTGCAGCGAGTTATCCGGAAATGCGCTGACATCGCTTGAATAAGCGACGCCCTCGAATCGGAAGCCGAACGAGTCGATTTCACCATGATGCTGGCGAAACGGCAGCGCGACAATCGGCCCGCCCGGCCCGTCGACCTGCACCGCCCGGCCCTCGTGAAACCGGTGCTCGGTCAGGATCGGCGGATAGACGCCGCCGGGCGGTGTGCGGAAGCAATAGCCGAACCGCTCGTGCAGGGCCGCCGAGGTGTCCTCGTCGATATAGGCGTCGATGCGCTGGCGCTGCTGGATCGCGAGCGGGCGAACATCGTCGATGCCGTGGGTATGGTCGGCATGGGAATGGGTGAAGAGCACGCCGTCCAGCCGGTCCACCTGCGCATCCAGCAATTGCTCGCGCAGGTCCGGCGATGTGTCCACCAGCACCGTCGTCACGCCGTCCGGCCCGTCCCGGCGCACCAGCAGAGAACAGCGGCGCCGCCGGTTGCGCGGATTGGTGGGATCGCAGGCGCCCCATCCCTGCGCCACGCGGGGGACGCCGCCCGAGGAACCGCAGCCGAGTATGGTGAAGGTCAGGCCCATGGGAAGCTTCCGCACGCTGTCACACAGGAGCCTTACCGCCGCCGGCGCGGATCACCAAGGCTCTCGCGCCGAGCGGGCCCGATTCTCCCCAGTCCCGACTCCCGCTTCCGACATCCCGTGCGACGCAACCAACATTGCCTTTCGGCGTTAAGCACTCACAGGTCGGCCGGTGGGCCGGGCGCATCAATACGGGGCAAGGGACATGGATATGCTGGTATCGGACGCGGCTCCTCAGGTCATGAAGGCGTCGCGGGTCCGGGAGGGAAATCCGTTTCCTCTGGGCGCGACCTGGGATGGGCTGGGCGTGAATTTCGCCCTGTTCTCCGCCAATGCCACAAAGGTTGAGCTGTGCCTCTTCGATGCCGACGGCGACCGCGAGGTGGAGCGCATCGAACTGCCCGAATATACCGACGAGGTGTGGCACGGCTATCTGCCGGACGCCCGTCCGGGCCTCGTCTATGCCTACCGGGTCCACGGTCCCTACGAACCCGCGTCCGGGCATCGGTTCAATCCCAACAAGCTACTGCTCGACCCCTATGGCAAGCAGCTGGTGGGGGGACTGACGTGGAATCCAGCCTTGTTCGGCTACCAGATGGAGAGCAAGGAAAAAAACAAGGACCTCACCTTCGACACCCGCGACAGTGCCGCCTTCATGCCGAAATGCCGGGTGATCGACCCGGCTTTCACCTGGGGCATGACGCGCCGCCCCATGGTGCCGTGGGACCGTACTGTCTTTTATGAGGCCCACGCCCGCGGCTACACCATGCGCCACCCCCAGGTGCGGGAGGATCTGCGCGGTACGTTCGCCGGCCTGATGGCGCCTGAGGTGATCGATTACCTGAGAGACCTCGGAATCACCGCGTTGGAGCTGTTGCCGGTGCACGGCTTCGTGGACGACAGCTATTTGGTGGAAAAGGATCTGCGGAATTATTGGGGCTACAACACAATCTCCTTCTTCGCCCCGCATCCGCTCTATCTCGCGAGTCCGAACGTCAACGAGTTCAAGGAGATGGTCGCGCGCTACCACGCAGCGGGCATCGAGATCATCCAGGACGTGGTCTATAACCACACGGCCGAGGGCAATGAGCTTGGCCCGACGCTCTCGTTCAAGGGCATCGACAACGCCTCATATTACCGTCTGCCCGAGGACAAGCGTTTTTATATCAACGATACCGGCACCGGAAATACGGTGAACCTCTCGCATCCGCGCGTCCTGCAGATGGTCACGGACAGCCTGCGCTATTGGGCCACCGAGATGCAGGTCGACGGGTTCCGCTTCGATCTCGCCACCATCCTCGGCCGCGAGGCCCATGGCTTCGACGAGGGCGGCGGGTTTCTCGATTCCTGCCGCCAGGATCCCATTCTCTCGCAGGTGAAGCTGATTGCGGAACCTTGGGATTGCGGTCCGGGCGGATATCAGGTCGGCGGCTTCTCGCCGGGCTGGGCGGAATGGAATGACCGCTATCGCGACACGGTCCGCGCCTATTGGAAGGGCGATGACGGCCAGATCGCGGAGCTCGCCACCCGCCTGACGGCCTCCGGCGATTTCTTCAACCGGCGCGGCCGCAAGCCGTGGTCATCGGTGAACTTCATTTCCGCCCACGACGGTTTCACCCTCGCGGACCTGGTCTCCTATAACGACAAGCACAATGAGGCGAACGGCGAGGACAATCGCGACGGCCATTCGCACAATCTGTCCTGGAATCATGGGGTCGAGGGGCCGAGCGAGGATCCTGAAATCTGCGCCCTGCGCGCCCGTCAGATGCGCAACATGCTGGCGACGCTGCTGTTTTCCCAGGGAACGCCGATGATCCTCGGCGGCGACGAATTCGCTCGCACCCAGGGTGGCAACAATAATGCCTATTGCCAGGACAATGAAATCGGCTGGATCGACTGGGATTTCTCGCCGGCCGGACGCGATCTCCACGCCTTCGTGCGCAAATTGATTGCGGTGCGCCAATCCCACCCGCTGCTGCGCCGAAGCCGTTTCCTGAGCGGCGCCTATAATAAGGAACTCGACGTCAAGGACGTGTGCTGGCTCGCCCCGGATGGCAGCGAAATGGGCGAGGAGCAGTGGCAGGATGGCTTGAGCCGGTGCATGGGCGTTTTGATGGACGGGCGCGCGCAGCCCACCGGCATCCGCCGCAAGGGGACGGACACCACTTTGCTGCTGATCGTGAACGCACATTTCGACGTGGTGAATTTCACCCTTCCGGAGGTCGTAGGCGGCAAGGGGTGGCGCCTCGTCGTCGATACCAACACGCCCACCCCGGAGGCGCAGCCCACCTTTCCGTTCGCCCATGTCTATGAAGTGACCGGCCGTTCGCTCCTGCTGCTTGAAGTGGCATCATGAGCGAGGCGGAGGGCAGCGGGCCGGACCGCGCGGCCCGGCCCATCCTTCAGCAACAGGTGGTGCCGCCCCGCGCCGCCGTCATTCCGCTCGGTTCGGGCGCCGTCGGCACGCTGCTGGCGACCAGCGCCATCATCGCGATGTTGTATTTCGCGCGCGAAGTGCTGGTGCCTGTGGCGCTCGCCATGCTGCTGAGCTTTGTGCTCGCGCCGGTGATCCTCGTCCTGCGGCGGTTGAGAATACCGCGCACGCTGGCTGTCACCAGCGTCGTCGTGCTCACCTTTCTCGGCCTCCTCTCGCTGGGCGCGGTGGTGGCAAGCCAGGTGGCGGAGCTCGCGGGCGATCTGCCGCAATATCAGGTCAATATCCGCGATAAGATCCGCTCCCTGCGGGGCGCGACCGAGGGGAACGGCACCCTGGAGCGCGCGGCGCAGATGCTTCAGGACCTCGGCAACGAGCTTGACCGACCCGCACCGGAAAATCGGGCGGGAAGCACGAGTGCGGGCACCGCCGAGCAACTGCCTCTACCGGTGGAAATCCGCCAGCCCAATCCCGGCACATTGGGCATGCTCGGCGCGGTGATGACGCCCCTGGTCCACCCGCTCGCCACCACCGGCATCATCTTCATCTTTCTCATCTTCATCCTTTTGCAGCGGGAGGACCTGCGCAATCGCTTCATCCGTCTTGCGGGGGCGAGCGACATTCAGCGCACCACCGCCGCGCTCGATGATGCCGCGCGCCGCCTCTCCCGCTTTTTCCTGATGCAGGTGATGCTGAACGCTGGCTTCGGCACCGTGATCGGCTTCGGCCTGTGGCTGATCGGCGTGCCGAGCCCGCTCCTGTGGGGCCTGATGGCGGCGGTGCTTCGCTTCGTGCCCTATATCGGCGCGATCATCGCCGCTTTGCTGCCGATCGCGCTCGCGCTCGCGGTCGATCCGGGCTGGAGCATCGTGCTGTCCACCATCGCCCTGTTCGCGCTCGTGGAGCCGCTGGTCGGGCATATCATCGAGCCGCTGCTCTACGGGCGGAGCACGGGGCTTTCCCCGGTGGCGGTGGTCGCCTCAGCCACCTTCTGGACCTGGCTGTGGGGACCGATCGGCCTCGTGCTCGCGACCCCGCTCACGCTCTGCGCCGTGGTGCTCGGCCGTCATGTGGACCAGCTGGAATTCCTGGACGTGATGCTCGGCGACCGGCCGCCGCTCAGCGCGCCGGAATTGTTTTACCAGCGCATGCTGGCCGGCGATCCGACCGAGGCGACCAGCAAGGCAGAGGAATTCCTGAAGGAGCGCAGCTTCCTGTCCTATCTCGATAATGTCGCCCTGCCCGGCCTGCGGCTCGCGCAGCAGGATTTTGCCCGCGGCACCCTGGACGAGGCGCGGATCGCGCGCTTCCGCCTCAGTCTCGGGGAGTTGCTGGAGAATCTGTCCGATATTCCTGACGGCATTCCCAAGGGCGAGGCCGATGAAGTCGAAGCCGAGGCAGCGGTTGCCCTCAGCCCGGCGGGCGGCGCCTATCCCGTGGTCGATGCCGACACGCTCCCTGAGCGCTGGCGGGGCGAGACCCCCATCCTCTGCATCGCAGCGCGGTCCGGCCTTGATCTCGCGGCGGCGGACCTGCTGGCGCATCTGTTGAAGCGCCACGGGCTGTCGGCGCGCGTCTGCGGTCCGGAGACGCTGACCATCGCCAACCTCGCGACTCTCAGCGGGTCCGATCTGGCGCTGACCATTCTGTCGTCGCTTGAAAACGCGGGAACGGCCCACATGCGCTATTCCAGCCGGCGGCTGCGCCGTCGCTTGCCGGAGAGCGCCATCCTTCTCGCTGCATTTGGCGCCCATGACGATAGCGCGATGCGGGTTGCGCTCGAAAGCCAATCCGCCAATGCGGTCGCGACATGTCTCGAAGAGGCGCTGGCGGCCTGCCTGCTCGCGGCGGCCCCCGTCGAATCCTCCACCGCCGCCACCGGCGATACCGCCCTCCCCGCGCCCGAAGGCTCTGCGGTTACGGCGCGACCCCGGGCGGCAAAGGCAAGCGCCTAGAGTGCCCACCCGGGCCTAGCCGCCCAGCGCCTTCAGCATCAGCACGGCGAGGAAGCCGAGGAAAAAGGTGGCCGCAACGAACGTCGTGTCCTCGCCATCCTCGTGGGCTTCCGCCAGCAATTCCTCGGTGACCAGATAAATCAGGGCGGCGGTGGCGAAGGCGAGGATGCCCACCTGCCAGAGGTCCGGAAGGGAGAGGAAGGCGAGCGGGCCGCTCGCCCCGCCGATCGGCACCAGCACCGCGAGCCCGCATGCCTTCATCATGCCGCCCGCCCCGGCGCCCGGTCGACTGAGGGACACGCTGGTGGCGAGCCCGAGGAAGAACACCTCCAGCGTCAGCGCCGCGACGATCACCAGCCCGCTTTCCGGCGCCGCCGCGAGCGCGACCGCGCAGAGCAGGCCGTCGATGAACAGATCGACGCCCACCGTGACGAGCAGGCCGGTGTTGCTCCCGTCCGGCTTTTCGCCAGGCGCGTCCGCTTCCCTCTCCCCCGGCTCGCCGATCCATCGCTTGATGGCCAGCATGAGCGCGCCGCCGAGCGTGAAGCCGATGGCGATGCCAAGGGGATGGGCGGTTCCGAGTTCCGGCAGCAATTCCGCGCCGACCGCAGCCATCACCACGCCGGCGGTGAAATGCTGCACGGCACTGCGGATCGTCGCGCCGGGACGCCAGACAAACCCCAGCAGGGCGCCGGCGATGACGGCGGCGGCGGGGATCAAGGTCAGAATAACCGCATTCAGCATGTTCGGCGCCCCGCTCAGACGGCTTTCGTCTAGAGCTTCACCGTGACAGAGCGACGAAGCGCGGGCGTTTTCAGATTGGGGGGCAGGACGCGGCATCGCGCACCATTGAGCGATCGCGTCGCCCGGTCGGTGCGCCGCTCCGCACGTCCGCGCGTCCGTGGGATCTCTCCCTCGGGTGGGCCGAACCATGGGGCTGTTTCAGGGATTTGAATGGTCGGAGCGAGAGGATTTGAACCTCCGACCCCTAGTCCCCCAGACTAGTGCGCTAACCGGGCTGCGCTACGCTCCGACGTGGAGGGGAGGCTTAGACCATCGCGTTGGCGGCTACAAGAGTGAAATGCGGCGCTATCCACTGCCCTTCGCAGCCGCTCGATAGAAACCCTCGCCGCCGGCCTGGCGGGCCGGCGTGCCGGGCAGATGCTCCAAAATGACAGAGGGCGGTACTTCAGTGCTATGGGGCGGAAATCGGGCGCGACGCCGAACACGGTTTCGCGACTTTGGAACATGACATTTTTATTTATCAGTAAAAGGTTGCCGCAAACAACAAGTGCGGTTGAATAGCGTCGTTATCTTCATGGAAACTTCGCGTTAACTTTGATATATACTGTTCCAAAATGGTACGTTTTTGAAGCTTAGCAGTAAGATATCATGATTTCGCCGCGGAACAGTGACATTGTCGCCTGAATAGAACGTCATTCGCCGATCTCCCATCAACAACAATGGAGGTCGAGGGAATGGAGATCCAGAAGGGGTTTCTGCTTGGAACTTTTGCGCTGACGCTCGGCGCGTTCTGTACACCAGCCAAAGCCGATGCCGGGCAGACCGGTGTTGCTTCTTACTATTGGCAGGGACGGGGCACCGCAAGCGGCGAACGTTTCAATCCCAATGCCCTGACTGCGGCCCATCGCTCGCTCCCCTTCGGAACGAAGGTTCGCGTGACCAACCTGCGCAATGGCCGCACAGTGGTGGTCCGCATCAACGACCGTGGACCGTTCGTCCGCGGTCGCATCATCGACGTCTCGCGCGCCGCGGCGTCAGAACTCGGATTCACCAGCCACGGCCTGACGCGTGTTGCCGTCGCCGTGCTGGGACGTGAACAGGTCGCCGAAGCCGCCCCGGACCAGGACAAGGCCGCAGCCGCTCCCGCACCGATCAATCTGTTCGCGTGGCTCCAGCAGTCTCAGGCGGACGAACCCGCGAACTGAGCGATCCGGGGTGCCGTTCGCCGTTCGTACGGCACCCTCTTCCAGCTTTCGGAACATGCGGTGTGCCAAAGGCACACGGGGCGGCTTATTGGGACGAATCGTCCGGCCGCTCCACCGCTCCGCCCAGCAAGCGGCGGCATTCGCCCAATTCATAAAGCGTCGCCTGCAGGCGATGCACGTCGTCGCGCGACAGAACCGGGATCGGCGCCGGTGGCGCGCCCGCCACACGCGGGTCGGAACGCAGATGCGGCGGCAGATATTGCTCGGGCGGACCCGGCCGGTGCGGCTCGCGCGGCACGGATTCCGGACGGAAGCCCTGATGATGATCCCACCGCAACGGCTCTGGATCCTCCAATTCGAATTCCTCCACCGGGCCGGTCAAAGGCCCAAGCCGCAATTTGCCGAGCGGCTCGCCGGCGGGCACCACAGGGGGGCGTGACGGCGGATAGGCGTCGGCCCGGCGGGAGTCGCGCCGGTCATCCGCACGCGGAGGCGGGACGCCGAGGTGCGAAGCGCGCGGCTCGGCATTGAGGTCCGGCGCGGAGCGGGGCTCCTCCTCGCGCCATTCCCTCGGCCAATCGTCCGCCGCCGGCGCGATCCCGCGCGCGGGGCCCGGTGGCGGGCGGCGCTCGCCATCGCGCATGTCCGCCCGGAACGTCACCTCGCGATCGTCCTCGCGCGCGATCTCGGCACGCGGGATTTCGGCACGCGGAATTTCGGCGTGCGACGCCTCCGTCCGCCGTGCGCGCGCCGGAATATATTCTTCCGGCGGTCCGGGCGCATGCTCCTTCAGCCGGCGGATGCGGGCATCCAGAGGCTCGGAAATCTGCGGACCGTCGGGTCCGAAGGCGTCATCGTCGAAAAATGGCAGGAGGGGATCCTCCAGCTCGGGAACCGGCGGCGGCTCGGGCAGACGCGAGGCCGGTCCGCGCGTCGGCCGACGCTGGGGCACAACGGGCCGGTGGGCCGCTTCCGCCGCGCGCCGGGGCTCGGGCGCGAACGAGGGCGCGGCGCGCGGCGGCGCATAGGGCTCCGCCCGATCGTCGTCCTCATCGTCCTCGTCCTCATAGACGGGCTCAGGCATCCGGCGATAGAAGCTCTCGTCATCCCGGTCCAGCCGTGGCTCGACAGGTGCCGCGGGCGCGCCAGCACGGCGCTGCGTTGCTGCCGGGCGGACAGATGCAGGATGCACAGATGCCGGCCGCGCGGGTGCCGGCGGCGGCTCAAGGCGCGGCTCTACCGGGGCTTCGTGGCGGCGGGTATGCTGGGAAAATTCGGGAAACGGCAGTTCCGCGATGACCGGCGGTTCCTCGACAGGCGGCTCGGCGCGCGCCTTGCCACGACGCGGCAACAGGCCGAGGAAGCCGCCGAAGCCGCCCTGGGCGCCTTCGCCCTGCCCCCGCGCGCTGGACCGCCGGCGCGGCTCCTGATCCATGTCGCTTTCGTAAGGCGCTTCGTCATAAGGCTCCGGCGGCGGTGCGTGCCGGCGCGGGGCTTCCGCGCGCGCAGCGACCGGCGGCGGCATCGGCTGAAAGCCGGCCGCCTCTTCCTCTATGGCGAGATCCTGGACGTAGTGAATCCCCTGCTCTTTCAGGATTCGCTGCACACCCTTGATGGTGTAGCCTTCGCCGTAGAGTAGGTGCCGCACGCCGCGCAGCAGATCGACATCCTCGGGCCGGTAGAACCTGCGGCCTCCGGCCCGTTTGATGGGCTTGATTTGCGTGAAGCGGGTTTCCCAGAAGCGTAGGACGTGCTGGGGCAGCTCGAGATCCTCGGCCACCTCGCTGATGGTGCGGAAGGCGTCCGGTGATTTGTCCGTTTGCCTCGCTCCGGACACGTACGCTCGCCTCCATGCACTGCGGGCCGTTCAGCCCGCACCCGCGGATCAGTCGCGATCCAGGCCGTTTTCTGTGCGCCCGTTTATGCGATTCTTCAAGATGCTGGACGGCTTGAAGACCATGACGCGGCGAGGCTCGATGGGCACCTCTTCCCCGGTCTTCGGATTGCGGCCGATGCGCTGCCCCTTGGACCGCACGACGAACGAACCGAAAGACGACAGCTTCACCGTCTCGCCTTTGGCGAGGCAGTCGGCGATTTCGCTCAGCACGAGCTCAACAAGCGCTGCGGAT
>NCEH01000083.1 GCA_002304505.1 Rhizobiales bacterium 32-66-11 | reverse complement strand
GCATAATCATCCAGCAGGCCGGGATGGGTTCGCCCTGCGCACCAGGAATGACGCAGGCGCGGATGGCCCTTTTCGACGGAGTAGAGCTTCGGCCCGCCGGTCCATTCGCACAAATAGCGCTTCAGGACGTTCTTGGTGCTCGAGAGGTCAGGCGCATGCATGGCGCGGATCTCCGCTGCCTGCTCCAGCGTATCCATGCGGCGATAGAAGGCCTCCACCAGACGGTCGATGGTGACCGCTCCGCCGAGGCGCTCGAACATGGAAATTTGGACCGCCACGTCAGACATGGCTCACCTCCAGGTTTTGACCCACGGGCGGGGCCTGCCGGCCCGAAAGGGCGAGTTGCAAGAGTTCCGGGTCGGTGACCGGCAGCGAGCAGGTCTCTCCGATGCAGACATAGGCCGTCGCCTTGCCCGAGATGCTTTCCTTGCCGTGGGCGGGATGACCCGGCGGAGGTTGCTCGCCGGCGCCGAGCACTCGCAGCACACGGTTGGGGATGCAGCAGGCGTTCACGGCCTCCAGCAATTCGTGCGTGCCGACGCCGGCGCGGATGATGATCTGCACGCTGTTGGCGAAGGCGTCGAGGCCACTGAGGAAGGCAGCAAGAGGTATAGCATTGCGCGCTACCTCGCCGGCGAAGGCGCCGATCTGCCGTTCGGCGCGGGCGCGATACGCCCCCTTTCCGGTCAGCAGGAAGAGGGAGGAGAAGACCTCAACCATCATGCCGTTGCCGGAGGGGGTCGCATGGTCGAACGCGTTGCGGATGCGCGCGATGAGATCGGGCGCATCCTGGGGCGTGAGGAAATAGCCGCCGCGTTCCTCGTCGCGGAACTGGGCTTCCAGAAGCTCCACCCAGGTTTCCGCGCAGGCAAGATAATAGGGATCCGAACGCGTCTGGTAGAGTGCCAGGGCAGCCCGGCTCATGGCGGCATAATCATCCAGCAGGCCGGGATGGGTTCGCCCTGCGCACCAGGAATGACGCAGGCGGCCCTGTGCATCGGTCATCTGGGCCAGGATGAAGGCGAATGCCTGTCCCGCCGCCTCGATCCAATCGTCCCGGCCCAAGGCGCCGCCGGCAAGGCACAGGGCACTGATGGCAAGGCCGTTCCAATCGGCCAGGACCTTGTGGTCGCGCCCCGGACGCACGCGGCCGTCGCGCGCCGCGAGCAGCTTTTCGCGTGCGGCCGCGAGGCGGGATTCGATGGCGGGATCGGCAAGGTCCGGCTTCTCAGAGCGATTGAGGATGCTGCGCCCTTCCCAATTGCCGATGCGATGGACGTCGTAATGGGCCTTGAAAAGCGCTGCCTCGGGGCCAAGCACGCGTTCGACCTCGGCGGCGGTCCAGACGTAGAACTTGCCTTCCTCATGCTCGCTGTCCGCATCGAGGGCGGCGGCGAACGCACCGCCGTCCACGCGCATTTCGCGCAGCATCCAGCCGACGGTTTCCGTGATCCGCGCGGCATACAGGGGATTGCGCGTTTCCTGCCAGGCCCAGGTCAGCAGCTCGACCAATTGGGCGTTGTCGTAGAGCATCTTCTCGAAATGCGGGACGAGCCAGGCATTGTCGGTGGAATAGCGTGAATAACCGCCGCCGAGATGGTCGTAAATGCCGCCCTGCGACATGCGATCCAGGGTCAGCAGCACGCCATCGCGCAGCTTGGCCTTGCCGGTGCGCTTATAGCCGCGCCACAGAAGCGCGAGCACGGGCGATTGGGGGAATTTCGGCGCCTGTCCGATTCCGCCGTCCACCTCGTCGATGAGGTCCGAGAATTTGAGGCAGATCTCGTCCAATATGTCGGGGGTGAGCAGATTGTCCGGCGGCGGCTCGGATAGACGGGCGAGGCCCGCGCGCAGCACTTGCGTGTTCTTCTCCACCGTCTCCTTCTGGCCGGAATAGACCTGCGCCGCACGGCTGAGCATGTCGCGAAACGCCGGGCGGCCATGGCGGCTTTCGGGCGGATAATAGGTGCCGCCCCAGAACGGCTCCCCCTGCGGGGTCAGGAACATGGTCAGCGGCCACCCGCCGCGCTGGCCGAGCAGGGTGAGCGCGTTCTGATAGATGAGGTCGAGGTCCGGCCGCTCCTCCCGGTCCACCTTGATGGGAACGAACAGGTCGTTCATCAGGGCGGCGGTCTCGGCATTCTCGAAGCTTTCCGCCGCCATGACGTGGCACCAATGGCACGCGGCATAGCCGATGGAGAGCAGGATCGGCTTGTCGGCCGCCTGCGCAGCGGCAAGCGCCGCCTCCCCCCAGACCTGCCAGTGGACCGGATTATCCTTGTGCTGGAGCAGGTAGGGACTGGTTTCGCCCAACAGATGGTTCATGGCCTCGCCGCTTCCCTTGCCGCAGATCTTCTCTGGAAAGGGCAAAGCAATTTGCTCGCCATCTGCGTGGCTTTCTGAAAAACGGCGGCCGCCCGCTTGTTTCATCAAGCGCTCGGGCTTGGATGCGAAGGAAATCCGACAGGCCCGTGTCGCGTCTTGATCGCGAATGCGACACGAGACCGATTCTATTCATCCATGCTTGGAAGCAGGATGACCTCCGCCGGCGCGCCTGGGCCATGATCTTCCACGAAATCCAGCGCGTCGACGCGCGAGAGGCCGCCGTCGGTTTCCATCAGAACCACCGCGTCCCGCGGCATCTGCATGAGTGCGTCGAGCAATTGTGCGACAGTCATGATGATCGCCATCCCTCGTTTTGCGCGGCCGCGTCCACCTCGGGGCGCGGCGTGCCGGCTTCGTCGAAGCTCAAGGCGGCCGGCTCCTCGTCCAGCATGACGATCTCGGCGCGCTTCAACTGGCCGTTGGGGTGGTAGACATAGCGATGGGAGAGCTCCACTTCGCCGTAAACGACCTTGTCGAAGCCGCTCAGGATGCCAGCCGGATCGTAATAGGCGCGGATGAAGGTGTTGCGATTGGATAATGCATCCGCCTCGATTGCGTTGACCAGGGTGAAGGGCAGCTTCACCCCGGTATAGGAGACAAAGAAGCGGCAATGCTCTTCGGTCGGCTCCGCCATGTGCCTTAAGTCTCCCCACCGCCCGTCACTCCGGGTGGATCATGATTTCCATGGTTTCATCGAGGTCGCTGAAGGGATCGGGAAAGCCGTCGTCTTCCACCAGCTCAATGCCGCACACGCACACCTCCCCATCGACTACGGCCAAAGCGAGGGGCTCCAGATTCTTGCCTTTGCAGGGTCCCTTCACGCAGGCCCCGGTATCGATTTCAAAGGTCGCGCCGTGCCGTCCGCACCGCAGGAATTCCCCATCGGGCGTTAAGAATTCCCCCGAGCCGATATTCAGCCAGCGGCCCTCGTGCGGGCAGACGTTGGAATAACCGAAATAATCATTGGTCAACGTGCGCACGACGAAGATGGAGAAGGGGCGGGTTTCGCGGTTCTCCCCGGTTTCGACGACGCGGGACAGGCGGAACGATTGCACCCCGCCGGGCGCGATGCTCGACGCCGGGCAGATGACGAAAACCTGAATTTCCCCTGGAGACATCGGCAAGCCCCTGCATCCCTTCGCGACGGCGTGGCCGCAGACGCCGTGCGTCAGATCGCGGACAGGGTTCGCGCACCCTGAAGCACCGGATAATTGTCGCGCAACAGGCGCTCCAGCTTGCGGCACAAGGCGGTGTCGGACGCCGCGCCGGGCCCGACGAAATCGGTGCCTTCGTCCCAGATCTCGAAGAAGCAGTGCAACTGGTCTTCATAATCGGCGGTGGGCACCACGGTGAGATCGTTGAGCCGCGCGATGCCTTCGGACGAGACCTCCAGGCGCCAACTGCGGTCATCGGCGACCGAGGCCAGCAAGGCGCTGATGTCGGTTGTGGTCCAGGGTGTTTTCAGGTCGAGGGCCATGCTCGTCTCTGTCGCAAACGCGACGCTCCTGGTCATACGTCCCGCACAAGTGGGTCCTGTGTGGGGGAATGTCCCGATATTTGCATGAAGCATGCCGTGAGACGTCCGCCGGCGTCCGCCTGCGGCCTTCCCGACATGGCGAGGATGAACCATGGCCCTGATGAAGTTCTATATGACGCCGGGATCTTGCTCCACGGGCATTCACATCCTGTTGGAGGAACTGGAAGAGGTGTTCGAGGTCACGGTCGTGAACCTGCCCGCCGGGGATCATTTCAAGCCGGACTATGTCGCGATCAACCCAAAATCGACAATTCCGACCCTTGTGCGCCCGGATGGCTCGGCGCTCACCGAGGTCCAGGCCATTGCTTATTGGCTTGCGCTCAGCCGGCCGCGCGCGAAGCTCTGGCCGGAGGACGTGGAGCTTCAGACGCGGCTCGTGGAAGCCATGGCCTATGTGGTGGGAACGATCCACGGCCAAGGTTTCGCGCGCATTTTCGCGACCTCCACCTTCGCTCGCGAGGTCGCGGAGCACGAGCGTGTGCGCCAACTCGGCCGGGACATCGTGTGCAAGGGGTTCGAGGTGCTGGAGGCGGCGATCGGGCAGGGGCCTTATCTCGCTGGAGCTTTCTCGGCTGGTGATCCGGTGCTGTTCTATGTGGAATTCTGGGCCGAGAAGACCGGCATCGCTTTGCCGGAAAATCTCCTTGCCCATTACCGGCGGATGCTCGCGCGGCCTGCCGTCCAGCGGGTGCTGCGCGAGGAGGGGTACAATACCGCGGTGCTCGGGCAGGGGGCCACCGTTGGGGCGGCATGAGACGCGCGCAGGATGAGGCGCGCACGGATCTTGCATCGCAAGGGCGGGCAGAACACAACGCTTAAGGGATCGTCATGAGCCAGATGTTTGTCGTGGAAGAACGCAATCAGGACGACATGTCCCGCAAGGCCGGAATTTATCTCTACGGCGATACGAAGCTCTGGCTCGATGGCGACGTGGTGCACCGCGCGGATGGCCCCGCGATCATCGGGCCGGATGGGGTCGAGCGTTGGTACATCCACGGCAAGGACATGACCCGCGATGTGAAGAGCTTCTTCTTCGACCAGCGTTGGCCGGTGCAGAGCGGCCTCGATACGGCGGAGAAGATGGCCTTGTTCCAGGGCCAGTTTCTCAAATGAGCCGCTGAATTTCAGCCTGCGGGGCGGGCGATGCGCCCCTCGGTTCCGCGCCGCAGGGGACCATCATCCAAATGCCAGCGTGCTGATATGCGAAGGCTGATCCCGTCAGGGATCAGCCTTTATCGCTTGGCCTGTCATTTAGAGGAATACATCGTGCCGTCAGGCCGCGCTTGACGTTGCTTCGGCCTTGAGGGTCTCAAGCTTGGTCTTCTCGATGCGGAACACGCCGCGCCCGCCCGAGAACGCCTGGTAGACATCGCCGGCGCGGTCGCTGAGCAGGTTGAACCAGTCCTGCGGGGTGAGCCCGGCCGGGCGTTCGCTGATCTCGACCACCGAACCGTTCGGCACGAAGCGGGCATGGATCATGACGATTTCCATTTTCATCTCCTTGCCGGTCAGGAATCAAAGCCGAGCAGCTCGATCTTGATATTTTCGGTGCCGAGCACCTTCGCCTGGCAGGCCAAGCGCGACTTGGAGCTGACGCCGACGATGGCATCGAGCTTCTCATTCTCCTCGCGGGCGATCTTGGAGAGGCCCTTTCGCCCTTCCAGCACGAAGATATGGCAGCTGCCGCAGCTCGCCTTGCCTTCGCATTTGTGCGCGATGCCGATCTCCGCGCCGAGCATCGCTGCCAGCAGGCTGGTGCCCTCCGCGACATCGAACGACTTGCCGGAGGGCATAACGGTAAGCGTGGTCATTTTTCTCTCCTAAGCTTGATTGAGTGATATTTAAAGCTTCAATTCCCACCAAAATTTCAGTAAATCGCCGCCCCGGCACCCACATTGATGGATGCATCTTTCATCGTGGCGACGATGAATTCGATCTGATCTTCAGTGAGATGGGTGTGGAATGGCAGGGCCACGGCCCGGTCGGCGAGCTTTTCAGTCACCAGCAGGTCGCCGCGGCGATAGCCCATGTCCAGATAATGACGTTGGAGATGAAGCGGATTGCAGTATCCGGCCGCCTCCACATCCTCCACCGCCAAGTCTTCGACAATGGCGTCGCGGCTCGAGCGCGAAAAGCGGTTTCCAAGATGCACGAGATAGAGAAACCAGTTCACCTCCGTGACATCCGGCCCCACATAGGGATCCTTGATGCCCTCGAATGACGCAACATGCTTGTAATACAGATGCTCGATCAGGCGCCGCCGCTCCAGGATCTCGTCGATACGCTTCAGCTGGGCAAGGCCGAGCGCGGCGGAGATGTCGCTCATATTCGCCTGATAGGGCGCTGAGCCGCCGACCACCACGGACCCGCGGTCTTCCAATCCATGTGCGCGATGCCGGCGCACGGTTACCGCGAGATCGATATTGTCGGTCACCAGCATCCCGCCTTCGCCGCAGGTGAGCGCGGAGGGCTGGGCGAAATCGAACACCGACATGTCGCCGAAGGTGCCGACCAGCTTGCCCTGGTAGCGCGAGCCGATGGCCTCCGTGGAATCCTCCAGCAGCACGAGGCCGTGGCGCTGCGACCGGGCGGGCGCCGGCGAGGCTGATGGCGTGGGCGGTCTCGCGGAAGGAATAGGATGAGGCGATCACCTCGTCGCCCGGCCCGATGCCGGAGGCCTTCAGAGCGAGCAGCAGGCCGATCGTGCCGCTTGGAACCGCGATCGCGTATTTGCGGCCGAGATAGGCGGCGAAGGCATCCTCGAAAGCGGTCACGCCCGGGCCGGCGGAAAGGCGCGGTGCCCGCATGGCGGCATCCACCGCTTCGATCTCGGCCAGTGTAATGTCCGGATCGGAGAGCGGAATCAACTCCGCCTCATCTTCCCCGGAGGCTCCAAGATCGTTGAAGTCTTCAGAAAGGGCAGCCTCGATCATGGCATCGTCTTTCGGGCTGCGAGCACGATGCCGGTGGCCCGCTCCGGGTCCGTCGTGATCAGCACGCAATGGTCGGCTGCATCCAGCAAGTGGACATCGAATTTCGGATAGATTCGAAACGGGGTTTCCGTCACATCCGACGCATCGCACCGGGTCCAGGACAAATGCGGAAACCGCTTGCGCAAATCCGCGAATACGCCCGCATCCGCGTCCACGGCTGAAAGTATCTGGTCGATCTGCGTCAAGTCGTCCGCTTTCAATGCCATGTCCAGGATCCTGTGTTGGAGATCTGACAATTTTATCTATGCAAGATCATTGCCAGAATGTGCGCTCATCATCGAGGTTCAGCTGATCGAGAATGGAGCTCAGGCGGACATGAACGCTGTGAAGCTCCCAAGTCCCGGTCTTGTGGTTTTTCCAGAACAGACGCCAGGTGGCGTTCTCCGGCTCGAACAGGAGCAGGGCGACGTCGATGATTCCGCCCGCGGCGTCGATGTTCCGCGAGCAGCAGGGACTGGAGATGCGATAGCCGCCGTCGACATCCACAACGCTCGGCTCCACGTAGCGGTACCGCCGCCGCGCCTTGATGCCGCGGGCGATGCGGCGGCGATCCAGCTCGTTCGGGTGCGCCGACACAGATGCCGGCGGGGATTTTAACGTCGCCGAATTCATGGCCCAGCTCATGCTCTCGTGCAGTCTCTGCAAGAACGCGCAGCGGTGTGCGTGCGAAAACTGCGACCAGACAAAGTTTTAGAGACTGTTCGGCAAGCCGGAGTCTGCCGACCAGGATCTAGAGCGGAATGATTTCTTCTTCCAGGCAGCCAATCACCAGATGTTCGCCGAATTCGACGAGATAGATTGGCATGTTCGCCTCAGTGTGTGTGCCAACCTGGACAATTTCGCCGGTCGCGCCGGTGGCCACCAGCAGCGCTTCCAGCGGGGCGGCGGGAAACGAACCGTCGTTGTGAAGGTCGATTGTCGCCTTCACACGCTGTCCCCATTGGTATTTCGGAAGCCTGGGCTCGATCACGCTATGTTTCCTCCGGGCAGGGGAATGTCCGCCATGTCGTCGCGGGAAAGAACCGGCTCCAGTTCTTTCTTCTTCATGCCGACGCGGTTGCCGCTTTCCATGAATTCGACGCCGTAAATATAGAATTGCTGGAGGAAGGTTCCGATGCTGACCACGTACCCCTCCTCGCCTTTCTTTGCGAGGATGTCACCGATCTCCTTCCCCGCATAAGTGCCATCGTTGCGGATGGTCCGCTTCGCCTTCACTTTTTCGCCGAAGGAAAAATAGGGAGGGGCGGTGATTTCGACGACGTCGCTATCGCGAATAATATTGCTCATCGCGGATGCTCCATTGAACGACCTTGGTTGTTCAGCGTTCGCGAGCGCGCCATGTCCTGGACGAACGCATCCGCGTCGTCGGCGAGCTCGGCGATGTCTTCAACCGCGATCTGGCGCGCCACCTCGTAGCGCACGCGCCAGTCCGGATCGTGTCGCAGGCGGGCCAAGAGATCGGGCGAGAGGCGTTGGGCAATTTCCAGCCGCACCGCCGCGTCGGCATCGTCCACCATCTGCAGCAACCAGTCGCGCGGCAGGCGCTGCGCCACGATCCTGCGGACCTCCACCTCAGGGTCCTCGATCATGCGCGAAAGCAGCGGCGCCGCAACCCGCCGGGCGATGACCAGGCGCACGTAATAATCCGGATCCGCCATCATGGGGATCAGCTCGGCATCGTCGAGCAGCGAGACGATGCGAATGCGCACCTCGCGATGGGGGTCGTGCCGCAGCCGCAGGATCAGCCGCTTCGGCAGCCGCCGCGCCGCGTTCCAGCGCACGGTTTCCTCTGGATCGTCCAGCAGCGGCTGGAGCACGAACGGGCTCGCGTGCTTGGCCGAGATCGCCCGCACCTCAAAATGAGGATGGGCGATGTAATTGTTGGAGAGGCCGGGATTCCAATTGAAGAAACGATCGATGCGCCGGGCGTAGCGGTCGTGCACGCAGGCATGCTTCAGCCGGCAGAGGCCGGCGCTCAGCAAGTCCTGGTGCGCACAGGTGGCGCAATCGATTTCGTTGCCCTGCCAGTCGCGGGCTTCGTCGATTTCATCCATCATCATCTTGCCCAATGCGTTCGAGAACGTCGAGCAATACCTTGGCGCCGATCTTGTCGCTGGGGTCCAGCTGGATCAGCTTGGTGACGGCAGCGCGCCCTTCATCCAACGCGCCGAGGCGCATCTGGAGATAGGCGTAGCCCTTCAGGGTGAACAGATAGAAGCGGGGCAGCATGGCGTCATAGCGGCCGAACTCGGCATCGTCCGCGCTCACGTCCTGCCAGCGCGGGGCGAGATTGTTCTCGCGGGCCGCCTTTTCCAGGCATTGCTTCGCCACTTCGAGCGCCTCCGCAAGTCGCCCCTTGTAGAAATAGAAACGATAAAGGCCGATCAGCACGGCGGCGTGCCCCGGGGCGAGCGCCTGGGCCTCGCGCAGATGGCGTTCCGCGACCTCGTCCTGATGATAGGACTGCCCGGCCTGATTGAGGTGCGCTTCGGCCGCTGGCGGCAACCCTCCACCAAGGAGGGCCGCCGCCAACAGGCCGTCGTCGAGGCCAGGGCCCGCCATGTCCAAACTTGCGGTCTGCGTCATGGCTGGGACCCCGCCTTCACACGGCTTCGGCTCAACCGTGCGAACTGCACGAGCGGGCCTTGGGATCGCGAAACACGAGCCCGGTCTGGGCGGGCGTGTCGGCGAAGTCGATGGTGACGCCGTCCAGCAGGAGCCGGCTTTCGGCGGGCAGGAAGAAGCGCACGCCGTTGCGTTCGACGATGGCGTCGCCGGCCGAAGGCGCGGGCAGGACCGCGATGTCGGCGGAAAGCCCCGAGCATCCGCCGGGGGTCACTGCCAGCCGGAAGCCACTGGTGGCACCGCCGTCGGCGCGAAGCATAAGGCGGACGAATTTTTCAGCCGCCGGAGTGATGGTGAAGTTCATGGGTAGACGCCTCAGGCCGGAGCTTGGTAGCGGGGATAAGACGTGTCGATGACGCAGGTGTCGTCGACCGGGCATACCGCGGTGCATTGCGGTGCATCGAAGTGGCCGATGCATTCGGTGCACTTCTTGGGATCGATCACGAAAGTGCCGTTCTTCTCCCGGATCGCCACGTTGGGGCATTCCGGCTCGCAGGCTGAGCAACTCGTACACTGCGAGGCAATGATCTTCAGGGCCATCGTCTGCTCCTAGACTTCATCGGTATTCGAAAGATCAGGCGGCGGTGATCAGCGCGCCCTGGCGGATCTCGGCGTCACCGCGCTCAACGTGCTCGATCTCGCCGCTGTTCACCTTGTCGAGATACGCCTTGAACCAGGCGATGGCGGACTTCTCGATGAATTCGTGGGCGTACTGGTCCACGGGATCGATGCCCGCCTTCTGCAAATCGCCCTTGGGGCAGCCGCCGATCTTGGCCACGAACACCGCATGGCAATCGTTGATGGCCCGGATCACCGTTTCCAGGCTGTCCTCGTCGCCATAGCCGCCCTGGCAATAGAGGTCGACGCGCCGGTGGCCGACGAATTTCGCGCCCGCGGTAGAGAGTTCATAAACCTGGAACTCCTTCGCGTGGCCGAAATGTTCGTTGATGAGGCCGGACCCCTTGGTCGCGACCGCCACCAGCAGCTTGATGTCGCTCTGCTCGCCGGCAAGCGTCGTCAGCTCCTCCTGCTTGGCGGCGACCTTGGCGACGCGCTCCTCTTCCACCATGGCCTGATAGGCCTTGCGGCTGTCGAGGTCGTAATTGACCTCCATCGCCATGATCTTGTCGGTGGTGAATTCCGCGCTGCGGTCTTCACCCAGCAGACCCACCGCGTCGGCGCGGCACTGGCGGCAATGGCGCATCATGTTCATCTCGCCCTCGCAGCTGTCCTGCAGGGCCTTCAGCTCCTGAGCCGTGGGGCCGCGCTGGCCGGTGAGGCCGAACACGGTGCCGTGCTCGGGCGCCGAGATGAGGGGCATGATATTGTGCAGGAAGGCGCCGCGCGACTTCACCGCCTTGTTCACTTCGACCAGGTGCTTGTCGTTGATGCCCGGGATCATCACCGAGTTGACCTTGCACAGGATGCCGCGCTCGGTCAGCATTTCCAGGCCCAGCAACTGACGGTCGGTGAGCAGCTTGGCGGCTTCAACGCCGGTGTAGCGCTTGTGCTTCCAGAACACCCAGGGATAGATCTTCGCGCCGATCTCCGGGTCCACCATGTTGATGGTGATGGTGACGTGATCGACGTTGAAGCCGGCGATGGTGTCCACGTGATCGGGCAGGGTGAGCCCGTTGGTGGAGAGGCAGAGCTTGATATCGGGCGCGGTCTTCGAGATCAGCTCGAAGGTTTTGAAGGTCTTCTCCGGATTGGCGAGCGGATCGCCGGGGCCGGCGATGCCGAGCACCGTCATCTGCGGGATGGTTGAGGCAACCGCGAGCACTTTCTTGGCGGCCTGCTCGGGGGTCAGCTTCTCGCTCACCACGCCGGGGCGGGATTCATTGGCGCAGTCGTATTTGCGATTGCAGTAATTGCACTGGATGTTGCAGGCGGGCGCCACGGCCACATGCATGCGGGCGTAATGGTGGTGGGCTTCCTCGCTGTAGCAGGGATGGTTCTTGACCTTCTCCCAGATTTCCGTCGGCAAGTCGCCCTGGCCGGCGGCCGAGCCGCAGCTTGCCTTGCCGCTGCCGCCCGACGTGCCGCAGCCCTTGTGCTCCGCAATCGCCTGCATGACTTCGCTGACATTCGCGACGCTTCCGGCCGATGCGCCTTCGTGCTGTGCTAATGCGTGCATGTCCGTTCCCCGTTGCTGGCCAAATTTAAAAATGTCCTGGGGAGATACGAGCAACTCGCGTGCCACCACCTGAAAATACCTGAATTTGAGCAATATCAATTTCTTGCGGACACTCCTGCTCTGTCGCCTTGCGAACACGTGCCGACGAAAGCTTTGGCGGTATGTTGGAAAGATTACAGATATCGGGGCCGCGGGCGGTGCCCCTGTTGGGCCGATATGCCCCTTAAAAACACATCGGAGCGCCAAGGCGCTCCGATGGTCATCAGACGGAAAGGCAGGCAGGTCAGCCGCGCAGGATCTCCACCGCGCGCTCCAGCGGCAAGGCGATGGGTGTCAGGCCCTGGGAGATGAAGAAGCGCGTCTCGTTCTTGGACATGGCCTGCGGCTCGACGATCGCAAAATGCTGCGATCCCGACCGCTTGGATATCTGGCGCGCGTAGGTCCGCAACAGCTGGTCGTTGAATCGGCAGCCGATGAACAGGAAAGTGCGCTGCGTGCGGCGATCCTTCACGACGTCCGGAATCGGCGTTTGAATGTCGATTTCTGTCAGGACTTCCACATAATCCGCATCGGAAATCAGGAAGTTCTTGGCCGGCGCGATGGAGCCGTGCGGCTTGTAGAGCAGCGTCGTCCAGCCGGGGGCAGCGGCCCGCTCGGATTCGGTGCCCGCGGCATCGTAGAAGCGATACCAGCGGTCTTCGCCGATGCCGGCGCGGGTGATGCCTTGCACCTCGCCCCAGTCGGTGCGCTCCGACAGCGCCGTGCGCATGGCGCCGTCATACCAGGTGTCGACGATCATCGGCAGGCGCAGGGTCGCGAGATAGCGATGCAAAGCGGTGGGCTCGACCGGCGGGCTGAAGGCTTCGGTCATCAGCGCCGTGACGGTGGAGCGGTGCTTCATGCTCTCGATGTGCTGGGCGGAGGCCCAGGCATTGCCCTTGGCGCGCCGCGGCAGCGCCACCTTGGTGGCGAAGAAGGCGGCCAATGCCTCCGGATTCATGGGGATGGCGGGCTTTGACAGCTCCGTGAGGCCCGGCCCGAGATAGGGCACGACCATGCCCGCCCGCATCTGCTCGGCGACCTTGGTCAGAACCGCCTCGGCATCGACGGCATTGGCGAAATCGATATGGGGAATCGGGGCGTTCATCGACGTTCAACCTTCTTCGCCACGCTTGCGCGCGTTGATGGTGATCGGCAGCGTGGTGCCTTCGGCCATTTCGGGCAGATCGAGCACCCAGCCATTCGCGATCTTGATCCAGCCGCCCCAGAGCGTCTCGTGTTCCGTCTCGACGATCGGCTCCTCCAGATCCTTCTTGGGCACGTAGATGGAAAGGCCGGTCTCGGGCGAACGGCGGATCATGATCTTCATAATAAAGCTCCGTGAACTCAGGGCGTGTATTGCGGTGTAGACGTGCCGCTTCATTGTCAGTTGGGTGACAATGTCCGGAGTTTTGTGATGATTTCGGGCAGCACCTGCAAAACCCGGTCAACTTCATCGACCGTATTTTCACGCGAGAACGAAAAGCGGATGGCGCCGCGCAGGGCGCTCGCCGGCACGCCCATGGCGCGCAGCACATGCGAGGGCTCCATGGAGCCGGACGAGCAGGCCGATCCGAGCGAAGCGGCGATGCCAGCGCGGTTGAGATGGTGGAGGATCGCTTCGCCTTCGAGATGCTCGAACGCCACATTGGATGTATTGGGCAAGCGGTTGTCGCGATCGCCCAGCACCAGGCAATGGCCGATCTGCTGGACAACACTGTCTTCCAGCCGGTTGCGCAGGGTGCCGATTTCGCCGGGCGCGGCCTTGAGATGGGCAAGGGCGAGCTCCGCAGCCCTGCCGAGGCCGATGATGCCCGGCACATTCTCCGTGCCGCCGCGGCGCCGCCGTTCCTGCGGGCCGCCGCGCACCAGGGGGCTGAGTTTCGTGCCCTTGCGCACATAGAGCGCGCCGATGCCCTTTGGGCCGTGCAGCTTGTGCCCGGACAGCGAGAGCATGTCGATCTGCGTTGCCTGGAGGTCGACGGGAACCTTGCCGATCGCCTGCACGGCGTCGGTATGGAACAGCGCGCCGGCAGCGTGCGCCTGCTCGGCGAGGGGGGCGACCGGGAACAGGGTGCCGGTCTCATTGTTCGCCCACATCACCGAAGCCAGCGCTGTGCGCGGTCCCAGCGCGTCGCGGTATGCGTCGAGGTCCAGCCGCCCGCTGGCATCGACGCCGATGATGTGGACCTTGATCCCCCGCGTCGCCTGAAGGTGTTCGAGCACGGCGAGCACCGCAGGATGCTCGACCGCCGAGGTGACGATCTCGTCGCGCCCCTCCTGCACATCGAGCGCGGACAGAATTGCGGTGTTGTCGGATTCGGTGCCGCCCGAGGTGAAGACGATTTCATGGTCGAAAGCCGCCCCCAGCAAGGCCTGAAGGCTTTTGCGGGCGGCTTTCAGGCCGGTCGCGACCTCGCTGCCGAAGGCGTGGACCGAGGAGGCATTGCCGAACTGCTCGGTGAAATAGGGCAACATCGCTGCGACGACGGCCGGGTCCGTGCGCGTCGTCGCATTGTTATCGAGATAGATCGGCACCGCATGTCGCTTTCAGTGCCGAGCCTTTGCCGCGCCGGCCACAGGCACGATGCGCACCAGCTCGCCAAGGCGCTCGACCACCTTGGACTGGATGCCTTCCAGCGTCATGCTGGCCAGCTTACAGAACACGCAGGCGCCAGTGAGCCGGACCATGACCTTGTTGCCCTCGATACCCAGCAGCTCGCAATCGCCGCCGTCGCGCTGAAGGTTCGGGCGCACATCCTCGATCACCGCCTTGATGATCCGCACGCGCTCGCTGTCTTCAGCGGGGGGAGCCTGCACATTCTCGGTTTCGGCCAGCATGACATTCTCCTGGAGAAGATTTCTGCGGAAGCCGGCATGCGCGCGCCGTGGGCGAAGCGCATGCCGGGGCAAGGAGGCAGCGAGGTCAGCCGAAGGATTTGCCGCAGGAGCAGCTGGACTTGGCGTTGGGATTCTCGAAGGTGAAGCCCGAGCCTTCCAGGGCCACCACGAAATCAATGGTGGTGCCGGCCAGATATTCATGGCTCTTGTTGTCCACGAACACCTTTACGCCATTGCGCTCGATCACGGTGTCGTCGGGATCGCCCTCGGCCACGAGGCCCATCTGATATTTGTAGCCGGCGCAGCCGCCCGCCTCGACCTGGATGCGCAAGCCGCTGGCGGGCTCGGCCGCCGAGGTCATGGCCGTCCGCACCGCATTCACAGCACTATCCGTCAGATTGATCATTGTCCGCCCTCACTGATTGGACCTGTCTGAAATGATTTCAGCAAGTCCCGTGCCATCAATTAATGGGTTGAAATAAAACGATATTGTTGACTTATGGCTGTGTGGTTCGCGACGCGTGTCGGCTTTGCGACAGAGGGCGCGGCGTCCGAAAGCGGACGTGATTTGCCGGCATCCGTGCATTCCTTGCAGCCACGGGAAGAGGGAGACCCTCAGGCCGCGTGCCCCAGGTCGATGCCACGGAAGATCGCGCAGCGCTCGAACACCTCGAGCGTTGGCGGTACGCGCTTGTGGCGGCAATATTTCGCCACCAGCTTCGCCAGACCCTTGATGTCGCGTCCCGTGGTGGTCGGAAACGTATCCACCAGCGCGTCGAGCAGCGGTGTGTCGAGGGAGAGGGCGAACTGGTCGCTCATCACGCCCCAGATCCGACGGCGCGCCGCGCTGTCGGGAGCGTGGAACTTGATGAGGGCGATACAGCGCGAGACGATCGCCTCGTCGATATCGTCGATGCGGTTGGTGGTCAGGAATAGAAGTCCGTTGAAATATTCCAGCACCCGCAGGAACACGCCGACGACGGCATTCATGGCGATGTCGTCTTCCCGCCGCTTGATGTAGACGTCGGCCTCGTCGATCAGCATCACCGCGCCCCAGCGTTGCGCGCGGGTCAGCGTATCCTTCAGCGCGCTCTCCATGGCCGCCGCGTTCAGCCCCAGCTGGCCGGAATGCACGCGGTAGAGCGGGCGCTGGATGATCTCGGCATAGACTTCGGCGGTGAGCGTCTTGCCGACCCCGGGCGGACCCGCGCACAGGACGGTGGTGCCGCCGGACTTTCCCGCCACGATATCGTCCATGAGCACATCCATCTCGGCGGTCAGGATGTCGATGAGATCGGTCTGTTCTTCGGGCAGAACCAGCTTTTCCCGCAGGTTCGGCTGGTAGGCATAGGGCTCCATGTCCTCCACGTGCACCCACAGATAATGGTGCAGGTCGAGGTGGAACATGAGGATGTAGGGATGGATCGGGATCCGGCTGAACAGGCCCGGGCGGATCGCCGCCTTCGATTCCTCCACCTCCTCCTCGGCATCGTAAAGATTGCTCTTCGCCGCCTTGCGCAGATATTGGCCGAGGATGTCGCCGGTGACCTCAAGGGTGAGGGCGCGGGCGGTGAGGATGCTTTCGTCGTTCACCAGCCGTGCGGCTCCGCCGCCGGAAGACAACACGACCACGTCCTTGCGCGACCAGTCGGTGTCGCGGTGGGAGGAATTGGGATCGTCGATATAAAAGCCGGTGCCCCGGCCGGAGAATTGGGCGCCATAGCGGCCACGCCATACGAAATAACGCGCCTCGGTCTCCTCATAGGCGGCGATCAGTTCCGGGGTTTCCTTCAGGAATCCCTTGGCGGCGAAGATTTCCGCCACCGTCTTTCCCGCGATCTCGCCGCCGGAAATGCGCAGCGTGGTGGAGGTGATGGCGCCCTTGGCATTGGCCTTCAACTCGACGAAGACGCGCCCGGTTTCGTCATTGGAGGGCGGCGTGTAGTCCAGGCGCGTCACCACATAGGGCAGGGGCCGGCTCGCGACGCTGGCGGTGAACATCCAGCCGTGGATCGCATCGGCGATGAGGTAGCGCGCGATGGCGGGCACGACGGATTCCAGGTCGTTCGCAGCAAACCTGACACTTTTGTCGCTGAACGCCCTTTGCAGGGTCGCGATCTGCGCCACGCGTGTCTGCATCTGCGGACCTGCACCGCGGTACAGGTGCTGGAGGAAATCCAGTTCCGCCTCGGAAAGGTGGGTGAAAGCGACTTCGATCTTCTCGCCGAAGCGCAGCTGCTCCGTGAGCGGCGCCAAGGCTGGAAAACGCGTGACCATCGCCTCGATATAGGGACGTTCGATTTGCAGCTTCATCGCCATGTGTCTGTTTGAAGGGGGAGCGCAGACGCGTACCTCTTTCGCATGCACAGTTCGCGCCAGCAGGGAAGCGGCAGGCTATTTGCATCGGAGGTCCCGGTCGGCGCGCGGGCGCCGGAAATGCCTTTGAAAACCGGGGATTCATCCATGACGACGCTTGAGAAGACGATCACGATCGAGGAGACCGCGCTGGCCCGGCTTGATCGGGAGGGACGGCTGCTCAATGCGGTTCTCAAGGCGCCGACGAAGAAGCCGGGCCGGTTCGGCTTTCGCGGCGATATCGCGCTGAAGTTCCAGGCCCAGGTCGCGGACGAAAAGCGCCCTCCGGATTTCTCCATCGAACAGGTCCTGACCGTCGTCCAAGCCGGCGAGCCGACCATCCCGATCCTGGTCGGCTATATTCATTCCTTCGCTTATCTCTCGGTCGCCGCCGAGGTGCTGAAGGGGCTGCTGAGCCCGACCGGAACCTATTTCATCTTCGCCAACAACATTGACCTTCTCGCAAAATACAAGGTCGTGATCGATGGCATCACCTTCTTCGTCCTGCCGTGCGATGAATCGACGGTCTGGAAGGAGATGATGGACCTGATGAGCATCGACAAGAACGATGTGAAAAAGCTCGACACCGCAGGAAAGCTCGACCATTTGCTCGATGCGGCCATCGGCTTCAATGAGGCCTATACGCCGATCACCTTCGAGGAAGGCGTCGCTCGCATGGAGCCGGTGAAGAACCGCAACGAAAACCGGCCCGTCTGACGGGCCGATCCTTCGTCGGGGCCGCCCTTGGTCAGGCTTGCGCTTCGTCCGCCGCGACCTCGTCATCCTCCTCCACAAGGGTGACGCCGGTCACACAGATGTCGTTGTCGAGTACGCTTAGCGCCACCGGGATGAGGCTCTTGCCCTTGCAAGGGCCGTCCACGCAGGTACCGGTGCCCAGTTCGAACAGGGCACCGTGCTTTCCGCACATGAGGCGGATGCCGTTCGGGTCCAGGAACTGGTTGCGCTCCCAGTCCAGATTCACCCCGTCGTGGGGGCATTTATTGACATAGCCGAACACCTGACGCCCCCATCGCACGACGACGATGGGCCAGGGTTTGGGTTCGCCGTTTTCGCCGACGATCATCAGATGAAAGCCGGCGGCGCGCTGGCTCGGAATGTCGCTCATGCTACAGATGGCGTAGGCCACGTTCTCGTCCATGTTGCACTCGCTCATGAGGAAATCCCCGGTGCTTGCAGGTTTGCGCGCAGATCCCCCCGCGCGTCCGCAGGCAGGCCCTGTGCCGGCTGCGCCTTCGGCAGCAGCAGCCGATTGGCGGCGAGCGAGAATTCCTGCCACGCCGCCGCAATGTCGCGCAGGATGGCCTGCACATAGGGCTTCGATAATTGATGCTCGTCAGGAAAATTCGATAAGGCGCAGGATGTGCGGTTGAAGGCGATCACATCGTCCATGAGCGCCTGCATGAAGGCACCGAACGGCTGCTGAACCAGGGGCGTGAGGCTGGACCGCCCGCGCTCAACACGCGCGGCGCTCAGATCGAGGGGCAGTTGGCCCAGCTTCACCAGCGCGTCGGCAAAGGTCGCTTCCGCCGCGGCGAGGATCGCGCGCTGGGTGAGCTGTTCGCGCTGCTGGGTTGCGAGCGCGTGGGTGAGGCGCCGGCGATAATCATCGAACGCGACGTCGCCCTGAAGCGCCACCCAGCCACGCCAGGCGGCGAGCGCGGGCTCGTCCCCCATGCCGTCAATATGCCGAGCGAAAGGTCCGTCCGTGCGGGTGTGGACCCCTTGTGCGGCCCAAGCCTGCGTCAGAGCGCGCTCGATGCGCCGGGCGGCGTCCAGCGCCCCTTCCAGATAGCCGGCGCTCTGCGCGGCCGTTTCCGAACCCCCGATGTGCAGCCGGCCGCCCCAAAGCGGGCGGCGCAGGAGCGGATTGCCGGTGTCGGAATGGGTGCCGATCGTTGCGTCCCGGTCGCGGGCGCTGCAGGTGAAAGGCTCGGTCGCCCAATCCTGGTAATATTGGGTGCCGCCCTCTGCGCCCGCGCCGAACACTTGCACCAATTGATTGTCCATCAGCATGGGCAGGCCGATGCTGAAGTCTTGGCGCAAGTGCGGCGTCAGCGCCAGAAAGCCGCCGAGCGCGGCCTTTTCCGCCGCGCCGTCGCAGGCGTCGAACACTTCGCCAATCACCGCCTGCTCATGGGTGACGAAGGCATTTCCGGCAAGTCCGGCGTTCCGCCAGGTGGCGCTGGGATAGGCGACCATCACCTTCGCCCGCGCCGCCATCCAGGTTTCTGTGCCCCGCATGGCGTCGCGGACCGCCGGGCTGAGCTCCGGCTCGAATTGGACGCTTTCCTCCAGCAGGCGTGGCGGCAGGGCAAGCACCACGTGCCGGGCTTCGAGCGAGACCGTATGGTCGCCGACCCGAAAGGTGAGGGCGACATGATCGCCACGGTCCGTCACACGGGTGAGCACATGGCCCAGATAGGTCCGCTCCGCCGGCAGCTCCCGGGCCAGCGCTTCCACCAGCTGCCCCATGCCGGCTTCCAGGCGGCGGGCATCGCCATGAACCTTTCGATCGGCCACTTCCTCCGCCCGTTTGTCCGGATCGCGCAGGTGCAGCACCACGCCTTCGTCATGCTGTGGGATATGGGCAATGCCGGTTTCGGCGATGAGGCCTGCGACAAGGGGCTGGCTCTGCGGCCAGAACCAGGTCGGGCCGAGATCGAGCGAAAGGCCGCTCGTTCCGTCCTCCACGGTCAGGATGCGCCCGCCGAGCCGTGCCCGTGCCTCAAAGAGCGCGGCCGGCCGGCCGTGCCGGGAGAGGCTTCGCGCCAGGGCGAGGCCGCAGAGCCCGCCTCCGATAATTGCCGTGTCCAGCATGGCCTGCCTACATCTGTTCGTCTCGCCGGAGGGTCCTGCAAGATTCGCGCAAACTTTCAGGAGGTGTCCGCGCGATCCGCCTCCAATCCCGGTGAGCGCAGCTGCGGTCGCAATTGGCACAGAAATTGATCTGTCATTCCCCAACCCGCCAATGTTTGGAGACTGACATGAACGTTGCAGAAGAATTCGCCCAGACCTCCCTGGAAGAGCTGAAGGCGCTACTCGCCGGCGGAACCTTGACCATTTATTCCGTCGCCCGTCCCCTCACCGCCGACCGGCCGGTGGAGCGCAGCGGCATTCTGACCACCTTCACCTTTGCCACCCCGGCGTTCGGCCCCGAGGGGGAAGGCGAGGAAACGCCTTTGTTCGTTGCGAGTTCCGTACCGGCAATCACGGTCGGAACCCCCGGTTTCGCGCGTGCGCGCACGGCGGATGGCAAGGTGGTGGCGGATTTCTCGGCCGGACCTGGAAATCGCGAGATCAAGTTCGCTGAAGTGTCCTGTTCGGTGGGCGCCCCGGTGCGGATCACCCATTTCAAATTCATCGCCGAGGGCGGCTGGCCGGAGCGGCCGGACTATTACGATGCGCGGCCCCAGCCGGGCTATGCGATGCCGCGCGTTCTTTAAGGGACGCGGCGAGATGAGGTGACACCGGGCGCGGGGCCCCGGTGTCTAATTCGCGACAGTGGGTCGGCTTTCCGACAGGGAGATCAAGTGCATGAGCTCGGAAAATCCTGAAGGACTTGTAACCACCGAATGGCTTGCAGCGCATCTTGCGGATCCGGATCTTCGGATCCTGGATTGCACTTGGCATCACACCAGCACAAATCTTGATGGTCGGACGCAATATCGCGGACGTCACCTTCCCGGCTCGGTTCATTTCGATATCGATCACGTGGCGGATACATCAAGCCCGCTGCCGCATATGCTGCCGAGCGCTGCGGACTTCGCCAAGAAGGTGGGGCTTATGGGCGTGGGCCCCGGTGATCGCGTCGTGGTCTATGATCGCTTGTATGGCGGCTCTGCGGCCGGGCGGGCTTGGTGGATGTTCCGCGTGTTCGGGCACGACAATGTGTTGATGCTCGACGGTGGGTTCGCCAAATGGGTGAAGGAAAAGCTGCCGACGGAGATGTCTCCGGTCCGTCCCGAGCCACGCGTGTTCGAGGCCCGCTTTCGGCCCGAACTGGTGCGCAGCATGAGCCAGATTCAGGACAACCTGCTCAGTGGAGCGGAACAGCTCATCGACGCACGCGGCCCGGCGAAATTCGATGGGACGCAGGAAGATGTCTTCCCGGTGAAGAAGCAGGGCCATATCCCCAATGCCATCAACATTCCCTGGGCCGACCTGATCCATCCGGAGACCGGAGCCCTGCTTGGGCGCGAGGCCCTCGCGGCGCGGTTCGCCGCGGCGGGGATCGATCTCAGCCGGCCCATCGTCACCACATGCGCGTCGGGCATTTCGTCATGCGTGCTCGCGCTGGGGCTGCACGCGATCGGCCATCCCTCTGCCGCCGTCTATGACGGGTCCTGGGCGGAATGGGGCGGCGCCGAGGATACGCCGGCGGCCGTGGCGGCATGAAAGCCGGGACCAGAAGGAGGCTAGGCGCATGAGCGAACAGACAATCGCCGCCGGTATTATCCTGGAGGGTGAGGAATATCAGCTCTGCGCGGGCGGGGACGGCGTGTCCTTCGTGTTGCGGTTCAAGACCGAGCACATGGTCGCCTATCTCGCCGGCGATGACGCGGCCCGCTTCCAGAGCGATTTTGAAACGGTTCGGCAGCAGTTCCCGGCCTCGAAGGCCGACCAGGCCCTGGCCCAGCTCTGGGATCAGGGCGGGTACAGCTGGCTTGCGACAGAAGAGGAAGGCAGATCATGACCACCCTCATCAAGACCACACAAGACGGACGCAAGCTCGAGGTCATCGGCCTCGCCATCTGTCTCGACGGCGCGCTTGAAGCTTTCGAGCTGATCGAGGTGAAGGATCATCCGAACCGGCGCGCGATCCTCGCCGCCGTGCCGGATGCGACCCATGTCGCCGGGCGCCTGCCTCTGACGCGCGCGGAGGCGGATAAAGTGGTTGCGGCCTTCGCCGAAGCCGAGGCGCAGATCCTCGCGAGCCCCGCCGCCATCAACGAGCGGTTCCGCATCGCCGCCATGTGGAAGGCGCGGGAACAGGGCATCGAGTAAGCCCTGCCCCTGGAACAGCATTCGCATGAATCGGCCGCGGCCAAGGCACCCGAACGGGTCGCTTGGCCGCGGCCGATTTCGTTCGAGTATTTTTCGAATGAAGGGAATATGTCCAAGCCGGATCGGCGCGAGCCCGTCAGGCCACGGCTTCCGATGCCTCCCGGGTACAGTAAATCGTCGCCCAGGATGCCGCACGCCGCCTGCTTTCGCACAAGCGGCGGGGACGCGCATCCCACGGAACGCGGCTCAGGCGGCTTCCGCCTTTTCCGTGCCGTGGGTCTGGCAATTGGTGGGGCAGACGCGCGCGCAGGCCCCGCAGCCGACGGCCGCAGACCTTGTAGCAGCGACCGCAGCCGATGCACTTCTTGACGTCGATGGCCAGGAGATATTCCGGCTGCCAGGCGCGGCCGTCGCGGGTTGCGTTTGACATGATGCTCTCGACTTTCAGATGAGACCGGCGGCGCCGCTCCTTGACCGGCGCCGAGAGGGTTTGAATGGGCCCGACCGCCGGCCCCTGAGGCGATCCCCATGGGCCGGGACTCGGGGGGAAGTCGCGCGGTGTCAGGCGGCTTCGAGCGCCTTCAACTGGGCACGCTTCTGCTCCAGTTCGGCGTAGGCCTCGTGTGCCCGCTTGGCGACTTCGGGAATGGTTTCCCAGCTGATCGGCAGTTCCTCGGACAGATCATGCAGATCCATCTTGGCGGCCGTCGCCTTGGCTGACAGCTTCTTGATTTCCGCTTTCAAGCTTTCCAGGTCGCTCATGGATCACCTCAATATTTCGCGACGGGTTCGAATTTCTCGATCATTTCGATCCCGGCATTGACGTGCTTCTGGCCTTCCTCGGCCAATTTGGCGAGGGAGTCGAAGCCGAAGCGGTGCACGTCGCGCAATTGCTTGTTCACCACGATCAGCCGGCCGCCGATCAGCACCATGCGGCCGAAGCCTTCATGGCTCATCTTCATCATGGGCGTGATCATCACGCCGGTTGCCTTCTCGATGGAGAGGCAGACGGCATTGAAGAACAGCTCCATGCGCCAGAGCGTATCGGGATCGGGATCGCCGATGATCGGCAGGGCGCGGCGCGCCTCCTTATCGAGAATGTAGGGTTCCAGCAGGTCGAGGTCGGCCTTGCTGTCCCAGGCGCCATGGGAATCCTGCGCGCGCCACACCTTGATCAATTCCTTGATGAAGGGAGCCTCGGCGGCGGGGGTCGGGGCGAGTTCTGCGGTTTCGGCCATGGTGTTCCTCACTCATCAAAATCGAAGGTGCGTTCCTGGCCCTTGGCCAGAGCCTTGCGCAGCCAGGGGGGAGGATTGCCCTTGAGCACGTCCTCAAGCTTCACCAGCAGCTCGGAGATTTCCTCCGGCTGGTTCACCTTCATGGGATGGATATTATTCGCGACCACGCGCGCCGCACCCGAGCCGCCGATGGCCGCGACATAGAGGATCGCGCAATCCTTGATGGCGTCGATCTTCGGCCCGAGCTTGTCCTCGTTGCCGTCTTCCTTCAGGTCGCCGTCGAACTGGATGGCTTCGAGAAACTGGTGCCCCTGCGGGCCGATCTCGTAGATCGCGATGTTCTTGGCCCAGCCAAAATGAGCATCGACGCGTTTCAGATCCTGGGTGGCGAATGCGATCTTCATGGGATCTTCCTTGTCTCGTCGCGCATCAATGCGTCGCGGCTGCATGGCCCGCCGCATCATCGGTGATGCGCCAGGTGTCGGGCGTGGGTTCGTGGTTTTCCTCGTGGTCGGCAATGATGAGATTGCTGATGTGGAAGATCGTGTCGCGCGTGCCACGATAGCCGACGGAAAGCTGATGGCCGGCGCCGAGCCGGTCGAACATGGGCATGCCGGCGCGATAGAAGGGGATGTGCAGCCGCTCGGCCGCCTGCCGCCCGTGGGAATGGGTCACCAGCAGATCGCAGCCCCGCGCCTTGGCGAGGGTTTCCAGGTCTTCCAGATCGCCGATCAGGACATCGTCCGTCTCGACCCGCGCCAGCACCGGCGATTGGGTGGTCGTGACGGCGGCCGTCACATGGGCCCCCAGCTCGTGCAGCATGGAGCTGAGATCGAACAGAAGGTCGGGTTCCGCGCCGATGGCAAGCTTGCGTCCGCCCACGTGGAAATGGGCATCCAGCATGGCGTCCACCAACTGGCCGCGCTGGCGGCGATATTTCAGCGGCACGGGCCGGCCGCTGATCTCGCTGAGGAAGGAGATGAAGGCATCGTTGGGGCCGAGCCCGCACAGGCGCTCGAACACCTTGAACGGCGTGCCGGCCTTCTTCTCCATCGCTTCCGCGGCCCGCTGCATCTGGGCGCCGATGGCGATGGTCCAGGCGGCCTGGCCCATGGTCGCGACCTCTTCCACGCCGATGCCACCGATGGTGGTGGGGGTGAATTCATCGGGAATATGCCCGTCCAGCGAGCCACCCAGATCCGGCAGGAATGAGGGTTCCAGGCCAAAATCCTCAAGGATGGTGCGCACCTCCTCGATGTCGCCAGGTGTCAGGTGGCAGCCGGGCAGAACATTCACCCGCGCCGGATCGCGCCGGGCGGCGCTGCGGGGCGTCTCGACCAGCACTTCCACCATGCGCGCGACGGTCTTTTCCCAGCCGTCCTGGAACGCGTCCTTGAAGTCGGGGGTCGAGACATAGACCATGGGGAGGTTGGCCACTTCCGGATGGTTCTGCCGGATCAGCTTGATATAGCCCTCCACGTCGTCGCCCTTGGTCTCGGTGACGCCGGTGGAGCAGATGCCGATGATTTCGGGCTTGGTCCGCTTGTGGATGTTGAGCACCGCCTGTTCGACATTTTCATAGCCGCCGAGAACCGTTGCAACCTCGCTCATGGCGGTGGTCTGCATCGGAATGGCTTCCTTGAAGTGCCGCACGAACAGCACCAGGCCGAACGAGGTGCAGCCCTGGGAACCGTGCAGCAGGGGCATGGCGCCGCGCAGCCCCATGAAGGCGAGCGCGCCGCCGATCGGCTGGCTCATCTTCAGCGGATTGACCGCGCAGGCCTTCTTGCCAAGTGTCACCGTGGCCATGGCGCCGCCTATTCCGCAGCCTGGAGGGCAGGAACAGCCGTCATGGCGACGGATGCGAGGATGTCGTCGATGCGCTCGGAGCACGCCCCACATCCGCCGGATGCGTTTGTGTGGGTGCGCACGCCCTCAACGTCGATCAGCCGGTGGGCCGCGACCGCATCCTCGATGGTTCCGAGATCGACCGACTTGCAATTGCAGATCTTCTTCGCGCGGCGCGCGGCCTCGGCGGCGACCGGATCGGCCGCGAGCGCGGCGGCTTCCGCATCCATCTGCGCCATGGCCACGGCCTGCCAATTGGTGCCGGCCACTTCCCAGGGCGCCGCCTTGCGCACCTGTTCCCAGATCGGGTTGTAGAGCGCCTTGTCGATTTCTTCGACCAGCTTCACCATGCCCACATAGCCCATATAGGCGTGGTGGCGCTCCTGGTTGATGTCGAGCCACGGCATGGACGCCTTGAGCGCGATGAATTGCGAGCGCCCGCCCGAGAGCATGATGTCCGCCTTCGCGTCCTTCAGCATCTTGTACATTTCGCGCGGCGTCATGTCGTCGATCATGTGGGCGTCCTGGCCCATCAATTCCTTGATGCGTTCCTTGTCTTCCTTGGTGGACTTCTTCACCGAGGTGCCGACCAGCTCCAGGCCTGCTTCCTGCAGCGCCGCCACCACCGACCAGGATTTCACGCCGCCGGTGATGAGCAGAACCTTCTTGCCCTTGAAGCGGGGTTTGTAGGAGGCGATCGCGGCCCAGGCCTTGGCCTCCTCGCGGGCGATCACCGCCTCGGTGCGGGTCATCAATTCCTCGGGCGCGCCGCGCTCGATCAGCAGGCGGGCGATTTCGCGCAGGGAATCACTGGAATCCTCGATGCCGTAGAAGGATCCCTCGAAGAAGGGGATGCCGTAGCGCTCCTCCATCTTGCGGGCGACATTGATCATGGCTTTCGAGCACACCATCATCGCCGCCTTGGCGCGATGGGAATAGGCGACTTCCTTGTAGCGCCCGTCGCCGGAGATGGACGAGAAGATGCGGATGCCCAATTCGTCCAGCAGCGGCTTCACCTGCCACAATTCACCGGCAAGATTGTATTCGCCGATGATGTTCAGGTCATAAGGGGTGGTGTATTCCGGCTCCTCGGTGCCGATGACATGCTCCAGCAGGGCTTCGCCCGCGAGCTTGTTGCCGAGATTCTTGGGACCGACGAAGCCGGGGGAATTCACCGGAATGACCGGCTTGCCGAACTTCTCCTTCGCCGCCTTGCAGACCGCATTGATATCGTCGCCGATCATGGCCGGCACGCAGGTCTGATAGACGAACACCGCCGGGGGGTCGTACTTCTCGATGATCTCGCGGATCGCCTTGAACAGGCGCTTCTCGCCGCCGAACACGACATCGGTCTCGTTGATGTCGGTGGTGAAGCCGGTGCGCCAGATGTTCGAGCCGGAGGATTTGGCGCCGCGATTGTCCCAGGAATTGCCTTCGCAGGCGATCGGGCCATGGATCAGATGGGCGACGTCGGTGAGCGGCTGGAGCGCGATCTTGGCGCCGTCGAAGGCGCAGCCGCCGGCCGCCCCGCCGGGCTGCAATTGCTTGGTGCAACCCTTCTTGCGCTCAGCCTCGGACTTATTGGCGTTCTTGCCGCAGCCCGGTTCGTTGAAGACGTCCTGGATCGTGGCCGATAACGACGACATGCGCATCTCCTATCCATGGAACGGGTTATGAAATGAATGAAACAAATTGGGTGGTGAATACTTTCATTGGATGCGCCCCACCGCCCGGTCGGGTGGTGGGGCAGGCTCGTGAAACGACGATCAGCGAATGATGTCGAAGCTGTAGTCGGTCTTCGAGGGAACGTTCGTGTTCTTGTCGATTTCGTCGAAGATCTTGTCGAGGATCCAGACCAGAACGTTCATGCCGCCCTGATAGCCCCACACCGGATAACGATGGTGGTGGTGGCGATCGAAGATCGGGAAGCCGATGCGGATCAGCGGGGTGCCGGTGTCGCGCTCCAGATACTTGCCGTAGGTGTTGCCGATCAGGAAATCCACCGGATCCGTGAACAGCAGCGAGCGCATGTGCCAGAGATCCTTGCCGGGATAGACATGGCAGTTCTGGCCAAAGGGCGAGGAGTCGAACAGGGCCTGGACCTTTTCCGCCCACTGCTTGCTGCCGTTGGTGGCGAGCACGTGGGTGGGTTCGGCGCCGAGCTCCAGCAGGAACGCGGCGAGGCCGAGGCAGAGGTCGGGATCGCCGTAGATGGCGAACTTCTTGCCGTGGATATGCGCGCTGGAATCGGCGATGGCGTCCACCAGGCGACCGCGCTCGCGCGCCAGCTCCTCGGGGATTTCCTTGCCGATGATGCGGGACACCGCCATCAGGAAGGCGTCGGTGCCGGCCACCCCGATGGGATGGTTGAAGGCGACCACTTCCTGGCCGTGGGAGGCGATGAAGGGCAGGGTCTTCTCGGTGCTGTATTCCTGCATCGAGATGGTGGCCTTGGCGTGGAGCGCATTGGCCGCGTCCTCCAGCGTGGTGCCGCCGTCATACATGCGGAACTCGCCGTCGGTCGGGGTGTCCCACACGTCGCTATTGTCGCCGAGGATGGTGTAATCCGCGCCCATGATGCCGAGCAGTCGCTTGACTTCACGCAGGTTGCCAACGGTATAGCCGTCGAAGCCGCCGATGAAGTTGATCTTCTCGTTCGGCACGCGCTCCAGCACCGGCGCGGTGCGGGCCTTGCCGTCCCAGAAGTGCTCGAAAATGCCCTTCATGACATTGTCGTAGCCGGTGACGTGGCTGCCGACGAAGGCCGGAGTGTGGGCGAACGGCACATCATATTCGGCCGGAACCGAACCCTTTTCCTTCGCCGTCTTGATGAAGGCGTTAAGGTCGTCGCCGATGACTTCGGCCATGCAGGTGGTGGAGACCGCGATCATCTTCGGCTTGTACATCGCATAGGTATTCGCGAGGCCGTCGATCATGTTGTTGAGGCCGCCGAACACCGCCGCATCCTCGGTCATGGACGAGGAGACGCAGGAGCTGGGCTCCTTGAAGTGGCGGGAGAAATGGCTGCGATAATAAGCAACGCAACCCTGCGAACCGTGGACGAAGGGAATGGTGCCCTCGAACCCGACCGCGGCGAACACAGCGCCGAGCGGCTGGCAGGCCTTCGCGGGGTTCACGGTCAGCGCTTCGCGAGCAAAGTTCAACTCGCGATATTCAGGGGTCTTGGCCCATTCCCGCACGCGCTCCACTTCGGCCGGATCGCGTGGGTTCTCGAACATCTTCTTCTTGTTCGCCAGCATCTGCTGGTATTCCGGGCCGCGGAACAGCTCGAGATGATCGAGCACGTGATCGGCATTTTGAGTCATAGTTGTGTCCTCTTGAATGTCATGTCCCGAGCTGGCGTCCCGGCCCGTCCCGCGAGGGGAGGGCCGGGACGGCGTGAGGCTATTCCGCTGCCATCAGGGTGGGCTTGGGCACCGCTTTCCACGGCGCCTTCGTCATCTTCCAGACGGGGGAATTGATGGCCATGTCCATGTCGCGCGCGAAGATCGCGAAGCCGTCATAGCCGTGGTACGGGCCGGAATAGTCCCAGGAGTGCATCTGGCGGAACGGCACGCCCATCTTCTGGAAGACGTACTTTTCCTTGATGCCCGAGCCAACCAGGTCCGGCTGGATCTTCTCGACGAACTTCTCGAACTCGTAGCCGGTCACGTCGTCATAGATCAGCGTGCCGTCCTTCACATAATGCTGGGCGGTGCGCTGGTAGTCGTCGTTATGGCCGAACTCGTAGCCGGTACCGACCACTTCCATGCCGAGGTCTTCATAGGCGCCGATGACGTGACGCGGGCGCAGGCCGCCGACGAACAGCATCACGGTCTTGCCTTCGAGGCGCGGACGATACTTCGCAATGACCGCATCCATCAGCGGCTGGTACTTCGCGATCACGCGCTCCGCACCTTCCTTGATCTTGTCGTCGAAATAGCTGGCGATCTTGCGCAGCGATTCCGCGATCTTGGACGGGCCGAAGAAGTTATACTCGCACCAAGGTATACCGTACTTTTCTTCCATGTGGCGCGAGATGTAATTCATCGAGCGGTAGCAGTGCAGCACATTGAGCTTGGCCTTCGGAGTGGCCTCAAGCTCCGCCAGCGAGCCGTCGCCGGACCACTGGGCGATCACGCGCAGGCCCATTTCTTCGAGCAGGATGCGCGAGGACCAGGCGTCGCCGCCGATGTTGTAGTCGCCGATGATGGCCACGTCGTAGGCCGTCGGCTCAAAGCGCGGGGCGGCGTCCGCGGGGATCTTGTCGAACACCCAGTCCCGGATCGCGTCATTGGCGATATGGTGGCCGAGCGATTGCGACACGCCGCGGAAGCCTTCGCAGCGGACGGGAACGATGGTCTTGCCTTCGTATTCCTTCGACTTGGCCTTGGAGACCGCCTCGATGTCGTCGCCGATCAGGCCGATCGGGCATTCCGACTGAACCGTGATGCCGTTGTTCAGCGGAAACAGTTCCTGGATTTCGTCCATGATCTTGGCGAGCTTCTTGTCGCCGCCGAAGACGATGTCCTTTTCCTGGAAATCGGATGTGAACTGCATCGTCACGAAGGTATCGATGCCAGTCGTTCCGATATAATAATTGCGGCGCGCGGCCCAGGAATACTGGCCGCAGCCGACCGGGCCGTGGCTGATGTGGATCATGTCCTTGATCGGACCCCAAACCACACCCTTTGAGCCGGCATAGGCGCAGCCGCGGATGGTCATCACACCGGGAACCGACTTCAGATTGGACTTCACGCCGCAATCGGACTTGCCGGATTCGTGGACATTGAGGTGCTTGGCGCGCCTCTTGGCAGTCTTCTCCGGATAGACCTGCAGGACTTCGGTAATCAGTTCTTTATTGCGAGCCTTGATTTCCTCAATGCTCTGCGTCTTTGCCAGGCTCATTTCGCTATCCTCGCTTAACCCCAGTTTTCGTGGCGGAAAACCAGCCCCTCACGAGGAGGGGCTGGGATTTGCTTTGAAAAGCCTCAGGCGGACATGGCGGCCAGTTCGGCGGCGGTCTTGCCGACGACGGTCTCGTCCACGGCCTTCATGATGCCGTGCTCCATGAGCATGTCTTCCAGCTCGTCCATGGTGATCGGGGTCGGGATGATGCCCTTGCCGCCGTT